>JAGWPD010000178.1 GCA_028870705.1 Gammaproteobacteria bacterium
GCGCCGGCGCCACCTCGAGGTGCTCGCAGCCACCGACGCGCGCCTGGCCGCTGCGGCCGCGCATTGCGGTGCGGCGGGCGAGGGCGAGCTGGTGGCCGAGGAACTGCGCGCGGCGCAGCGGGAGTTGGGCGAGATCACCGGCGCCGGTACCACCGAGGAGCTGCTGGGAAGGATTTTCGCGAGCTTCTGCATCGGCAAGTAACCCATTCGATGGAGTCGATCATGACTGATGCCGCTTCATTCCCGATCGACAGCAGCCGCGAGTGCCCCGCGATCGGCTATCGAATGGAGAGCATGCCGCTGGTCGAGGCGTTGCGTAGCGCGAAGAATCAGGCTGACCGGATCCCATGAGCGCCCCATGAATTTCCGTATCAAGGCTTTCGGCCTGCACCTGCTCTCGAGCGTCCTGGTACTGACGCTGGTGTTCGGCGGCCTGTACTTCGGCTGGTACCGCTGGCCGGGCTGGTACCTGTGCAACGCGCTGAAGGTGGCGCCGATCCTGCTGCTGGTCGACCTGACGCTCGGTCCGCTGCTGACGCTCCTGGTCGCGAATCCGCTGAAATACCGGCGCGAGCTCGCGCGCGATATCGGCGTGATCGTCGCGGTGCAGCTGATCGCGCTCGCCTACGGCACGGTGACGCTCTGGCATGGGCGGCCGCTGTACTACGCGTTCTCGGTGGACCGGCTGCAGATCGTGCAGGCCTCGGACCTCAAGCCGGCTGAGCGGGCGCGGGCACTCGCGGAAAATCCGGCGCTGGCGCCGCACTGGTACAGCCTGCCGCGCTGGGTCTGGGCGCCGCTCCCTGAAGCCGCCGAGGAGCGCCAGGCGATCGTGATGGCGGCGATTTCGGGCGGCGCCGACGTGATCGAGATGCCGCGGCATTTCAAGCCGTGGGCAGCCGGGCTCGCGGCGCTGCGCGCGCAACTGTCATCGCTCGGCCAGCTGCGGGACGTGCGCCTGCGCCAGCCGAAAGCGCAGGCCTTGCTGCGCCAGCAGATGCTGGCGCGCGGGCTGCGGCCGGACCAGTCGGTGGCGATCATGATGACCGGGCAGGGCTCGCCGCTCCTGGCGGTTTTCGACCGCGGCACGCTGCGGCTGCGGGCGCTGCTGCGTTCGGATCGCTGATACGGGCGCCGGGCAGTCGCCCAGGGTAGCAATTCAGGGCATCATTCCGGCATGAGTCTCTCCGAAGAATATGAGGTCATCGTCGTTGGCGGCGGGCATGCCGGCTGCGAAGCCGCGCTGGCGGCCGCGCGGAGCGGTGCGCGCACACTGCTGCTGACGCAGAACATCGGGCAGCTCGGGGCGATGAGCTGCAATCCGGCGATCGGCGGCATCGGCAAGGGCCACCTGGTGCGCGAGATCGACGCGCTCGGCGGTGCGATGGCGCTCGCCGCGGACCGGGCCGGCATCCAGTGGCGGACGCTGAATGCGAGCAAGGGGCCGGCGGTGCGTGCCACGCGCGCGCAGGCCGACCGCGCGCTCTACAAGCAGGCCATGCGCGCGCTCCTCGAAAATCAGCCGAACCTGGCGCTGTTCCAGCAGGAGGTCGCCGACCTGGTGTTCGAGGGCGACAGGGTGCGCGGCGTCGTCACGGTCAGCGGCATCGGGTTCGCCTCGAGCGCGGTCGTGCTCACCGTCGGCACGTTCCTCGCCGGCCGCATCCACGTGGGGCTCGAGAACCACGCCGGCGGCCGCGCGGGCGATCCGCCCTCGAACGCGCTGGCCGCGAAACTGCGCGAACGCATGCCGCGCACCGGGCGCCTCAAGACCGGCACCCCGCCGCGGATCGACGGCCGGAGCATCGATTATTCGCGTCTGGAACCGCAGTCCAGCGACTTGCCGCTCCCGGTGTTCTCGTTCCTTGGGAGGGCCAATGAGCACCCTCAGCAGGTCGATTGTCACATAACCAATACCAATGAGCGGACGCACGAGATCATCCGCTCGGCGCTCGACCGCTCGCCGATGTACACCGGCGTGATCGAGGGTGTCGGGCCGCGCTACTGCCCCTCGGTCGAGGACAAAGTTCAGCGCTTCGCCGAGCGCAACTCACACCAGATCTTCATCGAGCCCGAGGGCCTCGGCACGCACGAGATCTATCCGAACGGCATTTCCACGAGCCTCCCGTACGACGTGCAGCAGCGCTTCGTGCGCAGCATCGCGGGCTTCGAGCGGGCACACATCACGCGGCCGGGCTACGCGATCGAGTACGACTATTTCGATCCGCGCGACCTCGACCCATCGCTCGAGACCCGCAGCATCCGCGGTCTGTATTTCGCCGGACAGATCAATGGCACGACCGGCTACGAAGAGGCGGCCGCGCAAGGCCTGCTCGCCGGCCTCAACGCCGCGCGCGCCGCGCGCGGCGAGGCGCCGTGGATCCCGGGCAGGAGCGAAGCGTATCTGGGCGTGCTGGTCGATGACCTGGTCACGCAGGGCGCATCCGAGCCCTATCGCATGTTCACCAGCCGCGCCGAGCACCGGCTGCTGCTGCGCGAGGACAACGCGGACGAGCGCCTCACGCCGGCCGGCCGCAAGCTCGGGCTCGTCGACGACGATCGCTGGCGTTTCTTCTCTGCTAAACGCGCGGCGATCGCCAGCGAGAGTGCGCGCTTCGAATCACGGCGCATCCGCGTGGCCGATGCGGATGCCGCCTGGTGCACGCGCGTGCTGGGCGGCGAGCCGTTGAGCCGCGACCTGAGCGCGATGGAGTTGCTGCGCCGCCCGGGCGTCGGCTACGAGGACGTGCGCTCGCTCCTCGGCGCGCACGCGGCGGACACCGGCCTCGCCGATGCCACCGACGCCGATGCCGACGACGACCGCCTCGCCCCGCAGCTGCGTACCGCGCTCGAGGTGCGCGCACGCTACGCGGGCTACATCGAGCGTGCGCAGCAGGAGATCGAGCGCGCCCGGCGCAACGAGCACACCCCGCTCCCGCCCGATCTCGACTACGGCCGGCTGGCGGGCCTGTCGAACGAGGTGCGGCAGAAGCTCGTCGAGATCCGCCCCGCGACGCTCGGGCAGGCCGCGCGCCTGCCGGGCGTGACGCCGGTGGCCGTGTCTATCCTGCTGGTGCACCTCAAAAAACGGCGCCTGATCGCATAGCTCCAGCACGGCGGGTGTATGCTCGTCGCCGACGCGGCCCCTTGCCGCCGGAGTACGTGCAATGTTCGGGTTCGACATCAATTTCGTGCCGATCGCGATCGTGATCGCGGTGCTGGTGTTCGTCTCCAAGGCCTGGCTGACGGTGCCGCAGGGCTTCCAGTACACGCTCGAGCGATTCGGCAAGTTCAAGAAAACGCTCGAGCCGGGCTTCCACCTGATCACGCCCTTCTTCGAGCGCGTCGGCCGGCGCATGAACATGATGGAGCAGGTGCTCGATGTGGCGCGCCAGGAGGTCATCACCAAGGACAACGCCATGGTCGGCGTCGACGCGGTGGTGTTCTACCAGGTGCAGGATGCCGCCAAGGCCGCCTACGAGGTCGACAACCTGCGGCTTGCGACCGTGAACCTGACGATGACCAACATCCGCACCGTGGTCGGCGCGATGGACCTCGACGAAACGCTCTCGAAGCGCGACGACATCAACCATCGCCTGCTGCGCGTGGTCGACGATGCGACCATGCCCTGGGGCATCAAGGTCACGCGCATCGAGATCAAGGACATCCAGCCGCCGCAGGACCTGATCGATTCGATGGGCCGGCAGATGAAGGCCGAGCGCGACAAGCGCGCGAACATCCTCGAGGCCGAGGGCTTCCGGCAGGCAGCGATCCTGAAGGCGGAGGGCGAGAAGCAGGCCGCGGTGCTGCAGGCCGAAGGCGCCAAGGAAGCCGCGTTCCGCGCCGCCGAGGCGCGCGAACGCACCGCCGAGGCCGAAGCCAAGGCCACCGCGATGGTCTCGGAGGCGATCGCGAAGGGCAACGTGCAGGCGCTCAACTATTTCGTCGCGCAGAAGTACGTCGAGGCGCTGAAGTCCTTTGCGAGCTCGCCGAACCAGAAGGTCTATTTCATGCCGGTGGAGGCCACCGGGCTCCTGGCCTCGGTCGGCGGCATCGCCGAGCTGGCGCGGGATGCGATCAAGTCACCTGGGGTGACGGTGACCACGGCGGCGACGCGCTAGCGGCGGCGCTGCCGCTCGCATGAACGGGGAGCAGGCGATGATCGATTTTGCGTCCGGTCTGCAATGGTGGCACTGGTGGATCGCCGCGGCGATCCTCGGCATCGTCGAGGCGCTGATGCCGGGTGCGGTCGCGATCTGGTTCGCGGCCGCGGCGGCCGTGGTCGGCGCGCTGCTGCTGGTGGTGCCGATCGGCTGGCAGCTGCAGCTGCTGCTGTTCGGGGCGCTGTCGTTGAGCGCGCTGGCGGCGTGGCGCTACTGGAAGCGCGAGCACCCCGAAACTTCCGAGCAGCCGCGGCTGAACCAGCGTTCGGCGCAGTACATCGGCGAAGTGTGCGTGCTCAGCGAACCGATCGTGCAGGGCTCGGGCAAGGCGCGCGTCGGCGACGGGTTCTGGAAGGTGCGCGGACCCGACCTGCCGGCCGGCACGGCGGTGCGCGTCACGGCGGTCGAGGGTGTCGTGTTGATCGTCGAACCGGCCTAGGCGGCGTCCTGGCTGGGCCAGGCCTCGAGGGTCGAGGAGGGAGTGATGGCTACGGTAGCGCAATTGCTGGGCCGGAAGCCGCGGGCCATCTACAGCGTCACCCCGGACGCGCCCGTGCTCGAGGCGATACGATCGATGGCGGACCACGGCGTCGGTGCGCTGCTGGTGATGCAGGGCGAGAAACTCGCCGGCATCGTCTCCGAGCGCGACTACGCCCGCAAGGTGATCCTCAAGGGCCGCTCATCGAGCGATACACCCGTCAGCCAGATCATGACGGCGCAGGTGATCACGGTCGAACCCGGTCAAAGCGCGCAGCAGTGCATGCAGATCATGACCGATCGACGCGTGCGGCACCTGCCGGTGGTCGAGGGCGGGCGGGTGCTGGGCATGCTGTCGATCGGCGACCTGGTGCGCGCGGTGCTCGCCGAGCAGCAGCAGACGATCGAACAGCTGGAACAGTACATCCACCAATGAGCCGAGCCGCCGCCACTGTGCGTTGGCCAGGAAGATGGCCATTGGTTTAAACACACCTGATGTACATGGCCGCCATGTCGTAATCTTGCGAGCTTTTTTGCTGCGATAAGGCGTTGGAACTCAGTTATAACGCGCCCGGAAATCAAGCGTCGTCGGTTATGGTCTGGCACTTGGCCTCAAGCGGCCAGGGCCGGCCGAGCGGACCGCGCCGGGTCTCGAGGGACCGCCGCGAGCAGCGCAACTTCTTGAGCAGATCTGCCAAGGTCAGGTATCGAGCTTCGTGCCGGGGCAGCCGCCCGCCCGAAATGTTAGGTTTTCCGGTTACTTTGCTGGGCGACCCCCAGAACGTTTGCCGGCTTCACCGCGCATCGCGTCAATAGCTGCCCTCGCCAGGAATCCAGAGCGGGTCTCCCCGCTCCTCCGAGCATGCGAATCAATCGCCCGCAGTATCCGCTGCGGCAAGCTGATATTGATACGAGTGGCTTTTTCGCCGAGTTCGCTGAGGTCAACATCCACTACTGCCCAGGTCCAACCACGGAATTCGCGCTTGCGCTGCAGGGTGGCCAGCGCCGATGGCTGCGGCAGCGACGTCTGATCTTCGAGCAGGCCCTCCAGGTGCAGAAGAATGGCTTCGCGCGCATTGGTCAGGGTCTCCTCGAGTGTATCCCCCGCCGAAAAGCAGCCGGGGAGATCGGGCACGACGACACCGTAGGCGTGTCGCTTGTCGCCTGTCTCGATGGCAATGGGATAACGCATCTCCGATTCCTCTCTACACGCCCGCTTGTTTGCGAATGGCTTTGACCAGGCCGATACCCAGATCCTTTTTCGGGTGAGGAACGGTCACGGTGCCGGGCCTGGCCGGGTGCCGGAACTGGTGGTGGCTTCCTCGGACGCGGCAGGTTCGCCAGCCGTCTGCTTCGAGCAACCGTATCAGCTCCCGGCTCTGCATCGTGTGTATTATACACACTGTTGTCGGAGCTCCAATCGGCTGCTGCCAGCGGCGTGCCGCCGGCCACGTGGCGTCTATGGGCGACCAGGAGCCGCCAGGAGCGGACCTTCGGGACCGAGGGCGGCATGCAGGCCAGCCGCCACTTTCTTCGGGTACGGCTGCGGGCACGCAGACTGCCGTGAAGTTGCGTTTTGGAATCGATTCAGGCGCTTGGGAGTACTCGTCCGGTGCCTATCTCTCACCATTTGCTCAACCGAGCACTTCCGGCAACACTCCGAAGTCCATAGAGTGGCTTGTTTTAAGGCACTTCAGCGCCATCACCATCCGAATTAATGTATTGACAACCGTTGGTCCGTGCGTGTACGCATGCGGATACGCCGGGCAAGAGTTTCCGCAAGGCGGTGTGGAAATCGAGCCAGGAGATCTGGGCGCGATTGCCCGAGGAGGCGTTCCGCAGCTTTGGTGGCGCCACCGAGTATGTCTTGCTGGATAACTTGGGCGAAGGCGTGATCCGTCCGAACCTGTACGAGCCGGAACTGAACTCGGTGTACGCGGCGATGCTGGCGCGCTACGAACCGGTGGCCGATTCCTGCGGGGGCCGGGGATCCGAACCGCAAGGGCACGGTCGAGTCGGCGATCCAGCATACGCAATCGACGGCACTGGGTTCTGAATAGATTTTCCGATTTGGCACGGCCGCGGCTCCGCGCTAGCATGAAAACATGCGTTTTTGTGCTGGGACACTCAGCCCGGCAGGCGGCCGGCGATCACACGGCCGAGGTCCTGCGCGTGAAATTCAACTAACGGCTGCTCAAATCTGCCGGGCTCAAGCGGGTGAGTTCACGCCCATCCGGGCGGCGGCGATCCGGCGCTGCAGAACCCGCAGTTCATGGCTGACCTTCAAGCCCCCGACCCATGACGACCAGCGGCGCGCTGCACCGCTGGACATCAGGATCGGCCTGGTTCGCGCTGCCTTCATGGCCGCCGCTCAGACAATGATCGAGGTCGTCGCGTGGGCGAAGATCGCCACCTGCACCACCGTCACCAGGACGGCCGCGAGGAAACCGAGGCTCTTGTGCGTATTCATGGTGTTTCTCCTGTCAAATCAAGTTAAGGACTCCGTGCTCAGTGAACCCGCCAGTGCGCCGAAAGTTTCAGTTCCTGCGGGGTTCCTTGCCGTGGGAGAGATACTGCGCGCGGGGCGCTGTAACAGCGAATGCGATCACTGAATGACACATCAGCAAATCTGAACGATCGGAGCGGCTTGCAAATGGCGCCGGCGCGAGTGTGGGTGCAGCCGCGCACCGCGGCGTTGCTGGTGCTCACGGCATGTGCGGCAGCCGGGGCCGCGTTGACGGCCGGTTGCGGCGCGCCGCAGGAATCGGGCGCGGAGGAAAAAGTACTCAACGTCTACAATTGGTCCGATTACATCGCCCCCGAACTGGTGCGCGCTTTCGAGCGCGAGACCGGCATCAAGGTCAACTACGACGTCTACGATTCCAACGCGGTGCTCGAGACCAAGCTCCTGACCGGCAGGACGGGCTACGACGTGGTCGTGCCGACCGGGGCGTTCATGGCGCGCGAGATTCCAGCCGGTGCGTTCCTCAAGCTCGACAAGTCGCTGCTGCCGAACCTGCGCAATATAGACGCGGCGATCCTGCGACAGAGCGAGCCCTTCGACCCGGGGCACCAGTATGGCGCGCACTACCTGCTGAGCACCTCAGGCGTCGGCTACAACGAGGCGATGATCAGGGCCGCGATGCCGGCGGCGCCGGTCGCCAGCCTGCGGATGCTGTTCGACCCGGAGGTCATCCGCCACTTCCAGAAGTGCGGCATCACCTTCATCGACGCGCCCGACGAAGCCGTGAACACCGCGTTGCTGTACCTCGGCCGCCAGCCCAACAGCGAGGCGCCTGAGGACCTGGCCGCGGCCGAGCGGGTGCTGATGGCGGTGCGGCCCTACGTGCGCAACATCGATACCTCGACGTACCTCGATGATCTCGCCAACGGCGACATCTGCCTCGCCTTCGGCTGGAGTGGCGATGTCGGGCAGGCGGCCACCCGCGCGCGCGAGGCGGGCAACGGCCAGGTGATCCGCTACGGCATCCCGCGCGAGGGCGCGATGCTGTACTTCGACTATCTGGCGATACCGGCCGACGCGGTGCATCCGCGCAACGCGCACCGGTTCATCAACTACATGCTGCGCGCGGACGTGGCCGCCAAGAACGCCAACTTCCTGCGCTACGCGACCGCGAACGCCGCCGCATATCCGCTGCTCGAGCCCGCGCTCTACAACGACCGCAACATCTATCCGGCGGCCGGATCGCGGGCGCGGCTGGTCGCGGACCTGCCGCGCTCGCAGGCCTACACGCGCGCGTTGACGCGCATGTGGACGCGCTTCAAGGCGGGTCGCTAGCGCCGCCGCAGGCGCCGGCGGAGCTCAGCCCGCGTGCACGGCGGCGATGTGGCGCTGGAAATCCGCTGTCGCCATCAGGGCCTTGCACCGCCCGAAGCGCGTCAGCGCGTAGGCCCAGAAATCCTCGGCCGGGTTCTGGTTCGCGTGCTGGATCAGCCCCCACAGCGTCCACAGCAGGTCGCACATCGCCTTGTAGATGACGATGCGGCCGCGCTCGGCGGGACGCGCCTCGCCACCGAAATAGGCGCGGATCAACTGTTCCTCGCGCGCCGCGTCGAGCCCGGCCTCGACCGAGACGTCGCCGAGGTCCCACATCGGATCATTCATGCCCGAGTATTCCCAGTCGACCAGCCACATGCGCTCGCCGGTGTCGAGGAAGTTCTCGCACAGCGGGTCGCAGTGGCAGGCTACGTTCGGCAGCGGGTGCGCCGCGAGCGCGCCGCGCACGATGCTGGCCTCCGCCACTACGTCGTGGTACCCCGGGGGCAGCGCAGTATCCTTGCCGGCGAGCACCTTCAGGTAATCGTCGATCATCGCGAACAGCTCGAAGCGGAACGCGAACGCGGCATCCGAGCGGTGCAGCCGGCGCAGCAGCTCGCCGGCGCGCGCGGGCGCGCCGGCGAGCGTGCGGAATTTCTCCGGCGTCATCGTCGCGGCAGCATCGACCAGCCGCGTCACCATCACGCCGGCGGAGTCGGCATACAGCACTTCGGGGCTGACCTGCACCCGTGCGCCTTCGCGCGCGGCGTGCACTTCGTGGGCGCGATTGATGTACTCCTCGGTGCCCTTGCCCGGCACGCGCAGCACGTAGTGGCGCGTCCCATCGTCGACCCGGAACACGAGATTGGTGGTGCCGCCGAGCCGCGTCAGCACCAACGCGTCGCGGTCCGCGTGCGCGAACAGCTCGAGTCCGTCGATCACCCGGCGCGCGCGCGCCAGGCCGCGCTCATCGCCGGTCGTGCCCGCGTCGGCGCTCAAGAGTGCAGCCGCTCCTGCCTGGCGTCGTAGAGGCAGCGCGGGCCGCGCGTCGCGGCATACGAGTGGCCGAAGGCCTCGATGTGGAACGCGCCCTCGACAGCCAGCGCCACGGGCAGGTAGCCGAAGGCGATGGTCCGGCCGAGCGTGTGGCCGTAGCCGGCACTGGTGGTCGAGGCCACCACTTCGCCCGCGTGCACGATCGCCTCGCCGCCATGGAGCGGGGCGAAGCCTTCGATCGTGAACGAGCAGAGCTTGCGGGCCACGCCCTTGCTGCGGATCGCGCGCAGCGCTTCGCGGCCGATGAATTCGCCCTTGTCGAGCGCCACGCAGAAACCGAGCCCCGCTTCGTAGGGGTTGTAGTCGGGCGAGATGTCGCCGGACCAGTAGAGATAGCCCTTCTCGAGGCGCGCGGCTTCGAGCGCGCGATAGCCGGCGTTGGCGATGCCGTGCGCCTGGCCCGCATCCCAGAGCGCCTGGTAGACGCCGGCGGCGTATTCCTGCGGGATGTAGAGTTCGTAGCCGAGTTCGCCCACGTAGCCGATGCGCACCGCGAGCGCGTTGGCAGCGGCGATGTCGATGCGCCGCGCGCAGCGGAACGGGAAATCCCCGTTCGACAGGGCATCGTCGGAGACGCTCTGCAGTATCGCGCGCGCGCGCGGTCCGCACAGGTTCAGCGTCGCGAGGCTGCCGGTGACCTCGCGGATCGTCACGCCCGGCTCCAGCTGCTGCGCCACCCAGCCCGAGTCGCGCACGCCGAAGCCGGCACCGGTCACCAGGTAGAAGTGCTCAGGCGCAGCATGGATCAGCGTCACGTCAGCCTCGATGCCGCCGCGCTCGTTGCACAGCTGCGTGTAGACCGCCTTGCCGGGCGGCCCGCCGAGGTCGTTGGCCGCGATCCGCTGGAGCGAGGCGGTGGCGCCATGCCCCGCGATCTCGAACTTCGCGAACGAGGTCTGGTCGATCAGCGCGGCGCGCTGGCGGATGGCCGCGAGTTCCGCGCCGACCGCGCCGAACCAGTTGGGTTTGCCCTCGAACGACGGTTCATCGTGCGCGGCAACGCCTGCGGGCGCGAACCAGTTCGGGCGCTCCCAGCCCGCCTTGCTGCCGAACACCGCGCCGGCGCGCCGCAGCGGCTCGTGCAGCGGCGAGAGCCGCAGGTTGCGTGCGGCCTGCGCCTCCTCGAGCGGCCAATGGATCCGGTAGTAGGCGCCGTAGGCCTCGATCGCGCGCTTCTCGAGGTAGCGTGGCTGCGCCTGTGCGCTCGAAAAACGCCGTACGTCGAAGGGCCATAGGTCCATGCCGGCATCGCCGTGCATGATCAGGTTCGCGAGCGCCAGAGCGGCGCCGCCGGAGGCCGCGATGCCCGCCGTGAAACCGCAGGCGACGTAGAAATTGTCGAGCCCGGGCGCCAGGCCGATCAGCGGCTCGCCGTCGGCCGAGACCGGAATCGGCCCGTTGATCACCGTCTGGATGCCGATCTCGTTCAGCACCGGCAGGCGCGCGGCGGCCGGCAGCGCGAAGCGCTCGAGCCGCTCCAGGTTGGGCGGCAGCAGCTCGCGCGCGAACGAGGGCGGCGGCATGCCGCGATGGAAGCCGCTGGTGCCGTCCTCCCAGCCGCCGATCGCGAATGAACCGGTGTCGGGCTTGAGGTAGAAGTTGTTGTCCGGGTCACGCAGCGTGGTCAGGCCCGCTTCGAATGTCAGTCTCTTCTCGGTGAGGAAGTACTGGTGCTCGACCACGCTGGTGGCGAGATCGATGCCCGCCATGCGCCCGACCTGCTTCGCCCACAGGCCGGCGCAGTTCACCAGGATGTCGCAGCCGATGCTGCCCTGGTCCGTGACCACGCCCACGGCGCGCCGCCCGTCGCGTGCGATGCTCTCGACGCGCACGTTCTGCTCGAGCCTTGCGCCGTTGGCGCGCGCCCCCCTGGCATAGGCCATGGTGAGCGAATACGGATCGATGTAGCCATCACCCGGAATGAACGCGGCGCCCTCGATGCCGGCGGGGTTGATGAACGGGAAGCGCGCCGCGGCTTCGGCGGCCGAAAGCGCGTGGCACTCCACGCCGAAGCTCTTCGCCTGGCCCATCGAACGGCGGATCTCGCTCCAGCGCGACGGGCTGCCCGCAAGGCGCAGGCTCCCGACTTTCTTCCAGGAGATCGCCTGGCCGGTTTCGTGCTCGAGCCGGTCGAACACGGCCACCGAATCCTGCATCAGACGTGTCAGGTTCTTCTTGCCGCGCAGTTGCCCGACGAGCCCGGCCGCATGCCAGGTGCAGCCGTGCGTGAGCTGCGCTTTGTCGACCAGCAATATGTCCTTCTGGCCGGCGCGCGCGAGCTGATACGCGAGCGCCGTGCCGATGGCGCCGCCGCCGATGATGAGGATGTGCGTGTGCCGCGCGGCGCGGAATGTCATCGACTCACCCCGCCGCTCACCCGGCCAGCCTGGCTGACTGGCGCGCGGCCAGCGCGCGCCGGGCCCGCCAGAAGTACAGCACGCCGGCACACTGCAGGCCGCCGATGAGCGTGATCAGCTTCGCCGCGAACTGGCCGGCATGCTCGACCCTGACGACCGGGAAGACCGACAGCACGATGAACAGCAGCGTCATCAGGAGCCCCGCCAGGGCGGCAAGCCGCACCTCCCAGCGCGGCCGCTCACCGCGCGCCAGCAGCGGAATCGCGAACATCACCAGGTAAGCGCCCGCAAAACACAGCAACGATGCATTGAGCAGCAACTGATAAGCCTCCTGGTTGCCCGCCCCGGCGATGGCCAGCAGCGTGAGCAGCATGATGACCGCGCCTGCGAATAATACCGAGCCGAGCGGCGTGCGGTAGCGCGCGTCGAGCCGGCAGAACCAGTCCGGCAGCAGGTGGTCCCAGCCGGCGACCATCGGCAGGCGCACCATGACGCTGAAGTAGAACGACTTCTGCGCCAGCGTGGCGAGGATCAGCAGCGCCACCGCGATCGCCACCAGCCGGGGATAGCCGGCATT
Organism: Gammaproteobacteria bacterium; assembly: GCA_028870705.1. Lineage (GTDB taxonomy): Bacteria > Pseudomonadota > Gammaproteobacteria > Steroidobacterales > Steroidobacteraceae > FEN-1191. Next base: position 12,409 of record JAGWPD010000178.1, read on the forward strand.
CAACACCTGGATGCCCGGCGCGATCAGGTCGATCGCATCAGGCCGCGTGAAGCTGAGCACGCTCGCGGTCCCCAGGATCATCAGCAGCGCAATCAGCGGCGCCGACACCCAGATCGAGCGGCGGATCAGCCGCGCGCCGTCGGGGCTGCGGTACTCGCCGGCGAAGATCGCCACGGCATCCACGCCGCACAACGCGCCAAAGCCCATCTTGGCCAGCAGGTTCAGGTTCAGCAGCGACAGCGCCGGGAGCGCCAGCGAGGCGGGCGCGGTGGCCGAGCTGCCCGCCTGCCAGCGCGGCACGGCAGCCAGGATCACCAGCACGAACAGCAGCACGAAACCCGCCCCGCCGACATTGTTGACCCATTTGCCGATCGCCAGACCGCGCCAGGCCACCACCATCAACGCACCGGTGCTCGCGAGGCTCATCGCCAGGATCACCAGCTTGTTCGCCGCGAACGCGCCCGCCCCCGGACCGAGCGCGTACCCGGCCATCTGCAGGATCGCCAGGCTCAGCGTCGGGAACAGGAACACGTTGTTGAGCCAGACGTTCATCGCGACCAGGAATCCGGCCAGCGGCCCGAAGCGCAGTTTCGCCCATTGGTACAGCCCGCCTTCGAGCGGCATTTCGCGGGCGAGATGCGCCACGACGATCCCGGAAGGAATGTAGAACAGCGTAACGCCGAGCAGCCAGAACACCAGGTGCGAGGGGCCGACCTGCGCGGCCGTGCCGATCCACGTGAAGGCGATGACGTTGAGGATCTGGATGCTGACCAGGTCCGCGAGCCGCAGTTCCTTCTGCAATCCGGCGCTGTGCTGTTCGACCTGGCGCCCGGCAGCGAGAAAGCGCCGGTCGTCCGCGCTCACCCCGGCCGTGACGCGCAGGCCCGGCGGCCGCAGCTTCATTTGCGCCAGAACGCCGGCGTGAACAGGATCAGCACCGTGAAGATCTCGACGCGCCCGAGGAACATCGCGAGCGTGCACATCCACAGCTGGAAGTCGTTGAGGTGGCCGTAAGTGCTGCCTGGACCGACCGCGCCGAGCCCCGGGCCGACGTTGTTGATGCTGGCGATGATCGCGCTGACGGCCGAGAGGAAATCGAGCCCCGACAGCAGCAGCGCGAAGCTCAGCGTGACGATCGTGATGAAGTACAGGAAGATGAACGCGAGCACCGAGAACACGACGCGGTTCGAAACCAGCTGGCCGGCGATCTTCAGCGGCGCCACTGCCTGCGGATGCACCAGCGAGAACATCTCGCGCACCGCCTGCTTCAGCAGCACCAGCGCGCGGAACACCTTGATGCCGCCGCCCGTCGAACCGCTGCTGGCGCACAGGCAGCTCAGGAACAGCATCCACATCGGCGCGAACACCGGCCAGCGGCCGTAATCGGCGCTGTACAGCCCGCCGCCGGTGGCGACGGACACGAGGTTGAAGGACACGTAGCGCAGGGTCGTGGCGTAGTCCGGATAGATATGGTCCAGCCACACGTGGATGCTCACGCCGATGATGCTGAAGCCGATCCACAGCACCAGCCACTTGGCTTCCGGATCGCGGCTGTAGGTGCCGGCCTCGCCCTTGCGCAGCGCGATGAAGTGCGTGGCGAAGTTCATGGCCGCGAGCAGCATGAACACCGCCAGCACGGCCTCGATCAACGGCGAGTTGAACCAGGCGATGTTGGCGTCGTGGGTGGAGAACGCGCTCAGCGACAGCGCCGAGAACGCATGGCAGAGCGCGTCGAACCAGCCCATGCCGGCGCCGCGCAGGCACAGCGCGCACAGCGCGGTCAGCCCGGCGTACACCAGCCAGAGCAATTGCGCGGTCTGCGCGATGCGCGGCGCGAGCTTCGCATCCTTGGCGCGGCCGGGCGTGTCGGCGCGATACATCTGCATGCCGCCGATCCCGAGCAGCGGCAGGATCGCCACCGCCATCACGATGATGCCCATGCCGCCGAGCCAGCTGAGCGCGTGGCGCCACACCAGCACCGAGCGCGGGAGCGAGTCGAGCCCCGCCAGCACGGTCGCACCGGTGGTCGACAGGCCCGACATGGTCTCGAAGAAGGCATGCGTGAACGACAGGCCCGGCAGCACCAGCAGCAGCGGCACGGTCGCGAGCGCGGCCAGCGCCACCCAGGTCAGCGTCACCAGCAGGTAGCCGTCGCGGGCCTTCAGCTCGGTGCGGTAGCGCCGCGTCAGCGTCCGGATCGCCAGTCCGGCCGCCAGCGCGAGAGCCGCACTGACCAGGAATGCGTTCAGCGCAGCCTCGCGGTACACGAAAGCCGTGGCCACCGGCACGATGAACAGGATCGAGAACAGCGCCAGCACCGAACCGAGCAGATGCACGACACCAAGGAGCGATCGCATCGGCCGTGGTTCCTAGTGCTCGCCCTGGAACAGCCGCTCGACCGCCTCGACGTGCCGCCGGTCGGCCACGAACACGATCAGGTGGTCCTCGTTCTCGATCAGGGTGTCGTGGTGCGCCATGATCACCTGCTCGCCGCGCGCGATCGCGACCACGCTGGCGCCCTGCGGCAGCTCGACATCCTCGATGCGACGGCCGATGACGCGCGAGCGTTCCGCGGTGCCGTGCACGACCACCTCGATGGCCTCGGCCACGCCGCGCCGGAGCGAATGCACGCGCACCACATCGCCACGGCGCACGTGCGCCAGCAGCGAGCCGATGGTGATCGTCTGCGGCGAGATCACCACGTCGATGTTGCGGTTCTCCATCAGCTCTTCATAGGCGGAGCGGCTCACCAGCGCCATCACGCGGCTCGCGCCGAGGCGCTTCGCCAGCATCGCGGCCATGACGTTCGCCTCGTCGGAGTTGGTCAGCGCCGCGAACACGTCCGCGCTGTCGATGTTCTCCTCGATCATCAGCTCCTCGTCGGCGGCATCGCCCTGCAGCACGATCGCGTGCTGGAGGATCTCCGAGGCGCGGCGCGCGCGGCGCGGATCGCGCTCGATCAGCTTGATCTGGTGGCTGTGCTCGAGCGTGCGCGCCAGCCGGAGGCCGATGTTGCCGCCGCCGGCGATCACGAGTTTGCGCACCTTCGGCAGGCGCTTGCGCAGTTCGGCGAGCATCTTGGTCAGGTCATCGCGCGCGGCCACGAAGAAGATCTCGTCGCCCTGGGCGATCACGGTGTCACCGGCCGGCGGCAGGAGCCGTCCGTCGCGGTAGATGGCCGCGACGCGGATGTCGGCATCGGGCAGGTGCTCGCGCAGCGCGCGCAGCGGCTTGCCGACCAGCAGGCCCTCGGGCTGCGCGCGCACGCCGGCGAGCTGCACGCGGCCGTCGGCGAAATCGACCACCTGCAGCGCGCCGGGGTTCGACAGCAGGTGCGCGATGTAGTCGGTGACCAGTTCCTCGGGGCTGATCCACACGTCGACCGCGAGGCCGCCCTCGGCGAACAGCTGCGGGCGGGAGGTGTACTCGGCCGCGCGGATGCGCGCGATGCGGGTCGGCGTGCGGTACAGGAGCTGCGCGATCTGGCAGGCGACGATGTTGACCTCGTCGCTGTTGGTGAGCGCGATCAGGATGTCGGTGTCGGCGATGCCGGCCGCCTCGAGCACCGAGGGGTAGGCGGCATTGCCCGCCACCGCGCGGATGTCGATGCGGTCCTGCAGCTCGCGCAGCACCGGTTCATTGACGTCGATCACCGTCACTTCGTTGGCAGGTTCGCCCGCCAGGCTCTGCGCGGCGGTGCGGCCGACCTGGCCGGCGCCGAGGATCAGGATTTTCATCGTTGCACCATGCGTGTCCCAGGGCCCCCGTCGCGCGCGGAGCCTAGACCGGCTCCAGCCGCGCGACGCTGAGCATCAGCCATTTAGCGCCCTGTTGTTCGAAATTGACATGGACGCGGGCGTGCGGCCCCTGGCCCTCGAGGTTCAGCACCACGCCCTCGCCGAACTTGCCGTGGCGCACGCGGCTGCCGAGGCGCATGCCGCCGGGCGTGGTCTCCACGGGATTGCGGAACATGCCCGCGGCCGCGCCGACGTCCTCACGCCGGCCGGCGCCTGGCGGGCCGAAGCCGTGGCGCGCGAGCTGGATGCGCGGGCGCACCTCCTCGAGCAGGCCCGGCGGCAGTTCCTGGATGAAGCGTGAGGCGACGTTGTAGCTGTCGACGCCATGGAGCCGGCGCTGCTCGGCGTAGCTGAGGTAGAGCTGGCGCATCGCGCGGGTGATGCCCACGTAACACAGCCGCCGCTCCTCCTCGAGGCCGGCCAGGTCGTTGATCGAGCGCTGATGCGGGAACAACCCGTCCTCCATGCCTGCAAGGAACACCACAGGGAACTCCAGACCCTTCGCAGTATGCAGCGTCATCATCTGCACGCAGTCATCCCATTCGCTTCCCTGCGTCTCGCCGGACTCGAGCACCGCGTGCGCGAGGAAGCTCTGCAGCGGGGGCAGATCGTCGCCCTCGGGCGCGTAGCCGCGCGCCGCGCTCACCAGTTCGGCGAGGTTCTCGATGCGCGCCTCGCCGCGATCGCCTTTCTCCTTGCGGAAATGCTCGATCAGGCCGCTGTTGTTGATCACGTGGTCGACCTGCTCGTGCAGCGGCATGCCCTCGAGGTCGCGCCCGAGCCGCTCGATCAGCGCCAGGAACCCATGCAGCGCCGCCGCGCCGCGCCCGGCGCCGCCGTGCTCGGCCAGCAGCGCGCCGCCGGCGCGCCACAGCGA
>JAGWPD010000179.1 GCA_028870705.1 Gammaproteobacteria bacterium
AGCCTCGACATAACTACCCGTCCGTAGAGCCGGAGCGTGCTACTGAGTAGCTCGCTCTGCCACCAAACCCGCGTACCGCGCATGCGTGAAATGAGTAGGCCGCTGCCAACGCCTCCGCATTGGTCGCGCTCATTCCCTGCGATAGCCTGAAGGCCGTTTGCAAGGGAGAGCGCAGACAGCGCGATGTTCATGCTTCGAATAACAACTGCGCGGCTGACAAGACGATGCACCGGCACCTCGCATGCGATTGGCCGCGCAGCGCCGCTTTCGCCGCATCCGAGGCTTGGTACGCCGCGCGCGCCGCAAGTTCACGAGGGAGGCTCTATGGTTAGCAGACGAATTCTCGGGAGCGGAATCACCGCACTGCTCTTGGCGGCGATCGGCCCTGCGGCAGTGGCGCAGAGCTTCCGCGTACAGTGCCCGTCATCGACCACGCTGCATGCGACGGATGTTTCGCAGCCGTACAACGGGCCGTCAGCATCCGCGAAGACCATCACGCGCAGCGATGGCACTCAACTGCAGGTCACCTACGTTGACAACGGCGGCGGCATCAAGTGCCAGCAGATCTCCGGTGGCGACGGCTTCGCGACCATGGGTGATGGGACACCGACCTACCTGTTCGGCTTCGGTCCGCTGTCGGGACTGGCCGATCAGGTCAACGGCCTGCCCGGCACGCAATTGGCCAGCGTCTTCAATCAGTCCAATCTCACCGGCGGCGTCGTGCGCGCCGATGTGGCGATTGGCGCGCCTACGCCCGACTACACGTTCAACGGCGCCATCGGCCTGGTGCCGGACGTGGAAGCGAATAACGGCAGCGGCACCGCGGGCGCGCCTCTCGACGGTCATGTGGATCCGCGGCTGATCATGGACGTGGGCGTGATGAACGCCAACATGCCGGCGCCACTGATGGCAATCGATGAAGACGACGAATTCTTCCTGACGCTGACCAACGTCGGCCAGGTGATGCGCCCCGACCTGTTCGAACAGCACACGGTGCACTTCCACGGATATCCGAACGCTTCGGCGTTCTACGACGGCGTGCCGTACGCGTCGATCGCAATCAACGTCGGCGGCAGCTTCAGCTACTACTACCTGGCGCCCGACGCCGGTACGTATTTCTGGCATTGCCACATCTCGCCCCCCGAGCACCCGCAGATGGGCATGGTCGGCCAGCTGTACGTGCGCCCGCGCCAGAACCGGGTGCCCAACACCACGACGCTCTATCAGGCGCTGGTTGCCCAGCAGGGCGATCTGCGCACCCGTTGCGGTAGCGATTTCGAATGCTCGAGCCCGCTGCCGGCCGGCGGCGACAACAACATCAAGGGTGGCTTCGTGGACGGCGTGCAGACCAAGCGGTACACCTACAACGACGGTGACGGCTCGACCGCCTACGACGTCGAATACCCGATCCAGATTCACGGGTTCGATCCGAACTTCCACTTCGTCGGCATGACCTTCAATCCCGAGTCGTTCACCGATCTGAAGGACAAGTACTTCCTGCTGAACGGGCGCAGTTACCCGGATACCGTGCAGCCCGGCACGATGCAGACGCAATCGACCGACGGCACCATGCACAGCTCGCAGCCCATGCCGACGATCATCAACATTCCCGTCGACGGGCGGGCGCTGCTGCGCATCGCCGACCTCGACGTCACCGAGTACCAGACCCTGGCGTCGCTCGGCATTCCGATGCACGTGGTGGGTCTGAATGCGCGCTTGCTGCGCGATCTGGCCGGGAATGACCTGAGCTACTACACCAATTCGATCACGCTCGCCGGCGGCGAGTCGATCGACGTGATCCTGGATGCCACCGGTTATTCGGCGGGACAGCATTTCTACCTGTACACACCTAACCTCGACCACCTGTCCAACGATGCCGAGAATTTCGGGGGGCTGATGACCGAAGTCAACGTCTGCCATTCAGTCAACCCCACGACGAAAGCCTGCTCGAATTAGGAGAGCTGCGATGCGTGCCACCAAGAAGAATCTACTGGCCCGGGCGCTCCTCGGAGCACCGTCGATTGCCCTGACCGCGCTGCTGGCAGCAAGCGCCCAGGCAGCCGCGCCCGGAATTACCGGCGCGACCACCAATCCGGTCTTTAACCTGGACGCGAAGGCTGCCTACGTTTCGCAGCCTGACGGGGCTGCGATCTACACCTGGGGCTATGGCTGCAGCGCGCCGCCGACTGCATTTGCTCCGGGCGGGATGGTCGGTGCGACCTGTCCTGACATGCAGCTGCCGGGTCCGACGTTGATCGTCACGGAAGGCGATAATGTGACGGTCAACCTGACTAACGCTCTGCCAGCCAGCGCGGGCAACACCTCGATACTGTTTCCCGGCTTTGACGTGACCGCGACTGGCGGTGTCGACGGACTGCTGACCAAGGAAGCGGGGGTCGCCGGTTCCGTCACCTACCAGTTCAAGGCGAACAGCGTGGGCACCCACGCCTACTACAGCGGCACCCAGGCCGACCTGCAGATTGAAATGGGCCTTTATGGCGCGATCATCGTGCTGCCGGCCACCATACCCGGCGCCTGCGCCGCAATCAGCACCAACGATACGGCGCGAGCCCACGATTTTGGCCAGGGCGTCGAGAAAGATTTTCGGCTGGCACGCGCAGCCTACGACCATAGCGCGACCTGTTACGACCGCGAGTATCTGTTCGAGCTCTCGACGATCGACCCGAAGATCCACCGTGCCGCCGAAGAGATTGCCGGCTGCACCGGCACGGGCTGCCCCCAGAACATGAACTCGGTCGAAACCGAGCGCTACAAGCCGGCGTATTTCCTCGTGAACGGCCGTTCGATGCCGGACGACATGGATCCCTCGTACGCCTCGCAATACCCGCACCAGCCCTACAATGGCAATCCACACATGCATCCGGGCGAGGTCACGCTGCTGCGCGTGATCGGGCAGGGGCGCTGGCAGCATCCGCTGCACGAGCACGGCAATCACGTCAGGATCCTGGCGCGCGACGGCAATCTGTTGCTCGCGCCGAAGATCATCAATGGCGAGTCCGAGGCACGCCTGGCCGGACCGCTGCTGTTCACCACGACCAGCACACCAGGCCAGACGCTCGACGGTCTGTTTTACTGGACCGGCAAGGGGCTGAACTGGGATGTGTTCGGTCACGGCTACCCGGGCGATACCACGCCGTGCGTTCCCGATGACAACGGGTATTACACCAGTGATCCCACCGCCCAGAACTACTTCGAGTGGTGCGGCGATCACGACAAACCGCTCGAGAGCCGGCCGTTCGGTTCGGTGGGGAGCGGTGGTCCGATGACGCTGCCCGACCCGAACATCGTCGCCAACGGGGCCTGGTACGGTGGCAGTCCGTATCTGGGCGGCGAGGCAACCACGCGCGCCGTGGGCAGCACGCCCATTCCTCCGTCCGGCACGGTCGCCAACAGTCCGACCGACGAAGCCGGCTTTGCGTTCATGTGGCATTCGCACAATGAGCGCGAGATCACCACCAACAACATCTTCCCGGGCGGAATGATGATGATGATGCTGGTCGATCCGCGCGCTTACAAAATCGACGAATCGAAATAGGAAACTGGGAGAACCGCGATGAGTGCTAATTCGTCCAAGGCCGGTGTGCTCCGTTCCGGACTCGCGGCCACTGTTCTCCTGCTGTCCGCCGCGACCGCCGCGGCACAGGCCGTCAACCTCACAGCGGCGCCCACGCAGATCACGCTGCCCGACGGGCAGAGCGTGCCGATGTGGGGATATGCCTGCGACGCGTCGCAGCCGGATCAGTCCACGCTCGCCAACCCCGCTGCCTGCGCGGCACTGAGCACCAATGCCGGCTGGTCCCCGGTCAAGATCACGGTGCCCTACGTTGGCCCCAATACCAGCCTCACGATCAATCTCACCAATGCGCTGAGCTTCGGCAGCAGCGCGATTCCGACCTCGATCGTGATCGTCGGCCAGGTCGGTGGCGGCTTGGGTGACGCGCCGGTCAAGACGGACAGTCCGAGCCATGCGCCGATCGGGGTCACGTGGCCGGGGTCTGGTCCGGCCGTGCCGGACAGCTGCCTCGCCGGCGGCGATCCGGCCGGCAATGGTACGTTCTGCCCGCCCGCACAGCCGCAGCGCGTGCAATCCTTCGCGACTGAAGTCTCCGCGGGCTCGGCCACGCCACTGACCTGGAGTCACCTGAGGCCGGGTACCTACCTGATCGAATCGGGCACTCATCCCTCCATCCAGGGCCCGATGGGGCTGTATGGTGTGCTGGTGGTGACCACACCCGCGACGGCCAGTGCGGCCGCGCAGGCGTACGCCGGCGTGGGCTACGATGCCGATGCCACGCTGCTGTTCAGCGAGATCGATCCGGTGCAGAACCGCGCCGTCGCCACGGCCGTGTCGACCTCCGGCTTCCTCGAGACACGAGTCTGGTCGGGTCAGGTCGGGCAATGCGGGAATCCCGCCGCTCCGGTCGGCATTGTCAACACATGCTATCCGCCGGCCGTCAATTACGACCCGCGCTACTACCTGATCAACGGTGTCTCCTTCGACAAGAGCCAGCCGGCACTGTCGGCGCTGCCGCTGCTGACGCCGGCAACTGTTGGCGGTACGGCAGCCGCGGGCAACGGCCGGGTGCTGTTGCGATTTGTGAATGCGGGCCTGCGCATGCACGTACCGGCCGTGGTCGGGCGCAATCTCACCCTGTTTGCGGAGGACGGCAATCTGCTCCCCGGTACGCCGAGGGTGCAGACCGATGTATTCCTCGCCGCGGGCAAGACCTACGACGTGGGCATTCAGCCGGCGCAGGCTGGCGGTAATTACACGCCCGCAACTTACGCGGTCTACGATCGCCAGCTGAGTCTTTCAACCAACAATCAGCGCGACGGCGGCATGCTCGCCTACCTCAACGTGGCGGGGGCCACGGCGGGCGCCGGGACGGCGGCCTCCGCCACGACCGTGGTCGCCAATCCAGACAGTTATTTCCTGGTCGCTGGCAACACGCTGACCATCTCCGACTCTTCCAAGGGCCTGATCGCCAACGATGTCGGCGTGTACGGCGTCTCGCTGCTCGCCGCGCCCACCGGTGCCGGCAGCACCCTGACCCTGAATGCGGACGGCACCTTCAGCTACGTCCCCGGTGCGAGTGTGACTTCCGACTCGTTCACCTACTGCGCCAACGTCGCCGTGGTCCCCGGCACGCCACCCGCGTGCAGCGGCCAGAGTGCGACCGTCACGCTGGCGGCGTGCACGGGCACATGCCTGGGTGCCGCGCCGAGCGCAGCAGCCGATGCCTATACGAGCAACATTGCCACGCGCCTGCGGGTCGGCTCTCCGGGCGTACTCGAGAACGATACCGATCCGAGTGGCCTGGCCCTGACGGTTGATACCACCACAGTGACGCCAGATGCCGGACTGACGGTCAACGTCGAGACCGACGGTTCCTTCAGCGCCACCGTGGTGAGCGCCGGTACTCATAGCTTCACTTACCGCGCCAAGAATGCGCAGGGTACCCAGAGCGGCGTCGCTACGGTGACGCTGACCTTCATGCCCGCGAGCCATGTGGGTCTCAAGGTCATCGACGCAAGAAACGGGGGCGCCATCGAGGACTATCGCTGGATCATCGAAGAGGACCGGACCTTCTGGGTGGAGCCGCGCTGCCAGGTCAACTCAACCCCGCGTCCGGCCGGTTGCCCGCCGCTGCCGGTGCAGAGCCTGGGCTACAATTTCCATACTTCCAATATGCCGGTGATCGCCACGGGCTGCGTCGGCAAGGTCTCGTGCGAACAGGGCCAGACCATCCTCGCGACTACCGCCGTCGCCTGTGACGTTGGCGACGGTGTATGCCGCACCGACACGGACCGGAAAGTGCCGGTGACACCCGACCAGGTGTATCTCGATCCAGGCAAGCGCTATTACATTTCGGTGCTGCCTGGCGATGGCGTGAATCCGGTGATCAGTGGTGCCGGCGGGTCTCCGGACGGCAGCCGCCAGTTCAACATCGCCACCGACTGCGGCGACTATGACCCGACCAGCGTGCACTGGACGCCGGGCGGACCGGACGGCGGGTACCCGCAAGGCGTTTACGGCTGCGGTCACGCGATGGGTGGTGCGCAGATTTCAGGCGAACAGATCGCGCTGGGCGCCAGCGCCAGCCTCACCGTGTCGCTGCAGCCGACACCGCTCCCCACCGCCAAGGTGACGGTGTTCGTGTTCGAGGACGACAATCCGCTCAACGGCGAAAATGACGCTGGTGGTGGTGTGGATATCCTGGCGCCGAACGAGCCCGGGCTGGGCGGCTTCGAAGTGAAGCTGTTCGACCAGGCCGGAGGCCTCGGCGACAACACCGGCCAGATCACCTACGACATGTTTGGTCAGCCGGTCGCCAATGCGCTGGCCGGCTACAAGGATCCCGCGACCGGGCTCGAT
>JAGWPD010000180.1 GCA_028870705.1 Gammaproteobacteria bacterium
CGGCCGCGATTGCACCGCCCGCAGTGCCGCCCGCACCAATCGCCGTACCGCCGGCCGTGCGCCCGGAGGCGCGGCCACTCGCCCAACCTGCCCCGGTGCCGCCGGGACGCGAGCCGGTCGCCGGAGCGGAGCGCGGGGAGATGGCGCGCGTAAGCGCGGAGCTGCTCGACCAGCTGCTGAACAACGCCGGCGAGGTGAGCATCGCGCGCGCGCGGCTCGAGCAGCAGCTCGGCTCGGTGGAATTCAACCTGGCGGAATTGTCGCGCACGGTCACGCGCCTCAAGGAGCAGCTGCGCAAGCTCGAGCTCGAGACCGAGGCGCAGGTGCTGCACCGGCATGACCAGGAAGCCGGCCACCGGCAGGATTTCGACCCGCTCGAGCTCGACCGCTATTCCTCGATCCAGCAGTACTCGCGCGCGCTCGCCGAATCCGCCAACGACGTCGCGAGCCTCCAGCAGCTCATCGAGAGCCTGGTCGGCGAGGCGCAGAACCAGCTGCAGCTCCAGTCGCGCACCGTGACCGAACTGCAGAACGGCCTGATGCGCACGCGCATGGTCTCGTTCCAGCGCCACGTGCAGCGGCTGGCACGCATCGTGCGCCAGGCCGCCGCCGACACCGGCAAGCAGGCCGAGTTCGTGGTCGAGGGCGCCGCGGGTGAACTCGACCGGCAGGTGCTCGAGCGCATGCTGCCGCCGTTCGAGCATCTGCTGCGCAACGCCGTCGTGCACGGTATCGAGGCGCCGGCGGCGCGCACCGCCCAGGGCAAGAGCCCGACCGGGCACATCAGGCTGAAACTCCAGCGCGAGGGCGCCGAGGTGATCGTCGAGGTGAGCGACGACGGCGCCGGCATGAACCTCGCGGCGATCCGCAGCAAGGGGCAGGCGCTGGGCCTGATCCAGGCCGGGCAAGTGCTCGCCGATGACGACGTGATGCAGCTCGTTCTCGAACCCGGCTTCTCGACCGCCGGCGCCGTGACACAGCAGGCCGGACGTGGCGTCGGCATGGATGTCGTCGCCACCGAGATCAAGAAGCTGGGCGGTGCGCTGCACATGGACAGCAGCGCGGGCCAGGGCACGCGCTTCACCATCCGCCTCCCGCTCACGCTGGCGGTGAGCCACGCGCTGGTGGTGCGCGCGGGCGACGAGCTGTACGCGCTGCCGCTGCCGACCATCGAGGGCGTGGTGCGGCTCCCGCGCGAGGAAGTGGCCGCGCACCTGCGCAGCGAGAGCGCGACCTTCAATTACGGCGAGCACCGCTACCGTCTGCAGCCGCTGGCGCTCTACGTCGGCATGGAGGCGGCGCCGCTCCCCGAGACCGATGCCGCGATTCCGGTCGTGCTGGTGCGCGCCGGCGAGCATTCCACGGGCCTGGTGGCCGACGAGCTGATCGGCAGCCGCGAGATCGTGGTCAAGCCCCTGGGGCCGCAGATCGCCTCGATCCGCGGCATTTCCGGCGCGACGATCCTCAGCGACGGGCGCGTGGTCGTGATCCTCGACATCGCCGCGCTGGTGCGCGCCGAGTGGCGCGTGCGCGCCGCGCCGGTGCCGCTGCGCGAGCGCGGCGACCGGCGCACTTTCGCGCTGGTGGTGGATGATTCGATCACCGTGCGACGCGTGACGCAGCGGCTGCTCGAGCGCAACGGCATGCGCGTCATGACCGCGCGCGACGGCGCCGATGCGGTCGCGTTGCTGGCCGACAACGTGCCGGACATCATCCTGCTAGACATCGAGATGCCGCGCATGGACGGCTACGAAGTCGCCGCGCAGGTGCGCGCCGACCCGCGGCTCGCCGACGTGCCGATCATCATGATCACCTCGCGCGTCGGCGACAAGCATCGGGCGCGGGCGATCGAGCTCGGCGTCGACGATTACCTCGGCAAGCCGTACCAGGAAAGCCAGTTGATCGATGCGATCGCGCCGCTGGTCGCGCGGCGTCGTGACCGGCAGGCGAAGGGTGCCGCGCGGTGAGCGGGTCGCGATGAACGAGGCCGGCGGCGAGATCTACAGCCTGCTGGTGCCGCTCGCCAGCGGACGGCTCCTGGTCCCGCGCGCCTGCGTGGCCGAGATCGCCAGCTACCAGGTGCCCGCGACGATGCTGGGCGCGCCGCCCTGGTATCTCGGGCTGGTGAGCTGGAACGGCCGGCAGGTGCCGCTGGTTTCCTTCGAAGGACTGTGCGGCCAGCCCATTCCCGCGGTCAGCGCGCGCACGCGCATGGTCGTGCTGCATGCCTTGGGTGAACGGCTCGACGCCGGCGCCTACGCGCTCGTGTCGCAGGGTTTTCCGCAGCTCGTGCGCGTCAGCGCCGAGGTCATCCAGCCCGACATGAGCGCCGCGGTGCACGAGGGCGAGCCGGTGGTGTGCCGCGTGCGCATGCTGAATGAAACGCCCTGGATTCCCGACCTCGAGCGCCTCGAGGTCATGATCGCGGACGAGACCTCGGTCGCCCAGCCCTGAGCGGGGCGGCAGCGCCGCGGCCGCTATAATCAGCCCATGTTGCGCGCGCTGGCGATGCTCGCCCTGGCGACGGCGTTCCGGCCTGCCTTGGCCGCGAACGCCGCGAACGCCGCGGCGCCGCTGGGCTGTACCGCGCTGGCCACGCTCAGGCTCGAGGGCGGGCGCGTCGACAGCGCCGTGGCGGTCGCCGGGGCGCCGCCCTATTGCCGCGTGGGCTTCACGCTGCGGCCGACGCGGGATTCGAACATACGATCCGAGCTGTGGCTGCCACCGCCCGCGCGCTGGAACGGCCGGTTCCAGGGAGTCGGCAACGGTGGACTCGCCGGCGAGATCCCGCGCGCGGCGCTCGAGGCGGGGCTCGCGCGCGGCTACGCCACCGCCGCCACAGATACCGGCCACGACAACGCCGCCGGCGTCGGCCGGTTCGCGCAGGGCCACCCGGAAAAGATCATCGACTACGGCCATCGCGCAATCCACCTCACGGCAGTGGCGGGCCAGGCGATCACCGCGGCCTATTACGGCCGCAAGCCGCGCCACAATTATTTCGTCGGCTGTTCGCAGGGCGGGCAGGAAGCGCTGATGGAGGCGCAGCGCTATCCGCGCGACTATGACGGAATCGTCGCCGGGGACCCCGACTACAACCAGACGCACCACGAAGTCGGCGCGCACCTGTGGGTGGTGGCGACGCTGTACGGGGACCCGGCGAGCCGCCTCGGGGCGGCGCAGGCGCAGCTCGTGGGCGAGGCCGTGAATCGCGCCTGCGACGCACTCGACGGCGTGCGCGACGGCGTGCTCGAGGATCCGCGCCGCTGCGAGTTCGATCCGGTGGCGCTGCAGTGCGGCGCCGCGCCGGTGCGAGCATGCCTGAGCGCCGCGCAGGTGCAGGCAGTGCGCCGGCTGTGGGCCGGGCCCGATGCCGCAGCAGGCGCCGGCTATTACCCGGGGCTCGAACGCGGGGGAGAAGCGCAACTGTGGGGTGGATGGATCGTCGCGCCCACGCCCGCCGAGAATACGCACGGCGCACTGGGCCTGCCATTCTTCCGGTATTTCGTCGACGGCGACCCGGCCTGGGACTTCCGCCGCTTCGATTTCCACGCCGCACCGCCGCGCATCGACGCGCTGCTGGCCGGAGCGCTCGACGCGGTCGACCCGGACTTGCGCCCGTTCCAGCGCGGTGGCGGGAAGCTCCTGCACTACCACGGTTACAGCGATCCCGACGTGCCGCCGCGCGCCAGCATCGAGTATCACGACCGCGTGCACGCGCTGGCGCGTGCGCGCGGCGAGGAAGCCGCGGTCGATGGCTACTACCGGCTGTTCATGGTGCCCGGCATGGGCCACTGCGGCGGCGGGCCCGGGCCCAACACATTCGACATGCTGACCGCGCTGGAGCGCTGGAGGGAACGCGGCATTGCGCCGCAGCGCATCCTGGCCACGAAGTTCCAGGACGACGACCCGCGGCGAGCCCTGCTGCGCACGCGCCCGTTGTGCCCGTATCCGCGCACCGCGCAATATCGCGGGCGGGGAAGCAGCGACGAGGCAGGCAGTTTCAGGTGCGGGATGCCGCCGCGCGGCGCCAGCGCCGATTGACTACCGGCTAGCTGCGCGGGCTCGCCACGCCTGCCGGTCGCCAGCAGAAGGTTGCCACAGCTCCGGGCGGCAATTGGTAGCTGAAGTTCCGGCCGTCATTGCGCACTGAGAAGCTGCGTTCTTCCGAGCTGCCGTTGAGCACCAGGAGCACCAGTGAACCGTCGTCGGTGTTGCGGAACGCGACGTTCTGGAGTCCCGCCTCGGGTTCGCTCGATTCGATGCGGTGGGCGCCGGGACGCACGAAGCGGCTGAGGTGCGCGAGACTGTAATACTCGACATTGCGCGTCACCTGGCCAGTGGCCGAGTCGACCGTGATGACGCCGCGGCAGTTCTTGCAGCCACCGGCGTGCGGTCCGTGATGCTCGTCGAGCGCGAGGTTCCAAAGGATCACGCCCCTCGCCCAGGCGCGTGTCGAACCGATCATCAGCTGGCCGACGAATTGACGCAGCGCTTCGCTCCAGTGCGGTGACCAGCCACCGCCGGAGCACTCGGTGAGATAGGCGTCCTTGCTGGGGAAGGCTTCATGCACCTGGTCCTGCGCCCGGACGTCGCCGTAGTAGCAATGCCAGGCGACGCCGGCGATGTAGCGCGCGGCGTCGCCATTCGCGAGCACGTGGAGCGGTGCTTCGGGCTTGTCCCAGTTGTGGTCCCAGTCGAGAATCAACGGCGCATGCTTGCGCGCCGCCAGCCGCGGACCGAGATAGTCGGCGATGAAACGGGCGCGGGCGGCCGGATCGAAGAGCATGCCGGGGTAGTCGGTAGGCTCGAAACCCGGTTCGTTCTGCACCGTCAGCGCGTAGATCGGTACGCCTGCCTGAGCGCTGGCATCGACATAGCGCAGCAGGTAGTCCGCGAATGCGCCATAGGCGTTGGGTAGCAACGTGCCGCCCACGAGGTTGCCGGAATCCTTCATCCACCCCGGTGCGCTCCATGGCGAGGCGACGATCTTGAGTTGCGGATTGATCGAGCGCGCGGCGCGCAGGAGTGGCGTCAGCAACGTGTGGTTTGCGTCCAAAGCAAAGTGCGCGAGCGTCGGGTCCGTCTCGCCCGGCGGGCGGTCGTCGAGGCTGTAATGGAACGAGGAGAAATCGGAAGCGCCAATCGGCACGCGCACGAAGCTGAGCCCGATGCCCGGCGGGGGTCCGAACAATTCGCGCAGCGCCGCCTTGCGTTGCGCGGGCTTCAGCAGCGTGTCGAGCACGGTGGCTGTGGCATCGGTGACCGCGGCGCCAAAGCCGACCATTTCCTGGTAGCGCTTGTGCTCGTTGACGTCGATCAGCAGCGGCTGCAAGGGTTGTCCGGCCAAGGCCAGATCATGCTCGCGCTCCAGCAACCGGCGACGGTCTGCGGTAGTGACCCAGACCTGCACCTGATCGACCCTGGTAGCCGCGGCCAACGGCGGCGGCTGCATCGCGGCCGGGCCGCTGCGGCAACTCGCGAGCACGCCGGCCAACACGGCCATGCCGATCGCAAGCCGCCGCAACTGCCGCCCGGACGCGCACGGCCGCGGCAGCGCGCCCAACGCGGCTGCGTGCCCAAAAGCGTCGCGCAATTGCAGCGGGTTCGCACGGCCGTCACCTATTGACAGGCCGGGGCTCCCTGAGTAGATTCCCACCGCAACAGTGGAAAGGGTTCCATCTTTCGCGCAGAGCTGTTGCCTAAAAAAGACATCGGTCGTTTCGGGTCGGGGATCTTCGGTCTAAAACGGGTTGTGTTAAACAATTAGCTGCGGCGGCGATCCTGGCAATCTGGATTCCTTTCCACCTGCTGCATCCATCGTACAAGGGGGACTACGTGAAGAAGGCGGCCATTCTCTCTCTCAACCCGGCCCGGGACAAGCACCCGGATTCCAAGGCCAATTACCAGATCATCGCGGCTGTCGCCGCGGCCATCGTCGGCACTGCCCCGCATGCTCATGCGCAGGCTGCGCCCGCGGCGAACAATCCGCCGCTCGAAGAAATCATCGTCACCGGCATCCGCGGCAGTATCCAGTCGGCGATCGCGCAGAAGGAAAAATCGAACGACATCATCGAGACGATTTCGGCCGAAGATCTCGGCAAGCTGCCCGACCTCAGTATCGCCGACAGCCTCGCGCGCGTGCCCGGACTTGCGGCGCAGCGTTCTGATGGCCGCTCCAATTACATTTCGATCCGCGGCTTCGCTGCCGATTTCAGCGGCACCACGCTGAGCGGCCGCGAGCAGGCCTCGACTGGCGAAAACCGCGGCGTCGAGTTCGACCAGTTCCCGGCGGAACTGATCAATGCGGTGCAGATCTACAAGACTCCCGATGCCAGCCTGATCGGCCAGGGCCTGGCGGGCACGGTGAACCTCGAGACGATCAAGCCGCTGAGCGCGAAGGGCTTCATGATGGCTGCGAACGCGCGCGGCGAGCACAACAGCAACGGCGACCTCAACCCGGGTCGCGGCATCGGTACTTCCGGTAACCGGCTCAGCTTTTCGGTGGTCGACCAGTTCATGGACCACACGCTCGGCGTCGCCTTTGGCGTCGCGCGCCTAGATTCGCCGGTGCAGGAGAAGCAGTACCAGGCCTGGTGGTGGGGCATCAACAACGGACCGCCCGGCAGCAATTCATTCCAGGGCCAGGGCTGGTCAGGCCCGGTACCGGGCGACCCGGACCTGGCCATGACGCAGGAAGGCATGCAGGTGCGCGCCAAATCAATGAGCCAGATCCGCGACGGTCTTATGGGCGTGCTCGAGTGGGCACCGAATGATCGCTTTCACAGCCAGCTCGATCTGTTCTATTCGAAGTATTCCGAGGAAACGGCCCTCAACGGATTGCAGTGGTCGAGCAGTCCCTGGGATGGCATCAGCTATGGCAGCGCGAACACCACGGCCAACGGCAACTACCAGGTGGTCACGAGCGGCACGCTCAATGGCATCAAGCCGATCATGCAGAACCTGTACAACGACACCGAAACCAGAAGCCTGTCGGTGGGTTGGAACAACCGCATCGAGTTGCCGAAGAACTGGACGCTCATCGGTGACCTGTCGTACTCCGACGCGCGCGACAACGTACGTGACGCGTACACCTTCACCGGTGCAAAGAGCGTGGTAGTCGACAATATCGGCTTCAACATTCCACCCACCGGCGGATATCCGACCTTCAGTGTGCCGATCAACCTCGCCGATCCCACCCTGGTCGGGTTCACGGACCCGGACGCCTATTCTTACGATGGCCGTGAAGAGTGGGACCGCCAGACGGACACGATCAAGGCCATACGGCTCGACCTGACTCACCCGGTCGGTGGCTGGTTCAAGAGCGTCGATTTCGGCGTCGATTACTCGGACCGCAAGAAGGTCAAGTCGGCGACGGTGTATTTCGCCAGCCTCAACGGCAATGGCTGCAATAGCACGGATCCGGCGATTCAGGCCGCCTGCGGACCTTACGTCAACACGACGTATGCGGCGGTAAATTCCTCGCTGCTGCTCAGCCCGACGTCGCTGAGCTACGCCGGCATCCCGGGGATCATCAATTACAACGTGCTGAACGCGATTGCGAGCCAGATGTACCTGGTGCCCAACCAGGGCACCAATGACTACAACCGCAATTACTATGTGGAGGAAAAGGTACCCGTCGTCTACGTGAAGTTCGACATCGATACTGCGATGGGTTCGGTACCGCTGCGCGGCAATATCGGCGTGCAGTGGGTGCACACCAATCAATCGTCCAACGCCATCCTGACCGATCCGAGTTCGGGGCAACCGACTGGTACGGCCAGCGGCCGCGCGTCCTACGACGAGTTCCTGCCCAGCCTCAATCTCGTGGCCGATTTCGGCAAGCGCACCTACCTACGCGTTGGTGCCGCCAAGAGTATGATGCGGGGACGCATCGACGACGAGAAAGCAGCATCGTCGGCCTCGGTGGCGCAGACCGGGCCCGCCCTGTGGTCTGGTAGCGGCGGCAATCCGAACCTGAAGCCCTACATTGCCATTGGCGAAGACATTTCCTTTGAGAAAATGTTCGGCAAGGCCAGCTACTTCTCGCTGGCGCTCTTCAACAAGAACCTGACCCGATACATCTACTCGCAGGATGTAACGAACTTCGACTTTTCGGGCTTTGTCAGCACCGGCAGGCAGCCGATCTCCAACATCGGTTCCTTTACGACACCGCAGAACGGTTCAGGTGGCAAGATCCAGGGCTACGAGTTGTCACTGACGCTGGATGGTTCGCTGCTTTCGTCCGCCCTGGACGGTTTCGGCATGCAATCCAGCTATGCCTACACGTCCAACTACGTGCCCGCAGATTTGCTGAGCAAGGTCCCCAATTCACCGACCACCTTTCCTGGCTTTTCCAAGGACGTTGCGGCTCTGACCCTGTACTACGAGAAGCATGGCCTGTCGGTGCGTGTAGCCGAAACCTATCGTTCCGAATTCACCGGCGAGATCATCGCGAATTTCGATCAGGTCGGTTACACGCAGATCAAAGCCGAGAAGACCGTCAACTTCCAGGCCGGCTACGAAATGCAGGGCGGCAAAGCGAAGGGTCTGTCGGTGCTGCTACAGGTCAACAACCTGACCAATACGCCCTACCGGACAGTGCAGATCTTCAGTGCGACGAATGGCGACAAGGCCACGCTCCCGCTCGAGAACGACA
>JAGWPD010000181.1 GCA_028870705.1 Gammaproteobacteria bacterium
CGCAGTTCGCGCAGCCCCGGCGCGCCAGCGCGCAGCAGCTGCGCTTCGGTCTGGCGCTGATGACTCTGGGACTCTTCAACAAGGTCGTGCTCGCCGACAGCTTCCTGTCGGGTGCCGCCGAGCGGGTGTACGACGGCGACAAGATTCCCGGCACGCTGGATGCCTGGGCCGGGACGCTCGCCTTCAGCGGGCAGATCTTCTGCGACTTCGCCGGCTACTCGACCACCGCGATCGGCGCGGCGCTGTGCCTCGGCTTCTGCATGCCGGACAATTTCCGTTTCCCCTACGCGGCCGTCGGCTTCTCGGATTTCTGGCGGCGCTGGCACATCACGCTCTCTTCCTGGCTGCGCGATTACCTGTACATCCCGCTGGGCGGCAACCGCCACGGGCCGGTGCGCATGAACCTCGCGCTGATGGGCACGATGCTGCTCGGCGGTCTGTGGCATGGCGCGAACTGGACCTTCGTCGCATGGGGCGGCCTGCACGGCATCTATCTCATCGCCGAGCGGCGCCTGCGCTCATGGTTTGCGGGCTTCCGGCCGGGGCCGCTGGCGCTGTTCGGCCTCGGGCTGCTCACCTATGCGCTGGTGAACCTGACCTGGGTGTTCTTCCGGGCGAAGGATTTCACCATCGCCTGGAACGTGCTGCACGGCATGCTGGGGCTGAACCCCGCTGCCGGGCCGATCCTGGATAGCGTGTACCTCGCCGTGGTCGCGACCATCATCCCCGCACTGGTGGGCGTGCACTGGTACATGCGCGATCGCACGCTGGAGTCGGCGCTGGCGCGCGTGCCGACGCCGGCCATCGGCGCAGCGTGGGGACTCATGATCTACCTGATCGCCATCTCGCAGGGTGCGGGCAATGCCTTCATCTACTTCCAGTTCTAGGCGCCTGACCGCGGCCGATCGGCCGGGCGTGGCGCAGCCGGTGCCGGTGCGCGACATTCCCGCGCAGCGCTGGGGAGCGATCCTGCTCGGCGCCCTGGTGCTGGCGGCGCTGCTGATCGGCGGCTGGGAGTGGCACTGGCGGAAATTCGGCGCGCTTCCCGGCAATCGCGATGACGCCATGCTGTGGGCGCGCCAGCGCCTGCGGATCGGTCAGGGCGCGGGCGACGCGACCGTGCTGGTCGGCGCCTCGCGCACCTTCTTCGACGTGCAGCTGCCGGTGTGGGAGGAGCTGTCCGGGCGGAGGCCGATCCAGCTCGCGCTCAATGGCACTTCACCGACCACGCCGCTCGAAGACCTCGCGGACGATCAGAACTTCAGGGGCCGCGTGCTGGTGGGCGTCGCCCCGGACCTGTTCTTCAGCGGCTTCGAATTCATGGGTGCCAACTTCAGGAATTGCCGCAAGCACTCGCCATCCGACTGGGTGGGCAAGTGGCTGTCGATGCACCTGGTCGAACCGTATTTCGCCTTCTACGATCCGGATTTCGCACTGTTCACGGTGATCAGGCGGCAGGACTGGCCGCTGCGCGCGGGCATGCGCGGCGGCACGCGGGTGCGCAAGCTCACGCAGGTCGGGCCGGACCGCAACAACTACATGTGGACCAAGCTCGTCACCGACCCGGACTACCGCGCGCTGGCGCGGCGTATCTGGGCCGAGGATTTCCACGACCCGCCTCCCACGGCCGCGGAACTGGTCGACAAGGAGAAGACGCTGTACCTGCAGATCGCGCGCAATGCCGCTGCGGTCGCGCGGCTGCGCGCGCGCGGCGTCACGGTCGTCTACGTGCGCGAACCCAGCACCGGGGAATACCTGCAGTACGAGACGGGCGCGTTCCCGCGCCAGGCCGCCTGGGACCCGTTGATCGCGCATGTGCGCGTGCCCGGCATCTACTACGATGACTACCCGCAGCTGCGTGCCGAAAACTACCAGCTGCCGGAGTGGTCGCACATGTCGAGGGAGTCAGCCGAACGCTACACCCGCGAGCTGTACCTGATCCTGCAGGGCCAATTTCCGCCGGACGATGGCTCGCGCTGGTGAGCGGGCCCTACAGGTGCCACCAGACGACGCGGTCGATCCGCCCGTCGCGGTCGAGCGAGAAGCGGATGTAGATCTCGCCGTGCTCATGCGTTGCCCGGAACAGGTAACTGTCCTGCCCGTCGGTCGGCGCATGGCGCAGCAGCTGCCAATCCCTGAGGGCGCCGATGCGCGGCCGGCGATCGGCGAAGGTATCGCGGTTCTGCCACATCGTCAGCCGGGCGTGATGCGTGTAGCGTCGCAGGTCCGGCCCGCCGCCGTAGAACTGCTCGTAGTCGTGGCGCAGCGGCTGCGCCGCGGCCGGCAGTTTGCCCGGCAGGGCCGGCAGCTTGCGCAGTGACACCGAGGGTTCGAGCAGCCCCGCGACCGCGAGCGCCAGGCCGGCCGCATCCGATCCCTTGGGGTGCTCGAGGTTGGTGAATACCACCACCGCGATATCCAGGTCGGGAATCCTGATCCAGGCCACGCCGCTGTGGCCGGTGTGCAGCCACAGCGTGTGGCCGATCAGGTCGTCGAGCCCGATGCCGAGCCCGTAGCCGCTGAACGAGTAGATTTCATGCGCCGCGGTGCCATCGCTCAGGATCGCCGGCGTGGTCATGCGCGCGATGCTCGCCGCGCTCAACGGCCCGCGGCCTGCGAGCGTGATCAGCCAGCGCGCGAAGTCGCCGACCGTCATGCCGATGTCGTTGTAGAGCTCGCCGAATTCGACCTCGGTGCGGTCGTCGCGGACCAGCTGCTGGCGCTCGTCGAAGGTGTAGGCGGATACGCGGTGCGGAATCAGCGCGTGCGGATCGAAATTGACGACGTGCTCCATGCCGGCCGGATGGAACAGCTCATCCTGCATGAACTGGTACCACGGCCGACCGACCGCCTGCTGCGTCGCCAGCTGCGCCAGCAGCAACCCGGAATCCGAGTACGAGTACTGCTCGTTGGGCGCGGCCTCGACCCCGGCGTTGCGGATCGCATCGAGCAGCTCGGCGGTGGTGTAGTGCTGGAACATGTGCGAGCCGTAGCGCAGCGCCAGCGCCACGTCCATGTCCGGGATCCCGGAGGTGTGGCTCAGCAGCATCGCGAGCGTCACGCCGGGCAGCGGCACGTCGAGGTACTTCTGGATCGGCTCATCGAGCCGGAGCTTGCCGAGCTCCATCGCCTTCATCACGCCGCTGGCGGTGAGGGCCTTGTCGGCCGAGGCGATCGGGAAGATCGAATCCGGGGTAACTGGCGTGCCGGTCTCGAGATTGGCGCTGCCGTAGGTCGAAATGCGCTCGATCCGGCCGTGGCGCACGATCGCCACCGCCATGCCGGGAATCTGCCGCGCGGCCTGTTCCCTCACGAGGTAGTCGTCGATCGCGTCGGCACGGGCCGCAGCGGCCACGCCCGCGCCGAGCAGGATCGCCATGAGCAGGGGCGGGGCCGTCATCGCGCCATGATATCGCAGTACCCCGGCAACCCTGCACGGTGGCACAATTGGCGCGAGCAAGCCGGGACTGATCCGGCCACCATTCGCCCACGGGAGAATCCCCATGAAGCTCTACTACCATCCTGTGTCCACGACCAGCCGGCCGGTGATGCTGTTCGCCGCCGAGGCTGGCATCCCGCTCGAATACCAGCTCGTCGACCTGCAGACCGGCGAGCAGTACCAGCCCGCCTTCAGCGCGATCAATCCGAGCCACCAGGTGCCGGTGCTGGAGGATGGCGATTTCCGGCTCACCGAATCATCGGCGATCCTCAAGTATCTCGCCGACATGAATGTCTCGGACGCCTATCCGAGCGCACCGCACATGCGGGCGCGCGTCAACGAGCGGCTCGACTGGTTCAACACCGGTTTCTATCGCGACTTCTGTTACGGCCTCATCTATCCGCAGATCTTCCCGACCATGCGCCGGGCCGACGAGGCCGTGCAGGCCGGCACGATCGCCTATGGCCGGGACAAGGCGCTCGGCTGGCTGAAGGTGCTGGACGAGCACCTGATCGGCCCGCACCACGACTACGTGTGCGGCAATGCGATCACGATCGCCGACTACCTCGGCAGCGTGATGATGTACTCGGGCGAGTGCGTCTCCTGCAAGATCGGCGTCTACCCGAACATTACGCGCTGGATGAACAACATGAAGGCGCTGAAGCACTGGTCGAAGATCAACGAAGTGTTCCACAAGTACATGATCGAGCCGAACCGGGACAAGGCCCTGACCGCACTGTAGCCACGGTCGCCCGCCGCAGGAGTCGAGATGATCAAGGGATTGCATCACAACGCCTATCGCTGCCGCGACTCCGAGCAGACGCGCCGGTTCTACGAGGATTTCCTCGGGCTCCCGCTGTGCGGGAGCCTGGAGATCCGCGCGACCAAGACCGGCCGCCCGACCTCGGTGCTGCACACGTTCTATCGGCTCGACGACGGTTCCTACCTGGCGTTCTTCGAGGCGCCGGACTTGCCCTTCGAGTTCAAGGCGCAGCACGACTTCGACCTGCACATCGCGCTCGAGGTGGAGCCGCCGGTGCTCGAGGCGATGCTCGCGAAGGGCCAGGCCCGCGGCATGGAGACGCGCGGCATCTCCGACCACGAGTTCGTGCGCTCGATCTATTTCCGCGATCCGAATGGCTACGTGATCGAACTCACCGCGAAGACCCCGCAGCACTCACGGCTTATGGATCCGGCGACCAACCAGGCGCGCGGCATCCTCGAGCGCTGGCAGGCGGCAAAGGGCGGGGCGCGGCCGGCCTCCACCGGCTGATTCAGCAGCGCGCCGCGCTCCGCAGCGCCGGCGCCTCGAAGAACATCCCGAACAACACAAGCCTGACCGGGTCGTCGCCGGCCCACGCGCGCCGCTCGGCGTCGAGCGCCGCGCCCGCAGGCGGCAACGGGTGGGCGGCGGCGCCACAGCCCG
>JAGWPD010000182.1 GCA_028870705.1 Gammaproteobacteria bacterium
ACGATGGCGCCGCCCATGATGCCCGTGCACAGGATGCCGGCGAACGGACCGTGGTGTGCCGGCACAGAGTTCAACGCGAGTGACACGATCGTCGGCCACATGATGGAGGCGAACAGGCCGACGGCCGGAAACGCCAGCAGTGAAACCTGCGCAGGTCCGAACAGCGCCAGTGTCAACATGACGATGGCGCCGGAGGCAAAGCCGATCAGGACGCGACGGCTGTCGAACAGCTTCAACAGCAGCATGCCGATCAGGCAGCCGATCGTCATCAAACCCCAGAAATAGGACACCGCGGATGCGCCCTGTGCCTCCGGGTTGAAACCGTGGTAAGTGTTGAGGAAGCGCGACATCCACACCGACGTGCCCTGCTCGCAGCCGACATAGGTGAAGATCATCAGGAAGTAGAGCACCACGACGCGGTTGCGCAGCAGCTCGCGGTACATGCCAAGCGTACCGGCCGACTCATCCGCCGTCCGTTCGACCTGCGGCAACCGCACCATGGCCACGACCACGATCATGGCCGCGGTTGCCAGCGTGAACAGCCAGTACATCGATGCCCACGGCAGCGCCGCGGGCGTCAGGCGGGCCAGCAGGCTTACGGCTGGGCCTTGCGGCGCACCGGGCTTCAGGTGGTCAAGCAGGTACTGGAGCACCAGTGGACTCACGAACGACGCGGCGCCGAACATGAACTGCGCAAAAGCCGAGTAGTAGGCGAAGTGCTCTTCGCCGCCGGCGACGCGCAGCAGCGGATTGATCGCCACCTGCAAAGCCGCGAAACCCGCGCCGATCGCGAATAGCGAGGCGATCGCAATCGGGTAAGTCGGTGCAAGCGCGAAACTGAGTGCACCGGCCGCGCACAGCACGAATGATGTCACCATCAATCGCTTCTCGCCCCAGCGCTCGACCAGGAAGCCCGCCGGGATCGAAAACACGCCGTAGGCGATGAAAAAGGCCAGCGCCAGCGTGCCCGCCATGCCCTCGGAGACGTGGAAGTCGCGGATGATGAAGGGCACCAACGGACCCAGTATGTTCGTGACGAATGAAATCACGATGAAGACCACGAATACGAGCCCGACGATGAACAGGCTGCGCGCGCGTTGCTGGTTGTTGCTCAAGCTCTCTCCCCCTATTCCGTGTCCGTGATCTTGCTGGCGCGCTCGAAATGCCCTGCTTCGCGGCCGGCCAGCGCGGCCAGTGCCAGCGTCATCATCTGCACCGGCAGGATCTCGAGTATTGGTTGCAGCACCGGATCGCTGTCGGGCAGACGGAACGGACGCTGCCCCGCAGCCACGCCTATTTCGTCGCAGTAGCCGCCGTTGGCAACGAGGTCAGCCACGAGGCGCCGATTGAGCGCGCGCGTGGGCTCAGGGCCGGCAAACACGCCGATCCACATTTCCGGGTGCAGCATCTCCAGCGGACCGTGGCGGAAGGCGGCGCTGCTCATGCCTTCCGCATGCAGCCGCGTTGCTTCCTTCATGATGAGGGCGCCGGTACCCACGGCGCTCAGCGAGCTGCCGCGCCCGGTGAAGAACACGTGATGCTTGCCGCGCAGGCGCCCGGCGAGCGCCTGCATATGCTGAGGCCAGCCCTGCAGGTATTCCGCGGCGAGTTCCGCGGCGGCCGCGAGCCGCCCCAGTGTCTGTTGTTCGTCGCGCCGCGCGAACAGCGCCGCAAGCCACTGCAGCGCGAGCATTCCTGCGACATAGGTCTTGCAGGAGACCGAATGCTCCGGTCCGGCCTGTGCCAGTAGCGCGAGGCCTGCGCCGCGTGCCAGGTCACTCCTGGCGGTGTTGGTCACGCCGAGCACCGTCGCGCGCCGGTTCAGTTCCAGCAGGCGGAGCGTTTCCGCACTGGCGCCCGACTGTGACGCGGCGATGACCAGCGTGTGCTCGTCGCACAGCGCCAGTCCGTAGTGGACGAGTTCGGAAGTCTCGATCATCACCGGGCTGTGGCCGGCTTCGATGAGCGCCAGGTGCAGCGGATGGAAGGTGTGGTACGAGGAACCCATGCCCGTGAGCACGATGCGCTTCCAGTCGCGCGCGGTGATGAACTGCTGCGCCTGCCCCCAGCGGCCGGGCTCAGCCAGCCACGCGTGCGTGGCGCGCAGCGCCTGCGGCTGCGCCATCACATCCTGGAAATAGCGGCCTTCCGTCACCCGGAGCGGCGCTGCGTTCAGCATGGCCTGGTGCCCCCGCGATAGCGGCGCCGCCACGCGGCCGCAGCGCCGATCAGCAGCGGCCAACGCCCCCTTTCGTCACGTTGAATCGCCTGCATTCCCCCCGCCCGGCCGCTCGCGGCCGCCTCTCAACAACATAGTATCATATGTACATTTGCATTCCAGAGGTATAATGCTGTCGCTGGACCGGCGCGCCACCCGCGCGCCGGCGGCGAGGATGCGCGACACCCATGCGAAAGCGGGCCGCTGACAAGGCCGTGGGCACGCTGCTGCTCGATCTGCGCATCGAGACCGACAGCTACGTGCCCTACTACCAGCAGATCGTCGACCAGGTGCGGGCGCACATCAAGTCGGAGGCCCTGCGCGAAGGCGAGGTGTTCCATTCCGAGGGCGAGATCGCCGCCGCGCTCGGCATCAGCAAGATGCCGGTGCGCCAGGCCTTCCTGAAGCTGCGCGCCGAGGGGCTGCTGGTCATCGCCAAGGGCAAGCGCCCGGTCATCGGCTCGAGCCAGGTGCCCTGGAACTTCCAGCAGCTGCGCGGCTTCAGCGAGGAGATGCGGCGGCGCGGGCTGGTGCCGTCGGCCAAGGTACTGAGCCTGAAGCGCACCGCGGCGGATGCCGAGACCGCGCAGTCGCTCCGCCTCAACGCCGGCGATCCCGTGTTCGCGCTGCGGCGGCTCCGCTACGTCAACGACGAACCGGTGGCGCTTGTGACCAGTTACCTGCCGGCGGGGCTGTTCCCGAACCTGGAAAAACAGGATCTCGGCAAGTCCTCGCTGTACGCGATCTTCGAGAAGGTCTATCGCCGCAAGCTCGACTGGGCCGAGGAGGAAATCGGCGCGACCACCGCAAGCGAGGAAGTGGCGCGGATCCTCGATACTTCGCCAGGCAAGGCGCTGCTGTTCGTGCGCGAGACCACCTACGACATGCAGCGCACCGCCATCGAGCACAGCCACTCGCTGCTGCGTGCCGACCGCTACAAGGCCACTGTGGTCTCGATCCGCAAGCGCTAGCCTGCGCCCGGTGCACGCGCCCGAGCCCGGGCCCGCGCTACGCCACCGGAACTGTCACTGCGTGGCAGCGCCGTAGTGGAGCTTCAGCTCGGTCGTCGTCGAGGCATACAGGCCCTGTGGCACCTGCAACACCGCCACTGCGCCGGTGGCCGGCACGGCCATGACCACGCGCTGGTCGCCGCGCACCTCGAGCCGCTGGAACGAACCCGGCAGGACCGCGAATTCCATGCGGATCGGCCAGCCATGTCCCTGCAGCGGACGCAGCGTGAGATCGCCCTCGCCCGCGAGCCGGTCGAGCGCGACGCGCAGGGTGTTGCGATCCCAGGTCTGCGTCAACTCGGGTGCGGATGAGCTACCCGCCGCCTCCACGACCAGTTCGTTGACGGGGGCTTCGGGCGGCGGCGGCGCATGGCGCCAGGGCATGTGCACATTCCAGTGCGAGGGCTCGAGCCGCTGCAGGTGACTGCAGGCGCCCAGCTGCGCGAGGGCGAACAGCGCGATCAGTGCGCGCAGTGGCGGGCGGAAGGTGGTGGCGGTCAAATCGCGTCCTCGATCCCGGCAGTTCCACGGGCGCGACTGGTCGCGGCCCGCACCCGGGTTTGCGTAACATACGCGAGGGCGTCGGGATTTATCAGCTGTCGGCGTTTGTCGACAGGAGCCTCAGGGATTCCATGCAGACAGTGCACACAGGCGCCTCCGGGCCGCAATGGGCCACGCTCGCGATCGGCGGCCGCGAGCTGCGGGTCGATCTCGCCCATCCGCATGACCTGTCGATCGGCGTGGATTTCGACGGCACGGGTCCGCGCTGGTTCGAATCCCCGCGCGCGCACAGTGAACCGCTGGCCAGCGGCAGCTTCGTCGGCCAGGTCAGGCGCGGCGGCAGCTGCAACTGCAGCACCATCTCCCTCACCCCGCACTGCGATGGCACGCACACGGAGTCGGCGGGACATGTCACGCTCGAGGCCTTCGACGTGCGGCGCGTGGTTCCGGACCGCCTGCTGCCCGCGCTGCTGGTGACCGTCACGCCGACGCGGGCCGGAGCGCAGGATGAAGGGAGCCGTCCGCCGCCGCTCGCCGGCGACCTGCTGATCACGCGCGCAGCGCTCGCGCGCGCCTGGCCCGCAGCGCTGCCCTTCGAGCCGATCGCACTGATCGTGCGCACGCTGCCGAACCCGCCGGCCAAGCGCCAGCGCGACTATCGCGCCGCGCCCGCGCCGTTCCTGTCCTTGCCGGCAGCGACGTGGCTGGTCGAGCGCGGCATCGAACACCTGGTGCTCGATGTGCCTTCCGCCGACCGCGCTTCCGACCAGGGGATGTTGAGTGCGCATCGCGAGTTCTTTGGCCTTGCCCCGGGCGAGTCGGCGCGCGCCGCGGTGCGCCGCCCGCAGTGCTCGATCACCGAGCTGGCCTACATCGACGATGGGGTGGCGGACGGCGCCTGCCTGCTGGCGCTGCAATTCGCCTCGCTGGCCGGCGATGCCCTGCCGTCGCGCCCGCTGCTGTATCCGGTGCAGGCACCGTGAACGCGGGCGACCGGGTACGCGCGCTGCACGACGAGGCCGTCGCGCTCGATCGCACGGATGAGTTGCGCGATTTCCGGGCGCGCTTCGCGCTGCCGCGCGACGCGGCGGGCGCCGGGCTCTGCTACCTGTGCGGGCATTCACTCGGCCTCGCCCCGCTCGCCGCGCGCGCGCGCGTGCTCGAAGAACTCGAGGACTGGGAGCGGCTCGGTGTGCTCGGCCACGAACACGGCCGGCGCGCCTGGGTGGGCTACGCCGAGCGACTGGCGCCGCTCCTGGCCGGACTGGCCGGCGCGCAGCCCGGCGAAGTCGTGGCGATGAACTCGCTGACGGTCAACCTGCACCTGCTGCTGGCGAGTTTCTACCGGCCGACGCGCGAGCGCCACCGCATCCTGATCGAGGCCGGCGCCTTCCCTTCGGACCGCTACCTGGTCGAATCGCAACTGCGCTGGCATGGCTTCGACCCGGCGAGCTCGCTGATCGAACTGCAGCCGCGCGCGGGCGCAGAGCTGCTGCGCACCGAGGACATCGACGCCGCGATCGGTGCGGCGGGCAAGTCGCTGGCGCTGGTGCTCTGGCCCGGCGTGCAGTACCGGACCGGCCAGGCCTTTGAGCTCGCACCGATCGTGACCAGCGCGCACCGCAACGGCACCATAGTAGGCTTCGATCTCGCGCACGCGATCGGCAACCTGCCGCTCGCGCTGCACGACAGCGGCGCCGACTTCGCCGCCTGGTGCAGCTACAAGTACCTCAACGGCGGGCCTGGCGCGATCGGCGGGGCCTTCGTCCACGAGCGCCACGGCCGCGACGCCGCCGTGCCGCGGATTGCCGGCTGGTGGGGCAGCAATCCGGCCACGCGCTTCAGCATGGGGAGCGAGTTCGAACTGACGCCGGGCGCCGCTGGCTGGCAGCTCAGCAATCCGCCGGTGTTGTCGGCGGCACCACTGTTCGCCTCGCTCGAGCTGTTTGCGGCGGCCGGAATGACGCGCCTGCGCGCGAAATCGCGCACGCTGACGGATTACCTGGCGCGCGCGCTGCGTGCGCGCTGCGGCGCGGCGCTCGATCTGGTCTCGCCCGCCGACGCCGCCCAGCGCGGCGCGCAGCTCTCGGTGCGCGTGCGCGGTGGCGCTGAACGGGCACGGCGCGTGTTCGAGGCGTTGCAACCGCGCGGCGTCGTGGCCGACTGGCGCGAACCCGACATCATCAGGCTCGCCCCCGCGCCACTTTACAACAGCTACC
>JAGWPD010000183.1 GCA_028870705.1 Gammaproteobacteria bacterium
CAGCCGCGGCGGCTCCAGCCGGCGCGAGCGACCCCGAGGACGCAGCCGCGCCAGGCGCGGGCGCAACGGGCACTGTCGCGGCCACCGACCCCGTGGTGCAGGACGTGGCTCCGCCCGAACTGCCCGATCGCTCCTTTGTTTCGCCGATGGCGCCGGACCTGTTCGTGCGCTTGCGCAGCGGCTTCAAGCTCGAGGACGTCGATGAGGCGCAGGTCGACCGCGAGCTGAACTGGTATGCGAACCACCCGGACTACCTGGAGCGCGTTTGGGGCCGGGCCGATCACTACATGCACTACATCGTCGGGCAGCTCGATGCGCGCTCGATGCCGCTCGAAATCGCGCTGCTCCCGGTGGTCGAGAGCGCCTTCGAACCCTATGCCTACTCGCGCGCCCGCGCTGCCGGGCTGTGGCAGTTCATCCCCGGCACGGGCTCGACCTATGGCCTGAAGCAGGACTGGTGGTACGACGGCCGCCGCGATGTGGTCGCCTCGACCCGCGCTGCGCTCGACTACCTGCAGTCGCTCCACGACGAGTTCAATGGCGACTGGCTGCTGGCGATCGCCGCCTACAACTGCGGCGAGGGCAACGTCGAGCGCGCGGTGTCCCGCAACGAGCGGCTCGGCAAGCCGATTGATTTCTGGCACCTCAAGCTCCCCGTCGAGACCCGCGCCTACGTGCCGAAGCTCCTGGCGATGCGCCGCATCGTGGCGGACCCGGCCGCCTATGGCCTGGAATTCAGCCAGATCGACGACGCCCCCTACTTCACCCCGGTCAACACCGGCGGCCAGATCGACCTGCAGGTAGTCTCCGAGATTTCCGGTGTCAGCAAGGAAGACCTGTACGAACTGAATCCCGCCTTCCACCGCTGGGCCACCGATCCGACCGGCCCGTACAGCCTGCTGGTGCCGGTCGAAGCGGCCGACGGCCTCGAGCAGACGCTGCTCAGCCTGACGCCTGAACAGCGCATGCGCGTCGCCGCCTACGAAGTGCGCCGGAAGGACACGATCGCCACCATCGCCAGGCAGTATGCAACCACGCCGGAGCTGCTGCGGCACCTGAACAACCTCGGGACCAATGAGAAGCCCGCGGTCGGCAGCACGCTGATGGTGCCGTCGGCTGCGATCCAGCTGCCGGAGAAGGCGATGCGCGCCGCAGCGCTGTTCGACCGGCCCGGGCGGATGGGCGGAAGGCGCTTCGCCCATCATGGCGTGCACGTGGTGCGCCGTGGCGACACGCTGTTCGCGATCGCGCACCGCCTCGGCACGGACGTACACACGCTCGCGCGGCTGAACAATATGGATATCAACGACCCGCTGCGCGCCGGCCAGCGGCTCGTGATCGCGGGTCGCGCCCCGCGCGCGAATTCGACCGGCACGCGCGCCAGTGCCGGCGCCGGCCGCCAGATCACCTACACCGTGCGCCGCGGCGATACGCTGTACGGCATTGCCCGCATGCTGCAGGTCACGGTACGCGAGCTGCTGGGCTGGAATGGCATGGCGTCGGGCCGCTCGATCCGCCCCGGACAGAAACTGGTGGCTTTCGTCAGCTCACGCGGCTGAGCCTGGAAGATTCGAGAGGGGATTGCAGCATGGGGATGCTCGCGGGCAAACGCGCCCTGATCGTTGGCGTGGCGACCGACCGCTCGATCGCCTGGGGCATCGCCCAGGCCATGCACGCACAGGGCGCCGAGCTCGCCTTCAGCTACGCCAATGACCGCTTCAAGGAGCGCGTCGAACCGCTGGCCGCCTCGATCGGCTCGCAGCTCCTGATGCCGCTCGACGTCACCGTCGATGCCGAGATTGATGCCGCCGCCGCGCTGGTCAAGCAGGCTTGGGGGCACCTCGATATCCTTGTGCACGCGGTGGCTTTTGCGCCGCGTGAAGCGATCGAGGGGAGCTTCACCGCCAACACGACGCGCGAGGCCTTCCGCATCGCGCATGATGTCTCCAGTTACAGCTTTACGGCGCTCGCGCGTGCGTTCGCGCCGCTGATGCATGGCCGGAACGGCGCGCTGCTGACGCTCTCGTACCTCGGCGCGGTGCGCTCGATCCCGAACTACAACGTCATGGGGCTGGCCAAGGCGAGCCTCGAGGCGAACGTGCGCTTCCTGGCCTACGACCTTGGGCCCTCCGGCATACGCGTCAACGGCATCTCCGCCGGCCCGATCAAGACGCTCTCGGGCGCCGGCGTCGGCGGCTTCCGCAAGATGCTGAATTACGTCGCCAAGGTCGCCCCGCTCCGCCGCAACGTCACGCTGCAGGATGTCGGCAATGCCGCGATGTTCCTGTGCTCCGACCTCGCCGCCGGCATCACCGGCGAGATCACTTATGTCGACAGCGGCTTCAGCACCGTGGGCATGAGTTTCGCGGACGAAGCCGGCGAATAGCCGCCGACCTCACCGCCGAACCCGCCGCGGTCGCCGTCGCGGTGCGCACTGCCGAGCGGCGCAACCGCCAGCGCCCGGCTCAGTTGTTCTGCGCGCCCGCCGCAACCCAGGAGCGCACCTCGGCAATCTGCGTCGCCGACAGGTATGGGCCACCGGCCGGCATGCGCACGGTGCCGGCCGCGATCCCGGTGCCCTCGATCTTGCGCACCAGGTAGCTGTTGTCCGGATCGCCGGGCTTGATGCGCAGCAGCGTGCCATCCTCGATGCTGGCGACATTGACCACGTTCGCATAGGTGTGCCCGGCGGTGAGGTTCTGGCTGCCGGGCAGGCCCGCGCCCACGCCGGTGTGGCATACGGAACAGATCGGCGTGAAGATGTCCGTCTGCAACTTGGTCAGCGTCACCGGATCGGCGACCTGGCCGCGCAGTTCCCCGCCCGGATTGGCCGCCGTGAAGACGTTGCCGTACCAGAGGCCATTGTTGAAGTCGCCCAGCTGCGCGGCGGTGAGCGTGATCGAATCATCGAAGTAGTGGTTCGGATTTGCTCCGTCGACGACCAGCGGCGCCACGGTCGCGCCCGCGACGCCCAGCGCGCCGCTCGCCAGCTCTGCGCCGGTCGCAGTGATGCCCGCGACGTTCACGTGCACGGCGGCCCTGAGCCCGGCGGTGTCGACCGTCACGGCGATCTGGCCGCTGCCCGCGCTCGCCACGGGCGGGACTGCAGCGCTGCCCGTCAGCGTCGCGAATTTCAGCGAGAAGCCCGCGGGCAGCAGCTGCGCCCGCAATTCACCGCCGCCGTTGGCGGCGGTGCGCACCAGCACGTACAGCCTGGCGGCCGCGAGGTCGGCCAGCTGCGCAGCCGTGAGCGTCGCGCCCGCCGGTACATCCCACTGGTTGGCATTGGCGCCGTTCTGCGCCAGCGTGATCAGCGTCGGACCCTGCGTGCCCGCGTAGGCATCGTCTATCTCGACGCCCGTGGGCGTCACGCTGGCGAGCGTCACGCTGCCACCGGCCGCGCCGGTGGCCGAGT
This sequence comes from Gammaproteobacteria bacterium, assembly GCA_028870705.1. Lineage (GTDB taxonomy): Bacteria > Pseudomonadota > Gammaproteobacteria > Steroidobacterales > Steroidobacteraceae > FEN-1191. Next base: position 3,416 of record JAGWPD010000183.1, read on the forward strand.
TGACCGTGATCGTGCCCGCGCCGGTCGCCGTGGTCGTCGGCGCCGGAAAGAGCTGGCTGGCCGCCAGCGTCACCGCATAGCTGCCGTTGTTGCTGACCGTGAGCGTCACGGCGACGGACGTCGCAGTCTGCGCCGCCGAGTCGGTTACGGTCGCCGTGATCTGGTGGGCGCCGTCGGCCACCGTGGTGGTGTTCCAGGCATAGCTGTAGGGCGCGGTGGTGTCGGCCGCGCCGACGGCGGCGCCGTCGACGCGAAACTGCACGCTGCTGACCATGTAGCTGCCGGCGGCGGTTGCATTCGCCGTCAGCGTGACGGTGCCGCTGACCGTGCCAGCCGCATTGGTGATCGTGATGGTGGGCGAGCAATTCGACGAGTAGGCGCCGCAGCCCCCGCCACCGCCACCGCCGCCTCCACCGCCACCGCCGCCGTAGCCGCCCCCGCACGCGGCCAGCAATGTGGTGCAGAGCAGGACGGGGGTTGAAGTCGCCCGGCGGCGTAGCCACGTGGTGTTCATGCGCTGTTCCCCTTGACGAATGGTGCCCTGTGTACGCGCGTAAGTACCGCGCGCCACCAGCACGGTTCATTGAACCTTTGCGCGCATCGAGCGCACCCAGGCTTGCATGAAGCGCATTCACGCATCGCTCCGCAGGCAACTTCTCCACGCCGTGGCGCTGCTGCTGGTCGGTGGCTGCGCGGCCGCCGAGCCATACATCGCGGTGCAGCAGGGCCTGCCCTGCGGGCAGTGCCATTTCAATCCGACCGGCAGCGGCCTGCGCACCGCCGTCGGCAATGCGATGGCGCAGAACGTGCTGCCCGCGCAGCACGTCGCGATCGGCGCGAATGCATGGACCGGCGAGATCAACTCCTTCATCGCGGCCGGTGGCGACCTGCGCACCGATGCGAACTGGACCAACGCCGGCGCGGCGCGCACTGCGCTCGGCCTCGAGCAGGCGCGCCTGTACCTCGGGATCAGCGCGGTGCCGGATCGCGTGCTGCTGTACCTCGACGAACAGGTGGCACCGGACACGGCGGTCAGTCGCGAAGCCTGGGCGATGTACCGCTTCGGTTCGCAGCGCTGGTACCTGCGCGCCGGCCGCATGGTACTGCCCTACGGCCTGCGCCTGCAGGACCAGCAGGCCTTCGTGCGGCAAGTCGCCGGCATCAACATGGATACGCCCGACAACGCGCTGGAGCTCGGCTATCGCGCCGGTGACTGGGACGCGCAGTTCGCCGTCAGCAACGGCGCCGCGGGCGGCTCCGCGGCCGACAGCGGCAAGCAGTACACCGCGCAACTCGTGCGCCTGGTGTCGCGGTGGCGTATCGGCCTCGGCATGAACCGCAACGACAGCAGCGGACAGCAGAGCCGCGCGACGAGCCTGTTCGCCGGCGCACGCACCGGGCCGGTGACCTGGCTGGCCGAGGCCGATCTCGTCAACACGCGGCCCGGCACCGCCGCGGAGCAGCGTATTGCGGCGGCGCTTCTCGAGGCCGACTGGCGCGCACTGCCGGGCGCGAATCTCAAACTCACCAGCGAGTGGCTCGATCCGGATCGTCGCCAGGGCGGCGACCTGCGCGCGCGCTACAGCGTGGTGGCGGAGTACACGCCGATCCAGTACCTGCAGTTGCGCCTCGGGCTGCGCACACTGCGCGATGCGGCCGCGCAGGCTCCCGACTTCGAGCAGGGCTTCTTCCAGGTGCACGTCTACTTCTAGCCGGAAGCGCGGCGGGAAGGTTGTATACAATCGTTCCGTCATGGCTCAGGCAATTCGCCGGATAGGCATGCCGCTGGCGTGCGCGCTGCTCGCGCTCGGCGCCGGAACCGCAGCGCACGCCGCGGCCGGCGGGTCGCTGGGCATCACCAGCGACTACGTGCTGCGCGGCGTCTCGCAGAGCGGCGGCGCGCCGGTATTGCAGGCCGACCTGCACTGGAGTTTTCCGGCCGGGTGGTCGAGCGGATTGTGGGGCTCGCAGCTGCGCCGCAGGCCGGGCGCCGCCCGGGGCGAGCTGGGCGGATACCTGCAATGGCAGGGAACGCTCAGCCGCGACTTCGATGCCAGCGCCGCCTACACGCACTACGTCTACCGCGATGACCCACGTCCGGTCAGCTATGACTACGACGAATTCGCCGTATCAGTGGCGTGGCGTGACCAGCTGTCCCTGGCCATCGCCTGGACGCCCAGGCTCAACCTGTATTCGGCGACCGACGGTTTGGCAAGCAATCGCCCGGTGTATACATTCGAGGGCGGCTGGCACCGGACGCTCCGCCCGCGCCTCGAGCTCGGCGTGGGCCTGGGCTTCTACGACCCGCAGGGGGTGGACTACGCCTCCTACGCCTACGGAAATGCGAGTCTGGGATGGCACCATGGTCACTGGCAAGCGAGTCTGAACGCCATCTGGGTGCAGGACGCCATGCACCGGCAGTACTCCCAGGGGCCGGCCGGAGGACCGCTGACCGCGACGCTGGCCTGGTCATTTTGAGACGGCATTGAACTTCCGGCTCCGGTGCGGGCACCCACCGGTAAATTGCGGCGAGGTTTGACCAACCCACATGGCGGCGGCGACGACCCAGCAGCAGCAGGCTCGCGACGAAGGCGACCGGCGGCTGCTCGCGCGTGTGGCCGGAGGCGATCGCGAAGCCTTCCGCGAGCTCTACATCGTCTATCACCGGCGACTGGCGCGCTTCCTCACCCGCCTGACGCGGCGATACGAGATCGCCGAGGAGATCATCAACGACACGCTGTGGGTCGTGTGGCGCAAGGCCGGTGATTTTCGCGGCGACTCGCGCGTATCGACCTGGATCATGGGCATCGCCTACCGGCGCGCGCTCAAGGCGCTGCGCGCGCGCAGCCATGCGCTGGCCGAGGCGGTGCCGATCGAGAACGAGCCGCTGGTGGCGCCCGACGAGCTGGGCGCGGCCGAAACTTCGGAGTGGATCCTGCTCGCGATGCGGCACCTGCCGACCGAGCAGCGTCTGGCACTCGAATTCGCCTATGGCTACGGCCATTCCTGCGAGGAGATCGCATTGATCATGGCCTGCCCCGTCAACACCGTGAAAACCCGCCTGTTCCACGCGCGCGCCAAGCTGCGCGACCTGTTGCCCGGCCTCGCGGGAGGCGGTGGCGAGGCCAGTTCCGGAGCAAACACGTGAACGAACACGCGCGCGCGCACGATCTGCTCCCATGGATGGTCAATGGCCGCATCGAGGCGCGTGACGCGGCCTGGCTCGAGTCGCACCTGGACGGCTGCGCGCGCTGCCGGGCGGAACTCGCCGCGCAACAGCGGGTGCGGGATGCGATTGCGCGCGAGCCCACCGTCGAGCTGGCGCCGCAGGCGGCATTCAACCGGTTGTGGAAGAGGATCGAGGATTCGCACGCGATCGCATCGAATGATGCAGCCCCAGTGGCGGCGCCGCCCCGTGCGACGCGATCCGAACGCACGGGCCGATGGTTGAAGTTCGTGGCACTCGCGCAGGCTGCCGCCATTGCCGTGCTGTGCGTGGCGCTGTGGCGCTCGCCGCCGCCCGCCGCCTACCGCACGGTGACCGACCCGCCGCCCGGGACGGGAAGCAATGGTCCCGTCGTCAAGGCGATATTCGATGACCAGGTGCGGCTGGCCGACGTCAAGGAGATCCTGGCGGCGAGCGGCCTGGTGGTGGCCAGCGGCCCGAGCGAGGCCGGCGTCTACACGCTGGTACCGCGCGATGCAGGCGCGGCCGACATTCCGCCCGTGGCGCTCGCACGGTTGCACGCCGATCCGCGCGTGCGCTTCGCCGAACCCGGTGCACGGTAACCGGCGGTGGCCCGATCGATCCTCCCGGCGTTCACCTTCGCGACGCTCCTGCTGGCCGGCTGCGCCTCGACACCGCCCGCCGTTCCTGGCGAACGCGACGCACTGGCGCTTGCGGCACGCGCCGATGCCTCGCGCTTCATCGTGATCGCCGTCGCGAATGAACCGGGCCAGCGCCCGCTCCATGCCGGCAGCACACCGCGCGGCTACGCCGATGGCGCGGGCTACCTCGTCAGCGACGGCGCACGCCGGGCGCTCCGGGCGCTCGAGCGCCAGTATCATCTGCAGTCGGTAGCCGCCTGGCCGATCGGGCTGCTGCACCTGCAGTGCGCCGTGTACGCGATGCCCGCGGGTGGCACCCGCGAGCGCCTGCTGGCTCGGCTCCAGGCCGACGGGCGCGTGGCGCTGGCCGAGCCGCTGCAGGATTACAGCGTGCGCGGCGCGCCGCCCGACCCCTACGCCGCCGCGCAATCCGGCAACGCGCGGATGGACATCAGCGCCGCGCACCGTATCTCGCGCGGCCGTGGCATACGCATCGCGCTCATCGATACCGGGCTCGCCAGCGACCACCCCGACCTGCGTGGCCGCGTCGACGTGGAGCGCAACTTCGTCGATGACGACGCGCGCCGCTTCCAGCTCGACCGGCACGGCACGGCCATCGCCGGCGTCATCGCCGCCAACGCCGACAATCGCATCGGCATCGCCGGCGTCGCACCGGAATCGCAGCTGCTGGCGCTGAAAGCCTGCTGGCAGCTCCAGGAGGGACGCGATGAGGCCCGCTGCAATTCGTTCACGCTTGCGCAGGCGCTGGCCAGCGCGATCGAGCTGAAGGCCAACATCATCAACCTGAGCCTGAGCGGCCCGCCCGATCGCCTGCTCGAGGCGCTCGCCGAGCGGGCGATGCGCGCAGGCATCATCATCGTCGGCCCGGACGGAGAGGAACCCTCGTTTCCAGGGAGCCTGCGCAACGTGCTCGGCGTGGCGCGCAGCGAAGACCAGGCCGTGCCGCCGGATGTGTTGCAGGCGCCCGGCCGCGAAGTACTGACGCTTGCGCCCGGCGGCCGCTACGATTTCTCGTCGGGCAGCTCGATCGCCACCGGCGAGATCACCGGCGTCACCGCCCTGCTGCTCGCCCGCAGGCCTGAACTGGATGCCCGCCGCGTGCACGCACTGCTGCGCGATGCGACCGACACCGTGGCCACCGCCGCGGGACCTGCGCGCACCGTGAATGCCTGCCGCGCGCTCGAATCGCTGACGGGCGAACATGACTGCCTGAACTGACCGGGTTGGCGCCGGCCTTCGCCGGGCACGGCACACCCGGCCCGCGGTTTCAGTTGAAGATCGTCAGATTGCGCCGGATCGTTGCGCGCCGCTGCATCTCGGCGAGGTAGGCCAGCGCATCAGCCTGCGCATGCCGCTGGCCGACCCCGAACATGAACTGCTGGTCATTGGCCGCGTTGGCGCCCGGCGCGCCGGGCTTGACCGACAGCACGGCGACGATCGCGGCGCCGCCCTCATCCATCGCAATCGCTTCGTACGCCGGCTTCCCGGGACCGACACCGGTGGCGGCGAAGGCCGCATCGCGGACTTGTGCCGGAGGCTGCGGATCGCCCCGGCCGATGAAGGCGGCTGGCGTCGCGGTGATCTTCAGTTCCCTGGCGATGGCATCCAGGCTCGCGCCGGCCGTGAGCCGCTTGCGGGCGGCCTCAGCCGCCGCGCGCGCCGCTTTCGTGCCCTCTTCGTGCGCGATCGCCGCATTGATCTCGGTGCGCACTTCGGCCAGCGGACGGGCCTTCGGCAGGCGGTGCTCGAGCGCCTTGACGATCACCAGCCGGTCATCGGCCAGGGCGACCGGACCGCCGATGCGCTGGTCCTTGAGCACGGTATCGCTGAACACGATGCCGCTGAGTTCGGCGTTCACGCCGAGCGCGCCGCCGCCGCCGCGTGTGTACTCGGGCACTTCGCCCACGGTCATGCCGAATTCCTGCGCCAGTGCCGGCAGGTCGGCGCCGCTGGTGGTCTCGATCTTCTGCTGCAGACGCTCCTGGCGGTCGCCAAAGATGTCCGAGGCGCGCTCGCGCCGATAGTCGCCCTCGATCAGCGCGCGCGCGTCGGCCAGGGTCTTGCCGTGCTCGGGCTGGATCTCGTCGAGCCTGATGATGTGGTAGCCGAACTGCGTCTTGACGGGCTCGCTGATCTCGCCCGGCTTCATCGCGAACAGCCTGTCCGCAAAGGGTTGCACGTAGGCGCCGCGCAGCGCCCAGCCGAGATCCCCGCCCTGGCGAGCCGAGCCCGGATCCTGCGAATACTTTTTCGCCAGCGCGGCGAAATCACCGCCGGCACGCAGCTCCTTCAGCACCGACTGCGCCTTCGCCAGCGCGGCGGCATCGGCCGCGGCGTCCTTGCTGCCGCCGATGGTGATCAGGATGTGATGTGCGTGGCGCTTTTCCGGCTCCACGTAGCGCGCCTGATTCTGCTGGTACCAGGCCTCGAGATCGGCAGGATTCACGCTGATCCCGGCGGCGATCGTGTCGAGGCGCAACTCCGCGTATTGCAACCGCACCGATTCCTTGCTCAGGTAGTCGTCGGGATGCGCGTCGTACCAGGCCTTGGCGCGCGCATCATCCACCTTGACCGCGGCTGCGTACGGAGCGAGCGGCAGCAGCGCGTAGCGCACCTCGCGCTGTTCGTTCTCGAGCGCGAAGGCGCGCTGCAGCTCCGAGGGCGTGAGGAAATCACCGATCTCCAGGCTTCGCTCGAGCTGGCCGATCTCCAGTTCCTTGCGCAGCCGCGCCTCGTAGCCACTCGGTGTCAGCCCGTTCTGCGCCAGTACGGCCTTGGCCGCTTCTTCGTTGAACTTGCCCTCGACCTGGAACGCGGCCTGACTGCGATAGGAGTTCATCAGCGCCTCGTCGTCCACGCGGAAGCCGAGTTCGGTGGCGCGCTGGCGCATCAGCGTCTCGCGGATCTTCTGGTCGAGCAGGCTGTTCTGCAGCTGCGTGCGGACCGCGGGCGGGATGTCAGTCTTGAACTGCTGCTGGTACTGCGACTGGCGCTCCTGCCAGTCCTGCTGGAGCTGCGCGGTCGGTATCTCCTCGCCGTTGACCTTGAGCCCGTACTTGGGGCTCCCGAAGGTCAGGTCGACCACCCCGGCCGTGCCCCAGAGGGCGAACACCAGGATGAGCAGGCCCAGGATCAGGAATGCCAGCCAGCGCTGGCCCTTGAGTGCGTCGCCTATGTTTTGCAGCATATCTTTAAGTGGCGGAGCGGACGGGACTCGAACCCGCGACCCCCGGCGTGACAGGCCGGTATTCTAACCAACTGAACTACCGCTCCAATGTGATTGGTGGGTGCTGAGGGGCTCGAACCCACGACATTCGCCTTGTAAGGGCGACGCTCTACCAGCTGAGCTAAGCACCCAAAAAAAGCAGCACCGTGAGGATGTTACCCCAGCCAAAAAGGCGGCGCATTCTAAGGTATAGGCCCCGAAGACGCCAGCGGTGGCCGCGGGTGCCCGG
>JAGWPD010000184.1 GCA_028870705.1 Gammaproteobacteria bacterium
CGGGGCCGCGGGCAATGCGCCGGCGGCTGCGGCCGCGAACGCCACCGCGGCCGCGAACGGCACCGCGGCCGCGAACGGCGCCGCGGCCAGCAAGGCGCCGTCGGCGGACCAGCGCAGCCGCGAACGGGAGTCACGCCCGTGAACGACCGGCTGCTTGCGCCCATGGCCGCGCTGGTGGCGCTGCTGGTCATCGCCTCGCTCAGCGTGTTCACGGTCGGTGAGCAGGAATTCGCGGTGCGCACGCGCTTCGGACAGGTGCAGCAGGCCGACTATGCGCCGGGCCTGCACTGGTGCTGGCCGTTCGAGCGGATCGAGCGCGTCGACCGCCGCCTGGTGTCACGGCGACTGCTGGCCGAGCCGTTCCGCGACAGCGCGCAGCAGGGCCTGTCGGTGGACATCGCACTGGTCTGGCGGGTGAGCGATGCGCTCGCCTACCTGCGTGCCGGCTCCGGGCCCGCCGCGGAAGATCAGGTCGCGGCGCAACTCGCCGCGCAGCTGCGCACCGATCTGCAGGCCAGCTATGCGCATCTCACGCTTGCGCAGATCACGGTGGCGCCGCGCGGCCTGGCGGATGCGCCGCTGTCGCAATTGCGGCGTGTCGCCGCCGCGCTCGGGGTCACGCTGGTAGACGTGCGCGTCAGCCGCATCGATCCCAGCGATGAGCTCGCCAACGCGATCTACGCGCGCATGCAGGCGGCCTACGCGGCGCAGGCGCGGCAAGTGCGCGCCACGGGCGCCGCGGTCGCCGACCGGGTGCGGGCCGAAGCGGAACGCAGCCGCGACGAGATCGTCGGCGCCGCCGAGCGCGATGCACAGCGGCTGCGCGGCGAGGGTGAGGCGCAGGCGCTGGCGGTCCGCGCGCGTGCCTGGGCTGTCAACCCGGAGTTCGCCGCTTTCTACCGCTCGCTCCAGGCCTATCGAAAGGTGCTCGGGCGCGACGGCGATATCCTCGTGATCCGGCCTGATGGCGAGTTCTACAGATACCTGCGCGATCCGGCGCACCATTGAGGAGGCAGCTTGCGTCTGAACTGGTCTGAATTGTGCGCCGGCCTGGCGATCGCCTTCATCATCGAAGGGATGATGCCGTTCCTGAACCCGCCGGCGCTGCGGCGCCTGCTGCAGCGGCTCGTCGCGCTGGACGACCGGGAACTGCGCCTGGGCGGACTGTTCAGCATGGTCGGTGGCCTCGCCATGCTCTATCTCGTGCGTTAAGTACGGCCATGGGTCGTTTCGTCATCGTGATCGGCACCCAATGGGGTGATGAGGGCAAGGGCAAGATCGTCGACCTGCTGACCGAGCGCGCCAGCGCGGTCGCGCGTTTCCAGGGCGGACACAATGCCGGGCACACGCTGGTCATTGGCGGCCAGAAGACCATCCTGTCGCTGATTCCCTCCGGGATCCTGCGCGAGGGAGTCCGCTGCCTCATCGGCAACGGCGTGGTGCTGTCGATCGAGGCGCTGTTTAGCGAGGCGCAGATGCTCATCGACAAGGGAGTGCCGGTGTTCGAGCGGCTCCGTCTCTCGCCCTCCTGCCCGCTGATCCTGCCGTCGCACATCGCGCTCGATCGCGCGCGTGAACAGGCGCGCGGCGTGAATGCGCTCGGCACCACCGGCCGCGGCATCGGCCCGGCCTACGAAGACAAGGTTGCGCGGCGCGCGCTGCGCGTGGCCGACCTGTTCCAGCGCGAGCGTTTCGCAGCCGCGCTCGGCGAAGTGCTCGACTACCACAACTTCGTGCTGCAGCGCTTTTTCAGCCTGCCGCCGATCGATTTCCAGCGAACGCTCGATGAGCAGCTCGGCTACGCCGAACGGCTCCGGCCGCTGCTGCTCGACGTGACGGGCGAGCTGGCCAGGCTGCGCGCGGCGGGCGCGAACGTGCTGTTCGAGGGCGCGCAGGGCGCGATGCTCGATGTCGATGTCGGCACTTATCCGTTCGTCACCTCGTCCAATACCACGGCCGGTGGCGCGGCGACCGGCACCGGCCTCGGGCCGCGGTATTTCGATCACGTGCTCGGTATCGTGAAGGCATACGCCACGCGCGTCGGCGCCGGTCCGTTCCCCACCGAGCTGTTCGACGAGTACGGCGATCACTTCTCGCGCATCGGCCACGAGTTCGGCTCGGTGACCGGCCGGCGCCGCCGCTGCGGCTGGTTCGATGCGGTCGCGCTGCGCCGGACGGTGATCAATTCGAGCGTGTCTGGGCTGTGCATGACCAAGCTCGATGTACTCGACGGACTCGACACGATCCGCATCTGCACGGGCTATCGGATCGCTGGCCAGCCCAGCGACGAGCCGCCGCTGTTTGCGGGCGCCTTCGCCGACGTCGAGCCGATCTACGAGGAGCTGCCGGGCTGGAAGCAGGCGACCGCCGGCATTCGCGAATACGGCGCGCTGCCGCCTGCCGCGCGCGGCTACCTCGAGCGCGTCGCGCAGGTCGTGGGCGTGCCGCTTGACTTAATCTCGACCGGTCCCGACCGCGACCACACCATCGTGTTGCGCCCAACCTTCGAGGCCTAGCCGCCGCGTGGGCGGACTTGCGTCTGCTTTTGGCTGCCGGCCGCGGCCAAACCCGCGAATTTCCTTCAGATCTTCCGTGCGGGAGCGATAAGCAGGACAGGTGCAACAGCCGCGGGCCAGCAAATCGTCCGCCGGAATCGCAATGGCAGATCATGCGGACCAAGCCGCGGACCAGGGTCGGGGCGAAGTCCAGAGAGACAGCATGCAGCAAGGGGCCGCGCAGGCATCGCCAAGCGAGGTGGCGAGGCTGCTCGATTCGCTGGTCGGCCACCTGGCCGGCTTCGTCTATCGGTGCTGCGACGACCCTCAGTGGACGATGGAATACGTCAGCGGCGGCTTCCAGTCGCTGACCGGCCGCGCGGCTATCGATCTGGTCGGCAACCGCGTGATCAGCTACAACGAACTGATCCATCCGGATGATCGCGCGCGCGTGGCCGAGACCAGCGCTTCAGGCACGGGCGAGGGCGCCCGCATCGCGATCGAGTACCGGATCTGCCATCGAGACGGTTCGGTGCGGTGGGTGTCGGAGCGGGCCGTGCGCGTCTTCGACCGGCCGACTTCCAGCTGGAAATGGGAGGGCTTCATCGAGGACATCACCGAGCGCAGGCGCGCCGAGCAGGCGCTCAACGAAGCCAATGAGCGTTACCAGAGCATCTTCGAGAACGCGCTCGAGGGAATCTTCCAGGTGACGCCCGAGGGCCGGCTGCTGGTGGTGAATCCGGCGATGGCGCGCATGTTCGGCTATGACTCGCCGGCGGAACTGCTGGCCGACATGAACGACCTGCAGCACCAGCTCTACGTCGAGCCCGAGCGCCGGGCCGAGTATCGCCGCCAGATCGAAGCCCATGGTTCGGTCAGCAATTTCGAGTTCCAGGCTTTCCGCAAGAATGGCGAAGTGATCTGGGTGTCGGAGAACGCGCACCTGCGGCGCAACGTCGCCGACGGCTCCATCTACTACCAGGGCACGCTCGAAGACATCACCGACCGGCGCGTCTACCAGGCGCAGATCGAACGCCAGGCGAACTACGACGCGCTCACCGGGCTCGCGAACCGCACGCTGCTCAATGGCCGCCTGCGCCAGGCCATCAGCCGCGCGGCCGGGAGCGCCAGCGAGATCGCCGTCGTGTTCATCGATCTCGATCAGTTCAAGTTCATCAACGACACCTACGGCCACGCGCTCGGCGACGGACTGCTGCAGAGCATGGCCGATCGCCTGCGCTCCTGCGTGCGCGACAGCGACACGGTCGCGCGCCAGGGAGGCGACGAGTTCGTGCTGCTGCTGCAGGGCTACCGTCCAGACGATCTGGCCGGGGTGGTGCAGCGGCTGCATGCCTCGATCGCGCTGCCGTGGCGCTCCGGGCGGCGTGAGTTCCACGTGACCAGCAGCATCGGCGTGGCGGTCTATCCGACCGACGGCGACCGCGCGGACGTGCTGCTGCGCAATGCCGACGCCGCAATGTACAAGGCCAAGGAGAACGGCCGCAATGCCGTGCAGTTCTTCACCGCGGAGCTCAATCACGCGCTGGTCGAGCGGCTCGACGTCGAGCACCGGCTGCGCGGCGCGCTGGCCCGCAACCAGTTCCTGCTGCACTACCAGCCGCGCATCAATATGGCGACCGGCCGCATCGCTGGCGCCGAAGCGCTGCTGCGCTGGCGGGTCCCGCAGCGCGGCCTGGTGTCGCCGGCGCGCTTCATCTCGGTCGCCGAGGACACCGGGCTGATCGTGCCGATTGGCCGTTGGGTGCTGCACAGCGCCTGCATGCAGGCCTGCGACTGGCAGGCAGCCGGGCTGCCGCCGATCGTGGTCTCGGTGAACGTCTCGCCGCGCCAGTTCCGCGAGGGCAACATCGTCGCGACCATCGCCGAGGCGCTGCGGATCTCGGGGCTGGATGCACGCTACCTGCAGATCGAGCTCACCGAAGGCCTGGCGATGCACGGCGCGGAGAAATACGTGGAGATGCTCGGCCAGATCAAGGCGCTGGGCGTGCAGATCGCGGTGGATGATTTCGGCACCGGCTACTCCAGCCTCTCGTATCTCAAGCGCTTCCCGGTCGACCAGCTCAAGGTGGACCGCTCGTTCGTGGTCGACCTGGCCACCGATCCGGACGACGCGGTGATCGTGCAGGCCATCATCGCGCTGGGACACAAGCTCAACCTGCAGGTGGTGGCCGAGGGTGTCGAGACGGCCGAGCAGCTCGAATTCCTGCGCCAGGCTGGTTGCGATGAAATGCAGGGCTACCTGTTCGGCATGCCGATGATCGCCAGCGATTTCGCGGCCCTGCTCACCAGCCAGGATTTCGAGCGCTACGCGCAGCTACGCCAGGCCTAGGGCCGGCGCGCCTTTGGCGAGTATCATTGCGCCAGGCGCAGCCACAGCCCGGTGCAGCATGAACAAGACCCCTTCGGCGCCCACCCGCGGCCAGCTCGAGCTGCGCGGCGCCTACGAGCACACGGCGCCGGACTACACCGTCGAACAGCGCTGGGAGGACTACAGCGCCGCGGAGCACGAAGTCTGGCGCACGCTGTACACGCGCCAGCGCGCGCTGCTCGAGCGCTATGCGGCGCCGGAAGTGGCCGCCGGGCTCGCGGCGGTCGGCGCCGACGAGCATTGCATCCCGCGTTTCGCCGCGGTCAACGAGCTGCTGCGGCAGGCCACCGGCTGGCGCATCGTCGCCGTTCCGGGGCTCATCCCCGAGGAGCAGTTCTTCGCGCACCTGGCGGCGCGCTCGTTCCCGGTCTCGGTCTGGATCCGCAAACCACACGAGCTCGACTATCTCGCCGAACCCGACCTGTTCCACGATTTCTTCGGCCATGTGCCGCTGCTGGCAAACCCGGTGTTCGCGCGCTTCATGCAGGCCTACGGGGTCGCCGGCCAGAAAGCGCAGGCGCACCGCGCGGTGCCGCTGCTGGCAAGGGTGTACTGGTACACGGTCGAGTTCGGGCTGCTGCGCGGCGCCGCGGGGCTGCGCGCCTATGGCGCGGGGATCCTCTCCTCCAAGGGTGAGACGGTCTATTCGGTCGAGAGCCCGGAGCCGAACCGCGTGGCCTTCGAGCTCGAGCGCGTCATGCGCACCGACTATCGCATCGATTCCTACCAGCGCATGTACTTCGTGATCGACAGCTTCGAGGAACTGTTCGAGGCGGGCTATGGCACCGATTTCGGGCCGCTCTACGATCGCATCGGGGATGCTCCGGGCATCGCGCCTGAGGTGCTGCTGCCGACCGACCGGGTGATCAGCCGCGGCACGCATTAGGCCTTATAATTGCCGCCATGAATCCGCAGCACAACCCGATGGGCACCGACGGCTTCGAGTTCGTCGAGTACACCGCCCCGGACCCGGACGCGCTGCGCGCACTGTTCGAGAAGATGGGCTTCCGCGCGGCGGCGCGCCATCGTTCCAAGAACGTGACGCTGCACCGCCAGGGCGACATCAACTTCCTCATCAATGCCGAGCCCAACAGCTTCGCGCAGCAGTTCGCGCGCGCGCACGGCGGCTCGATCTGCGCGATGGGCTTCCGCGTGCGCGATGCGGCGCTGGCCTACCGGCGCGCGCTCGAGCTTGGCGCCGAGCCCGGGCCGGGCACCGCGGGCCCGATGGAGCTGAACATCCCGTCGATCCGCGGCATCGGCGGTAGCCTCATCTACCTGGTCGACCGCTACGGCGCCGACAGTATCTACGACATCGATTTTCGCCCAACCGGCGCGCCGGCGGGGCCGGATGGGCCCGGCCTCCAGCTCATCGACCACCTGACGCACAATGTCGCGCGCGGCAACATGGACCGCTGGGCGGGTTTCTACGAGCGGCTGTTCGATTTCCGCGAGGTCCGCTATTTCGACATCGAGGGCCGCAAGACCGGGCTGTTCTCGCGCGCGATGACCAGCCCCTGCGGCAAGATCCGCATTCCGATCAACGAGTCGCGCGACGACAAGTCGCAGATCGAGGAATACCTGCGCGAATACCGCGGCGAAGGCATCCAGCACATTGCGCTCTCGAGCGCCGACATCTATCGCACGGTCGACAGCCTGCGCGCCCGGGGCGTGGTGTTCCAGGACACGCCCGACACCTACTACGAGGGCGTGGACGCGCGCGTCAGTGGCCACCAGGAAGCGCTCGCCGAGCTGCGCAAGCGCCGCATCCTGATCGACGGATCCGCCAAGGACGGGATCCTGCTGCAGATCTTCACCACGAATGTCATCGGGCCGATCTTCTTCGAGATCATCCAGCGCCGCGGCAACGAGGGTTTCGGCGAGGGCAATTTCCAGGCGCTGTTCGAATCGATCGAGCTCGACCAGATCCGGCGCGGGGTCGTGTGAGCCGGCTGCGGTTGTACAGCTACTGGCGCAGTTCGGCCTCCCACCGGGTGCGCATTGCGCTGCAGCTCAAGGGGCTCGAATACGACTACGTCGCGGTGCATTTGGCGGCCGCAGGCGGTCAGCAGTACAGCGCGGCCTATCGTGCGTTGAATCCGCAGTCGCGAGTGCCGGCGCTCGAGACCCCCGAGGGCGTGCTGACCCAGTCGCTGGCCATCATCGAATGGCTGGAGGAAACGCATCCCGAACCGCCGCTCCTGCCGGCGACGGCCGCGGCGCGCGCCCGCGTGCGCGCGCTCGCGCTGCTGATGGTCGCGGATGTGCAGCCGCTGCAGAACACCTCGGTGACCAGCTATCTGCAGGAGCGCCTGCACGTCGACGCCGCGGCCATCGACACCTGGCGGCGGGACTGGGTGGGGCGCGGGCTCGCGGCGCTCGAGGCGATGCTCGGGCGCGAGAGCGCGGGCGATTTCTGCGTCGGCCCGCGGCCGACGCTGGCGGATGTCTGCCTGCTGCCGCAGTGTGCGAGCGCGCGCCGTTTCGGCGTCGACATGAACACCTGGCCGCGCATCGCGCGCATCGAGCAGGCGTGCAACGCGCTCGACGCGTTCCGGCGGGCGGCGCCAGCGCAGCAGCCGGACGCAGTTCGCTGAGGCCGGCGGGAGTGCAGCCACGATGAAGAACTACATTCGCTTTCCGCGCGTCGAGGGCGAGGCGAGCCGGCAGGCGCATGCCGACCTGCCACGTGGCACCTACGAGCGCGAGATGGGCAAGGAAGGCTTCTTCGGCCCCGCCAGCTTCTTCTACCATCGCCATCCGCCCACGGGCTGGAGTCTGTTCGAAGGGCCGCTGCGGCCGCATGCCTACGACCTGAACCGGCTGGGCGCGAGCCCGGCTTCGCCCTGGGATGCGCCCGTGATACTGGGCAATGGCCACTGCCAGGTGCGTTACTGGGACCTGGTGCGCAGCATGGATCAGCTCGCGCGCAATGCCGATGGCGACCAGCTGCTGTTCGTGCACCGCGGCGCGGGCGACCTGTACTGCGATTTCGGCCACCTGGCGTTTGCGGCCGGCGACTACCTGGTGCTGCCGCGCGGCACGATGTGGCGGCTGGAATGCCCGTCCGCGTGCGCGCTGCTCATGATCGAGGCGAGCGGCAGCTCGTACATGCTGCCCGAGAAGGCGCTGCTCGGTCCGCACGCGCTGTTCGACGCCGCGATGCTCGACGTGCCGCAGATGGATGCGGCCTTCCGCGCCCAGCAGGGCGAGGTCGAATGGCGCGTGCAGATCAAGAGCCGCGGGCAGGTCTCGGTCGCGACCTTCCCGTTCAACCCGCTCGATGCCACCGGTTGGCACGGCGACCTGGCCGCCTGCCGCATCAACGTGCGCGATTTCCGCCCGGTGATGAGCCATCGCTACCATCTGCCACCCTCGGTGCACAGCACCTTCGTCGGCAACCGCTTCGTGGTGTGCACCTTCGTGCCGCGCCCGTTCGAGACCGATCCGGGCGCGATCAAGGTGCCGTTCTTCCACAACAACGACGATTACGACGAAGTGATCTTCTATCACGCCGGCGATTTCTTCAGCCGCGACAACATCCATCCGGGCATGCTCACCTATCATCCGGCCGGCTTCACGCACGGGCCGCACCCGCGGGCCCTTGAGCGCATGCTCGTGCAGAGCAAGGCTGCGACCGATGAAGTGGCCGTGATGATCGACAGCCGCGATCCGCTCGAGATCGGCGCGGCTGCCGCGCAGGTCGAGTGGCCGGGCTATGTCGACTCCTGGAAGGGCCGCGGCGACCAGGGCGCGCGTTGAAGCTTGCCAGCCTCAAGCAGGGGCGCGACGGGCGCCTCGTCGTGGTCAGCCGCGACCTGGCGCGCTGCGTGAGCGTGCCCGAGATCGCAGCGACAATGCAGCAGGCGCTCGATCGCTGGGAGTCGGTCGCGCCGAAATTGCGGGAAGTGGCTCGCGAACTCGACGACGGCAGTCACGGTGATGCGTTTCCCGCTGGCTCGGGCGGCGTGGCGGCACCGCTCCCGCGCGGCCATCACTGGGTCGACGGCTCCGCGTACGTCAACCACGTCGAACTGGTGCGCAAGGCGCGCGGCGCGCAGATGCCGCCCTCGTTCTGGACCGATCCGCTGGTCTACCAGGGCGGCGCGGATGATTTCCTCGGTCCGGTCGACGACGCGCGCTTTCCCGCCGACGACCTCGGCATCGACCTCGAAGGCGAAGTCGCGGTCATCACCGGCGACGTGCCTATGGCCACGACCGCCGAGCAAGTGCGCGTGAGACGCCACATCCGTTTGCTGATGCTCGTCAACGACTGGACCCTGCGCAACCTCACCGCGCCCGAGCTCGCCAAAGGTTTCGGCTTCTACCAATCCAAGCCGGCCACCGCGTTTTCACCGGTGGCCGTCACGCCCGATGAACTGGGTCCGGGCTGGGACGGAGCCAAGGCGCTGCTGCCGCTGCACTGCCACGTGAACGGCAGGCTGCTCGGCGCGCCGCTGGCCGGCGTCGACATGACCTTCGATTTCCCGGCGCTGATCGCGCACTGTACGCGCACCCGTAATCTGGGCGCGGGCACGATCGTCGGTTCCGGCACGGTCTCGAACCTCGATCGCTCGCGGGGCTCTTCCTGCCTGGCCGAGCAGCGCATGCTCGAAGTGCTGGCCACCGGGCAGGCGACGACCCCGTTCCTGCGGTTCGGCGATCGCGTGCGCATCGAGATGCTCGCTGCCGGCGGCGCATCGGTTTTCGGGGCTATCGACCAGCGCGTCGCGCGCGTTTAGCATTCGCCCCGCCATGAGCGCCAATCCCAGCATCCTCAATCCGCGCCTCTGGGATGAATCGGTGGTAATGCTCGCGCGCGTCGCCGGCACGCTGGTGCTCGCCTGGCTGGCGCAGGGGCTCACGGGCCGGCTGCTGCGCGCGTTCCGCAGCCGTATCGCGCCGCACATCACCGACGCCGAGGATGCGCGCCGCGCGGAAACCCTGGCGCGCGTCTCGCGGCACATGGCGCGCGTGATCATCTGGCTGGTCGCCGGCATGCTGGTGCTGAGCGAGCTCGGCATTTCGGTGACGCCGATCCTCGGCGCGGCGGGCGTGGTCGGCCTGGCGGTCGGCTTCGGCGCGCAGAGCCTGGTCAAGGATTACGTGTCGGGCTTCTTCCTGCTGCTCGAGAACCAGATCACCAAGGGCGATGTGGTCGAGATCGCCGGCAAATCTGGCGAGGTGGAGGATGTGACGCTGCGCTACGTGCAGTTGCGCGACTACGGCGGCAACGTGCATTTCGTCCCCAACGGGATGATCACCACCGTCACCAACATGAGCCGCGGCTTCGCCTACGCGGTGGTCGAAGTGGGCGTCGCGCCGGGCGCGATGCTCGAGCGTGTCTACCTCGCGCTGCGCACCGTGGCGCAGGGCCTGCGCGCCGATCCGGCCTTCGCCGACGCGATCGACGGGGCGCTCGAGATCTCGGGCGTCGACCGGCTCGATGGCACCGCGGTGATCGTGCGCAGCCGCCTGCGCGTGCGGCCGCTCGAGCAGTGGCGCGTGCGCTGGGCTTTCCTGCAGCGTCTGAAGGAGGAATTCGAGCGCCACGGCGTCGAGCTGCCGCCGCCACAGCTCACGGTGGCGAGCCGCTAACGCCGCGCCCGCCTACATGCCGGCCGGCAGGTCAAATACCAGCACCTCGGCATCGCGCCCGCCGCCCAGGTCGATGACCGGCTCAGCCTGCAGCATGGCGCCATCGCCCGCGCGCAGGGGCGCGCCGTTCACCCTGAGCTCGCCGCGCACCACATGCACGTAGCCGAGACGTTGCGGCGCCAGCACGTGTTGCCGTTGTTCGGGCCCGTCGAACAATCCGGCGTACAGCCGCGCATCCTGGTGGATCCGCAGCGACTCCCCGGCGCCATCGGCCGAGGCGACCAGGCGCAGTTGCCCGCGCTTGTCCGCGTCGGTGTAGTGGCGCTGCTCGTATTCGGGCGGGATACCGCGCACGTCCGGGATGATCCAGATCTGCAGGAAATGCACCGGGTCGCGGCGCGAGTGGTTGAACTCGCTGTGGCGCACGCCGTGGCCGGCGCTCATCCGCTGCACGTCGCCCGCCCGGATCACCGAGCCCGTGCCGAGTGAATCCTTGTGTTCGAGCGCGCCCTCGAGCACGTAGGAAATGATCTCCATGTCGGCGTGCCCGTGCGTGCCAAAGCCCTGGCCCGCGCTGACGCGGTCCTCGTTGATCACCCGCAGCGGGCCGAACTGCACGTGGCTCGGATCGTGGTAGTCGGCGAAGGAAAAACTGTGCCAGGAATCGAGCCAGCCGTGGTTGGCGTGCCCGCGCTCAGCCGCCGGCCGCAGCTTCATCCGGTCGGCGCCTTGAGCTGCGCGGCGCGGGCCGGCAGCAGGTTGACTGAAACACTGAAGCGGCGCGTCTCCTCCGGCTGCAGCACGCCCACCCCCACGACCTGGCGGGAGATCTGCTCGCCGCGCTCGTTGGCGATCGCGAGCACGACGCAGAATTCGCAGGGCTCGTCCGGCTGCTTGTGCCGCACCGTGCCCTCGACCTGCAGGGCCGCGTAGCCGGTCGGCGCCGCCGGCGCGTTCGGCGCGTTGAAGCGCAGGTGGTGCTGGCAGGCCGGGCAGATGCTCGCGCTGGCCAGCACCGTCGACTTGCAGTGCGGGCAGTTGCGGGTCATCCCGAGCGCCGCGGGGCGCGCTGAGCTCACGAGGTCAGGCCGTTGGCCTTGTGCTCGCCGCGCCCGCCCGCCGGCGCGCCCTCGCCCCAGCCGAACTCCACGTGGCCACGCATGCGCGAACCGGAGGCCACGGTGATCGTGTCGGCCTTCACGTCGCCGACCACGACGCCGGTCGAGGTCACATCGATATGGCGGGCGGCGATGTTGCCCGTGAGCTCGCCGCCGACCGTGACCGCGGCGGCCCGCACTTCGCCCTGGTGCTTGGCGCCGGGCTCGATGCCGAGATTGCCCTCGACATTCACGTCGCCCTTGAACTGCCCGGCGATGCGTACGTGGCCGGTGCCGCTGATCTTGCCCTCGATCGACAGGCCGGAGGCAATCAGCGATTCCTTCAATTCGGCGCGCGCCGTGGCGCGCACCGGAGCGGCGGCAGGTTCGACCGCCGACCGGTCGAAATTGGCGCGTGGCGCGGTCTCCGGCGCGGGCCTGAGAGCGGCGTTGGCGGCCGCGCTGGCCGCAGCGGCGGGCGTGGGAGTGGCAGGGGCGGGGGGTGCGGCGGCGATCTCTTTCCATAGGGCCATGGTCATGCTCCCGGTCTGCGGTGTGGGTATTTAACCTTACTCGATCGTCCCGGCTGCCGGGTACTGTCTGATTGCACCGACAGCCCCTGGCAAGGCCGACTCCTTAATATCGGTTGCGCCGCAACGAGGTTAAACTGCCGTGCCCATGGCCACTTCCGCCAAAACCAGAGCGAACCGCACTTCGCCGGCGGGTCCCCGGCGCCCGCGGCGGCCTGCGGCGCCGGCCCCGCCCCAGCTGGAAAACGCGGGCCGCCAGGCTGCGATCGAGCGCGCCAAGCTGGACTGGGAAAGCACCGCCGACGCACTGGCGGCCCTGGTCTGCCTGCTCGGCCAGGACGGTGAAATCACCCGCACCAATCGCGTGATCGAGGACTGGTCGCTGGGCACGGTATCCGGCGTGGTCGGCAAGCACGCGCACGCGGTGCTGCACCCGGGTTGCCGCAACACGCGCTGCGCGATCGCGGGCTTCATCAAGCAGTCGCTCGGCGAGATCCGCGACGGTTCCCGCCAGCAGTTCGAGTTGCAGGAAACCATCGGTGCGCGCTTCCTCCACCTGACCATCCGCCCGATGCGCCAGCGGGCAGGCGCCGAATCCGGGCGCGGCGATGCGCGCGCAGTGCTCGTGGTCACGGACCTGAGCGCGCTGTACCGGGCGCAGGATGCGCTGGAGCGGCTCAATTCCAGCCTCGAGGAACGCGTGCGAGCGCGCACCCAGGCGCTCGCCGATGCGAACCGCGACCTGCGCAATGAAATCATCCGGCGCGAGCAGGCGGAAGTCGCCTTGCGCGGCTCGCGCAACGAGCTGGTGGCGCTGTCGGAACAGCTGATCGGCGCGCAGGAAGGCGAGCGCAAGCGCATTGCACTCGAATTGCACGACTCGGTCGGCCAGTCGCTGAGCGCGGTCAAGTACACGCTCGAGCGCGGCCTGGAACTGCTGCGCCAGCCGCGGCTCGGCAACCCGGGAGCGGTGTTCCAGCTCGCGGTGCGCCGCATCCAGGAGACGGCCGAGAGCATCCGCTCGATCTCGATGAACCTGCGGCCGAAGCTCCTGGACGACCTGGGCGCCGCATCGGCGATACAGTGGTTCTGCCGCGATTTCGCCGAGATCTATCCTTCGCTGACGATCGTCACCGAGCTCGCGGTCAACGACGGGCAGGTACCGGACCGGCTGGCCACCGTCGTGTACCGCAGCGTGCAGGAACTGTTGAACAACGTCGCCAAGCATTCGCGCGCCAAGCATGTGCTGGTGAAGCTGTCCCTCGATGACAACACGTTGCTGCTCGAGGTGCGCGACAGCGGCGTGGGCCTCGAGAAGGCGACGCCCGAATCGCGGCGTCATGGTTCGGGCCTGCGTAACCTCCGTGAGCGCGCGCAGATGACCGGCGGCCAGTTCAACATCGTCCAGGCGCCCGGCCGCGGCACGCTGGCGCAGTTGAGCTGGCGGCTGGCGGAGGAAGATCGCGCTGCACCCGGGATCGCGGCGCGCGCCGCCAAGTGAACTCTAGCCTGGCTGCGGCTGCGGGATTTCGTGATATATGAGCGTGTGATCGCCGATCACGATGCGGTCATCCGGCACCAGCCGGTGCATGCGCCGGCGCCTGCCGTTCACCAGGATGCCATTCGTGCTGCCCAGATCCTCGACGAAGGTCTGCTCGGCGGTCGTGATGAGCTGGCAGTGCTGGCGGCTGACGAACTGGCTTTCGAGGCGGAGCCCGGCATCCTCGCCGCGGCCGACGATGATGCGCCCGGGCTTGAGCGCCAGGCGGCTGAGCGGACGGCCGCTGTGCAGCACCTCGAGCTCCGGCCTGACCGCTGGCCGGAGCGCGCGTACGCTTCCCGAGCTGGCCGGGTCGGTCGCCTGGCCTGGCTGCGCGGCGCGGGCGGTGAACTCCACCCATTTCAATTCCAGCACCGCGTCGCGGATCTCCGGGATGCCGACCCGCTGGGTGCTGTGCGATTCGGCGTAACTCATCGCGCTGTCACAGAGCATGTTGATGAGCTGGGGAGTGCCGCCGGTGTAGCGCATGATCTCGAGCAGCGTGTCTGGTTCGAACAGCGCACGCCCGTTGCTGCCGGCTACGCCCAGGCGGTAGTCGAGGTAGCCGGCGACCTGCGCCTGGTTCAGGCGCGGCAGGCGCAAGGTGCCGAGCAGGCCGGCGGGTTGGCCCAGCGCCGCGAGCGCCGCCAGTGTTTTCGACAGCTCCGGCTCGCCTGCCAGCACGATGAGCGGAGCCTGCGGACGCGCGCCGAGATCCACCAGCGCCCGCAACATGGCGCCGGAGGCGCGGTGCGCCTCATCGACCAGCACGAGTACGGAGCGGCGATGGCCGGCTTCCTCGGCCACGAACCGCATGATTCGCGCTGCTGGTCCAGGCTCCTCGCCGGCCGACGGCGCCAGGCCGAACTGCTCGCACAGCGCGTCGAGCAGCTCCTCTGCCGTCAGGCTGGGCTGCTGCACTCGCGCCACGGGCATCGCGCCCTGGTGTTCGCGCGCCAGCGCATGCAGCAGCGTTGTCTTGCCGGTGCCGGATTCGCCGATCAGGCACAGGGTGCCATGGGCGCTGGCCACCGCGGCCCGCAATGCCTCCAGCACCGGGCCGGCCTCGCTGTCCTGGAACAGGAATTCGGGGTCCGGGCGGAGCCTGAAAGGGAGCTTTTTGAGCTTGAACCAGTCCGTGTACATGCAGGGCGCGATCCTTCCGACCGATCATACCTGCAGGGCTTGCGCCGGTCTAAAATGTGATTTAAATCACCCTTTTGGCCCCATAAAGTAAAGTAGTGGGGCTGGGAATGAGAATTCGGACACATTAACCCGACCGGGCTACGGAGTTTGCCTACCTTACGGTGGGGGTGGGGTCTCGTAGAGTGGGCCAATGACAAGCCAGGCTGTCTCCTGGGTGCTGGTACTGGCGCTGGGCGCTGTTGCACCCCTGTGTCGGGCGGATATTTACGCCTACACCGACTCCTCCGGCACCACCCATTTCAGCAATGTGCCGGACGACAGGCGCTACAAGCTGATCGTGCGCGCCCCGATTGAAACTCCCGCCGGCGTGCCGGCCGATGCCCGCCGGGCCGCCGCCTGGCTGACCCGCTCCGGGGACTACGACGCAGCGATCGCCCGTGCTGCCGGCGCTGCGAACGTACAGGCTGAACTGGTCAGGGCGGTGATCGTGGTCGAGTCGGGTTTCAATCCGCGCGCGATCTCGCGCCGGGGTGCGATTGGGCTGATGCAGCTGCTGCCTGCCACCGCGCGGCGCTATGGGGCGTTCAATGCCTTTGATCCGGAACAGAACATCCGCGCCGGGGCCCATTACCTGGCGGACCTGATCACGCGCTACGGCAAGGACCGGCTCGAACTGGTGCTGGCGGCCTACAACGCAGGGGAGAACGCCGTCGACCGCTACGGCGGGCACATCCCGCCTTACAAGGAGACCCGCGCCTACGTGCCGAACGTATTGCGGATGTATCGCGCGCTGCTGGTGCAGTCCGCGGGCGCCGCAGCGGGTACCGATTCATGAATCGTCCCGGCGCCACGCACAAGTCCGCGGGTTTCACGCTGCTCGAACTGCTGGTGGTCATGGTGATCATCGGATTGCTGGCCGGTTTCGTCGCGCCGCGCTATTTTGCCCAGGTCGGCAAGTCGCAGGTGAAGGCGGCGCGTGCGCAGATCGACGCGCTCGACAAGGCGCTCGACCAGTACCGCATCGATGTCGGCCACCTGCCGACGACGGAACAGGGGCTCGCGGCGCTGAACACGCAGCCGCAGGGCGAGCAGAACTGGGCCGGCCCCTATCTCAAGAAAGAGGTGCCGCTCGATCCGTGGGGCAATCCCTACCTGTACGTCGAGCCCGGCACCCACAACAACGATTTCGACCTCCTGTCGTACGGGAAGGATGGGCGCCCGGGCGGCACCGGCGAAAACGCCGACCTCGGGAACTGGTAGGCCGTGCGCTTCCGGGTAAAAGCGATGAATGGGGGGCACGACGTGCTCTCCTACGTGCTCGACGCCATCGACGAGTCGGATGCGCGCCGGCAGGTCGCGGGCGCGGGTCTCGCGTTCATCTCCATCGCGCGCGAACGAAGCCTGAACCTGGCCGGCCGCGCGACGCGCATGCCGCTGGTCACCTTCAGCCAGGAGCTGGTGGCGCTGCTGGATGCGGGCCTGTCGCTGGTCGAGTCGATCGAAACGCTGGCCGAGAAGGAAGCCCAGCCCGCGATCCGGCGCACGCTCGACCAGGTGCTGGTGCGCCTGCGCGAGGGCCAGACCTTCGGCGCCGCGCTCGCCGAGCATCCGGTGAGCTTCCCGACGCTGTACGTAGCCACCGTGCGCGCGGCCGAGCGGACCGGCGCGCTGCGCGAGGCGCTGACCCGCTATGTCGCCTACCAGCAGCAGGTCGACGTGCTGCGCAAGAGCCTGATCAACGCATCGATCTATCCGGCCGTGCTGTGCGGCGCCGGCATCCTGGTGGTCGCCTTCCTGATGGGCTACGTGGTGCCGCGATTCAGCTCGATCTATGAAGACCTCGGCAGCAACCTGCCGTTCGCCTCGCGCATGCTGATGCAGTGGGGCCAGTTCCTCGACCGCAACGGTGTCGCGGTGCTGGTGGGCCTGGCCGCGCTCATCGCCTCGCTGGTGTACACGTTCTCGCGGCCCGCCGTGCGCGCAGCCATCGGCCGGCGCATCGCCAGTATCCCGGCGCTCGGCAGCCGGCTGCACATCTATCAGCTCGCGCGCCTGTACCGCACGGTCGGCATGCTGCAGCGGGGCGGCACGCCGATGGTCACCGCGATGCGCATGTCGGCAGGGCTGCTGTCGGCGAACCTGCGGCCGGCGTTCGCCAATGCCACGCAGGCGGTGCGCGAGGGCCGCTCGCTCGGCGACGCGATGGAGCAGCACGGGCTCACGACGCCGGTCGCCGCGCGCATGCTGCGCGTGGGTGAACGAAGCGGCAACATGGGCGAAATGATGGAGCGCATTGCCGGCTTCTACGACGAGGAGCTGTCGCGCTGGGTCGGCCTGGTGACGCGGCTGATCGAGCCCGCGCTGATGAGCCTGATCGGCATCGTCATCGGCGTCATCGTGGTGCTGATGTACTTCCCGATCTTCGAGCTGGCCGGGAGCATCAAGTGAGCGCGGCCGCGGACAATTCCAACATGTTCGGGCTCGACGAGGCGATGCTGACCGCGGCGGTCACCGAGACCCAGACCAGCGGCCGCTCGACACTCGAGTACCTCGAAGAGCGCTCGGGGCTCGGGCCGGTGGAACTCACCTCCGCGCTGGCGCGCGCGCTCGACTACCGCGTGCTCGCGCGCGCCGACCTCGCGCGGCTCGAGCCGGCCTTCGACCTGCTGCCGCCGGCCGAGGCCACGCGCCGCAGCTGCCTGCTGGCCCGCAGTGGCCGGAAACTGCTGGCCGTGATCGCCGATCCCTTCGATGCCGGCACGCGCAGCTGGCTGGAGGTGCGCGTGCCGCAGACGCTGGAGTGGGTGCTCGCGCCGCGCGCCGAGATCGCCAGCTACATCGCGCGCCACGAGCAGGGGCTGCGTGCCCTCGATGCGGCGGTGGTGGGCAATACGACGGAAGGGTCCACCAGCGGCTCGGTCGACAACCTCTCGCTCGCCTCGATCAGCCAGGATTCGAGCCCGATCGTCAAGCTGGTGCACTCGACGCTGTACGACGCGCTGCGCGCCGGCGCCAGCGACGTCCATCTGGAAACGCTGGCCAACGGTCTTGTCGTCCGCTACAGAATTGACGGCGTGCTGGTGCAGATGGCCACCGTCACCGGCGCGGAGGTCTCCGAGCAGGTGATCTCGCGCATCAAGGTCATGGCCGAGCTCGACATCTCCGAGCGGCGCGTGCCGCAGGACGGCCGCTTCAAGGTGGCGATCGACGGGCGTGCGATCGACTTCCGCGTCTCGATCATCCCCAGTGTGTTCGGCGAGGACGCGGTGCTGCGTATTCTCGACAAGCAATCGCTGACCGAGAAAGTGCACGGCCTGACGCTCGAGTCGCTGGGTTTCGACCAGGAGATGGTCGGCCAGCTGCGGCGGCTGTCGAGCCTGCCGTACGGCATGCTGCTGGTGACCGGTCCGACCGGCAGCGGCAAGACCACGACGCTGTACGCGGCGATTTCGGAAACACAAACGGGTCACGACAAGATCGTCACGATCGAAGACCCGGTCGAATACCAGCTGCCAGGGGTATTGCAGATCCCGGTCAATGAGAAGAAAGGCCTGACCTTCGCGCGGGGTTTGCGTTCTATTTTGCGTCACGATCCGGACAAGATCATGGTTGGCGAGATCCGCGACCCTGAGACCGCCCAGATCGCGATCCAGTCGGCGCTCACCGGTCACCTGGTGTTCACCACCGTGCACGCGAACAACGTGTTCGACGTGATGGGCCGCTTCGTGCACATGGGCGTCGACACCTACAGCTTCGTCGCGGCGCTGAGCGGCATCCTCGCGCAGCGACTGGTGCGCATCGTGTGCGAGCAGTGCGCCGACACCTATACGCCCTCGCGCCGGCTCCTGCAGGAATCGCAACTGCAGATTTCCGCGCATGCGGCCTATGAATTCCGGGTTGGCCGCGGCTGCAAGCACTGCCGTGGCACCGGCTACAAGGGCCGTAAGGCGGTCGGCGAGCTGCTGGTGCTCAACGACGAGATCCGCGAGGCGATCATCGCGCGCGCCCCGGTGCGCCAGCTCAAGGAGCTGGCGGCGCGCGGCGGCATACGCCTGATCCGCGAATCGGCGCTCGAGCTCGTGCGCCGCGGCGAGACCACGCTCGAAGAGGTGAACCGTGTCACCACTATGGCGTGATGAGATTGGCATCTACCTCGCGCCGCACAAGCTGGCGCTGACCCGCCTGGCGCGCGGCGTGAAGCCCAGATGCGTGGGCGAGGCGAGCTGGACCAACGAGCTCGAGGACGACACCCACTGGAGCAACGCGCTCAATGCGCTCGACGCACTGCTCGGCAAGCCCGACTGGCAGGGCGCGGTGGCGCGCGTGGTGGTTTCCGACCATTGGGTGCGCTACGCGATGGTGCCGTTTTCCGCAGCGTTGAGTGGCGCCGCTGAACGGCTCACGCACGCGCGCCACGTCCTGACGGGCATCTACGGCGAGGTCGTGAGCCAGTGGACGGTCACGCTCGCCGACTCGCGCCCCGGGCAGGCGCAGGTGGCCTGTGCGCTGCCGGCGGGACTGCTCGAGGAACTGCAGCTGATGCTCGCGCGGCACCACATACCGCTCGGCTCGCTCCAGCCGCAACTGGTGTCAGCCTACAACCACTGGCGCACGCGCCTGCCCGACGGCGGCGCCTGGTTCGTCTCGATCGAACAGGGTTCGCTCGCGGCCGCGCGCCTCGGCGAGCGCGGCTGGGACCGCGTGCACAGCGTGCGCATTGGCGCCGACTGGGCCGTCGAATTGCGCCGGCTGCAGACCTTCGGCCGGCTCGCGAATGCGCAGACGCAGGAAGGCCGCGTCTACGTCGACGCGCCAGCCGCGCTGCGCATTGCGGCCGGCGCCAGCGGCGCCGACCTGGTCTGGCTCGATGAAGAAACGATCGGGGAATCGACCGCCGGGCGGCTCGAATTCCTGCGCAGGCACCAGGCATGAGCGCGCCGCGGCTGGAGCTCGATTTTGCCGGGCGCCGCGCGCACGGTGGTCCGCTGGGCATCGCGGTTGCAACGCTGGGCGCGCTGTGCCTGATCGCGGTATTGCTGCAGCAGCATGCGCTGCAGGGGCAACGCCAGGGCCTCGAGCTGCGCCGTGACGCGCTGCTCGGCGCTGCGCACCGCGTGCAGAGCGTGAGCTCGGTCGCCGGTCTCAGTGCGCAGACCGCCGAGAAGACGGTGCGCGAACTGGGCACGCCCTGGTCGCAGCTGCTGGTGGAACTCGAGGACGCGAGCGGCGACACCGCCGGCAACGTCGCGGTGCTGGCGATCGAGCCCGATCACACCAAGCACCGGGTGCGCGTGACCGCCGAGGCGCGCACGCTCGAGCTCGCGCTCGCCTACGTGCAGCGCCTGCGCAGGACCGACGTGCTGCATTACCCGATGCTCGATAGCCACGAGGTGCGCGCGGATGACAAGGATCATCCGGTGCGCTTCCAGATCTCGGCCGACTGGAGTGATGCAACGTGAGCACGCTCCCGCCGGATGACACGGAGACCGCGCCGGCAAGCTCCCCGGCGGCGGCGCGCGCAACCGCGGTGCGCGCGGCACCGCCGGCTGTCGCCGCGACGGTGC
>JAGWPD010000185.1 GCA_028870705.1 Gammaproteobacteria bacterium
CAACACCGCCCGCGGCACGTGCCGCGATGCTGTGGCGCGCGGCGGAGCTGATGGAGGCGCAGCGGCCGGCGCTGCTCGCGCTGATCATCCGCGAGTCGGGCAAATCGCTGCCCAATGCAGTGGCCGAGATCCGCGAAGCGGTGGATTTCCTGCGCTACTACGGCGCGCAGATCCGCGCGGCGGAACCCGATCCCGCCGGGGCCCCGGCACCGGGCGGCGCCGCTGGCGCGCCGCTCGGGCCCATCGTGTGCATTTCGCCGTGGAATTTCCCGCTGGCGATCTTCACTGGCCAGGTGGCCGCGGCGCTCGCGGCCGGCAACCCGGTGCTGGCGAAGCCGGCCGAGGAAACGCCGCTGATCGCCGCGGTCGCGGTGCGCCTGCTGCGCGAGGCGGGCGTGCCGGAGGCCGTGCTGCAGTTGCTGCCAGGCGCGGGCGAAACCGGCGCGGCGCTGGTCGCGGACGCGCGCATCTGCGGCGTGATGTTCACCGGCTCCACCGCAGTCGCGCGCCTGATCCAGCGCCAGCTCGCCGGCCGCCTCACGCACGAGGGCACGCCGATTGCGCTGATCGCCGAGACCGGTGGGCAGAACGCGCTGATCGTCGATTCCTCCGCGCTGCCCGAGCAGGTGGTCGGCGACGTGCTCGCCTCGGCTTTCGACAGCGCTGGCCAGCGCTGTTCGGCGCTGCGGATCCTGTGCCTGCAGGACGACATCGCCGAGCGCGTGCTGGCGATGCTGAAGGGCGCCCTCCAGGAACTGCAGCTGGGCAACCCGGATCGCCTGGCGACGGATATCGGCCCGGTCATCACCGCGGAGGCGCGCGCCACGATCAACGCGCACATCGAGGCGATGCGCGAGCGCGGCCGCGCGGTCGAGCAGCTGCCGCTGCCCGCCGCGGCGGCGGCCGGCACCTTCGTGCCGCCGACGCTGATCGAGATCGACGGCATCGGCGATCTCGAGCGCGAAGTGTTCGGACCCGTACTGCACGTGCTGCGCTACCCGCGCGCGGGGCTGCCGGCGCTGATCGATGCGATCAACGCCACCGGCTATGCGCTGACCTTCGGCCTGCACACACGGATCGACGAGACCATCGCGGCGGTCACCGACCGCATCGCCGCGGGCAACATCTACGTCAATCGCAACATCATCGGCGCCGTCGTCGGCGTGCAACCCTTCGGCGGCAACGGCCTGTCGGGCACCGGACCGAAGGCCGGCGGCCCACTGTACCTGCATCGGCTGCGCCAGGCCGGCGGGCGCACGCAATCGGCCGGACCGCCAGCGCAGGCGCCAGCGCCACCTGCACCACCCGCGCACCCGGCCCTGACGCACAGCGATCTGGCGCGCGCATACCGCGAGTTCCTCGTCCAGCGCAAGCTCGGCGCGGTGGCGAAGCGCGTGGAGCAGTACCTGCAGCGCTCGCGCGCCGGCGAATCACGCGAACTTCCCGGACCGGTGGGCGAGCGAAACCTCTACGTACTGAAGCCTCGCGGCCGCGTGCTGGCGCTGGCCACCGCGCCGGAGGTGTTGCTGGCGCAGATCGGCGCGATCCTCGCGACCGGCAATGTCGCGCTGGTCGAAGCCGGCAACGCCGCCTCCAGTGTGCTGGCGAAGCTGCCTGCGCCCGTGGCCGGGCGCATCGAGACCGTGGCGGGATGGCAGGCCGCGGCCCCCCTGGCCGGCATCCTGCACGCGGGCGCACGCGAGCAGCTGCGCGCCGTCAACCAGGCCGCGGCGCTGCGCGACGGTCCGATCGTGCTCGTGCAGGGAGTGACTCTCGCGGGATTCACCGCCGGCAGCGAGGACTACGCGCTGGAGTGGCTGCTCGAAGAGGTCTGCATCAGCACCAACACCGCGGCCGCGGGCGGCAACGCGAACCTGATGACGATCGGATAGCCGCAGCAGGCGGGCGCGGCCGCCCGCTGCGCGTGGCCTCAGATCAGGTCGGCGTCCGCTTCGGCAATGCTCGCACCGCCAGCGCGCACCACGCGCGACAGCGCGAGCGCCTGCGGCAGCACCTGCGCCGCGTAGCAGCGCGCACTCTGCAGCTTCGCGCGCATGAAAGCCTGATCGCCGCCACTGGCCCGGCCGCCGGCTGCCGTGGCTGCGCCGGCAGCGCCGAGTCGGGCTGCCGCGATGTGCGCGGCACGTGCCATCAGCCACCCGCCGAGCACGCAGCCGCAAAGCTTGAGGTACGGCACGCTCACGGCATATGCCGTCGCCGGCGCGCCGGCCAGCTGCGGCAGCAACCCCGTGGTCGCTGCGCGCAGCCCGGTAACCGCCTCGCGCACCGCCGCGACGATCACCGGCAGCTCGGCGTGGCCAGTGTCGTTGCGGTAATCGCGCAGCTCGGCGTCCACTTCATCGAGCAGCGCACGCATCGTCTCGCCGCCATCGCGCCCGAGCTTGCGGCCCAGCAGGTCATTCGCCTGGATCGCCGTGGTGCCCTCGTAGATCGTCGTGATGCGCGCGTCGCGCAGCGTCTGCGCGATGCCGGTCTCTTCGATGTAGCCCATGCCGCCATGCACCTGCAGGGCCTGCGACACCAGCTCGAATGCGGTCTCGGTGCACCAGCCCTTGACGACCGGGATCAGCAGTTCGCCGCGCAGCAATGCCGCGCGCTGCGGTCCAGACCCGGGCAGCGCGCGCGCCAGGTCGAACTGCAGCGCGGCGTACATCGCCAGCGCCCGCATCGCCTCGATCGAGGCGCGCATCGAGAGCAGCATGCGGCGCACGTCGGCGTGCTGGATGATGGTCGGCGCCGGGCCCCCGCCCGCACCCGGGGTTGCCGCGCCGCCCGCGCCCACGCCCGCCACGGCGACCGGCCGGCCCTGCA
>JAGWPD010000186.1 GCA_028870705.1 Gammaproteobacteria bacterium
AACTCGCCGCGGCGCAGGCCCAGGCGCGGCAGGTCGAGGCGCAGCTCGCGCAGGCGCGGCGCGATGCGCGGCGCGATGCGGACCTGATCGGCCGCCAGCTGATCTCGAGGCAGGCGCTGGAGGCGGCGCAGACGCAGCAGGCCACGCTGGAAGCGCAGCTGCAGGTGCAGCAGCGCCAGATCGCGGTGGCGCAATCGGCACTGCGCGGCGCACAGGTGCAGCTCGATTACTGCACGGTACGCGCGCCGTTCGCGGGCGTCATCGTCGCCAAGGCGGCGCAGGCGGGGGAAATCATCTCGCCGATCTCGGCCGGCGGCGGGTTCACGCGCACCGGCGTCGGCACCATCGTCGACATGGATTCGCTCGAGATCGAAGTCGACGTGAACGAGGCCTACATCAATCGCGTCCAGGCCGGGCAGAGCGCGCAGGCGCTGCTCGATGCCTACCCGGACTGGAATATCCCGGCGCACGTAGTGGCGATCATCCCGACCGCCGATCGCAACAAGGCCACCGTCAAGGTACGCGTCGCGCTCGACCAGAAGGATCCACGCATCCTGCCGGACATGGGCGTGCGCGTCTCTTTCCTCGAGCCTCGGCAGGCACCGGGCGCGCCCGCGCCCGCGGTCGCCGGCGTGCTGGTGCCGGCCAGCGCGGTGGTCAGTGCTGGCGCAGGTGGCACCGGCAGTGTAGTTTACGCGCTCGAAAATGGCCGCGCGCGTGCGCAGCCGGTCACGCCCGGGCAGGTCTACGGCGAGCTGCGCGCGGTGACCGGCATCGAGCCGGGAGTCCGCGTGGTGCGGGCGCCGCCGGCGGGGTTGCGGGATGGCGCGCGGATCACTAGCTCCGCGGACAGGTGAATGGATGAATAAGCTGGTCCAACTGCAGAACCTCAGCAAGACCTACACGCGCGGCGTGCAAAAGGTCGAAGTCCTGCACGGCATCAACCTGAACATCGACGCCGGCGACTTCGTCGCGCTGATGGGCCCGTCGGGCTCCGGCAAGACCACGCTGCTCAACCTGATCGGCGGGCTGGACGCGCCAAGCGGCGGCAGCATCGACGTGGGCGGCGTGCGCATCGACCAGCTGTCGGAGAACGCGCTGGCGAAATGGCGTTCGGCGCACGTCGGCTTCGTGTTCCAGTTCTACAACCTGCTGGCGACGCTCTCGGCGCGCCGCAACGTGGAACTGCCGCTGCTGCTCACGCGCCTGACGGGCGCGCAGCGACGGGCGCGCGCCGACATCGCGCTGCAGCTCGTCGGACTGGCCGACCGCGCCGCGCACAGGCCGGGCGAACTCTCGGGCGGGCAGCAGCAGCGCGTGGCGATCGCGCGCGCCATCGTCTCCGACCCGGCGCTGCTGGTGTGCGACGAGCCCACCGGCGATCTCGACCGCCAGTCGGCGGCCGAGGTGCTCACGCTGCTGCAGCAGCTCAACCGTGACCATGGCAAGACCATCATCATGGTGACGCACGATCCGAAGGCGGCGGATTTCGCGCGCCGCACGGTGTTCCTCGACAAGGGCACGCTGGCCGACGCCAGCGTGCGCCCGGCGGCGTGAAATACCTGCAGCTGGTGTGGGCGGCGCTGCTGCGGAGGCGCGCGCGCACGCTGTTCACGCTGCTGTCGGTGATCGCGGCCTTTCTGCTGTTCGGCCTGCTCGATTCGGTGCGCGGCGCGTTTGCCGGCGCCGGCGCCAGCGTCAATGGCGCGAACCGGCTGGTGACGATCTCGAAGATCACCTTCACGATGGAACTGCCCAAGAGCCTGCAGGAGCGCATCCGCGCGGTGCCTGGCGTCGCCGACGTGGCCTACGCCAACTGGTTCGGCGGCATCTACCAGGACCCGAAGAACTTCTTCCCCAACGAGGCCGTCTCGCCGAACTTCATGGATGCCTATCCCGAGTGGCGGCTGAGCCCGGCGCAGCGCGCCGCGTTCCGCGCCACCCGCACCGGTGCGGTGGTGGGCGCGCGGCTGGCGAAGCAGTTCAACTGGAAGCTCGGCGATCGCATCCCGCTGCAGGCGACGATCTTCCCGCAGAAGGACGGCAGCAATACCTGGATGTTCGACCTGGTGGGCATCTACAGCGTGGCGGATCCGAAGCAGAAGGCGCAGGAGAACGCGCTGCTGTTCAACTGGTATTATTTCGACGAGGCCCGCGCCTTCGGCAACGGCAGCGTGGGCTGGTACGTGGTGCGGGTGGCCGACCCGGCGCGCGCCGACGCGATCGCGCAGGCGATCGATGCGATCTCCACGAACTCGGACCATGAGACCAAGACGCAGAGCGAGCACGCCTTCCAGCTCGCGTTCCTCAGCCAGTTCGGCGACATCGGCCTGATCGTCGGCGCGATCATGGCCGCGGTGTTCTTCACGCTGGTGCTGCTGACCGGCAATACGATGGCGCAGGCGGTGCGCGAGCGCATCCCGGAACTGGCGATCCTCAAGACCATCGGCTTCAGCAGCGGCAGCGTGCTGGGGCTCCTGCTGGCCGAAGCGGTGCTGCTGCTGGTGTGTGGCGGCGTGCTCGGTGTGCTGATCGCCGGCGGCGTCGCGGCCGGGCTCGAGGCCACGGCCGGGTTCGTGTTCCCGCCGATCGTCGCCTCGCTCGCAGTCTGGGCCCGCGCCACTGCGCTGATGCTGCTGATCGGCCTGGTGGTCGGCGCGCTGCCCGCCTATCGCGGCCTGCGGCTGCGCGTCGTCGACGCGCTGGCCGGGCGGTAGGCTCGCATGGCGAAGCGGCGCAACCGGTGGATCGCGGCGGCAGGATGGCTGGGCCTGTGGGCGCTGCTGATCCTCGCGCTGGTGCTGCTGATGTCGGTGCCCGGCTGGCTGCTGCCGCTGCTGCTGGTGCCGCTGGCGATCTGGCTGCTGGCCACGCGCATCGGCCGGCAGACCTGGTCGGCGACCGAAGTGGCTGTCTCGACCATTCCACAACGCCTTGGTTCCTCATCGGTCGTAGTCGTCGGCATCGCCGGCGTGGTCGGCGTGCTCGTGGCGCTGCTGGCCATGGCCGCGGGCTTCGCGGCCACCCTGCGCCAGAGCGGCACCGATGACACCGCGATCGTGCTGCGCGCTGGCGCGCAGACCGAACTCAATTCGGTGATCGATCACCAGACCGCGGCGCTGATTGCGCAGCTGCCGATGGTGCGCCATGACGCGGCTGGCCAGCCGATCGCCTCGAGCGAGCTGGTGGTCGTGGCCGCATTGCCCAAGCGCAGCACCGGGCTCGATGCGAACGTCGAGGTGCGCGGTGTGGGCGAGCGCGCCTGGGAGCTGCGGCCGAAGCTGCATCTGATCGCCGGCCGCAAGTTCACTCCCGGTCTGCGCGAGCTGATCGTCGGCAAGCGCGCACGCGAGCAGTTCGCCGGCGTCGCGCCCGGCTCCACGCTCAAGCTCAACGGCGAGCCGTGGCAGGTGGTGGGCGAGTTCGAGTCCGGCGATGCGGCCGAATCGGACCTGTGGGGCGATGCCGAGGTCGTGGGCCCGACTTACCGGCGCGGCAGCAGTTCGACCTCGGTGACCGTGCAGCTGACGGACGCCAGCGCCTTCGAAGCCTTCAAGGCGGCGCT
>JAGWPD010000187.1 GCA_028870705.1 Gammaproteobacteria bacterium
GAGGCGCTGCGCACGCAGGTGGGTGCGGCGGAGGCGCGCCTGGCGCGGCTGGCCGCGCGGCTCGAGGCACTCGCGCCGGCCTCGGCCGCACCGCGCTCGGACCGGCCGTGAAACTGCGCGTCGCCCGCCGGCTGCTGCAGATCCAGCGCGTGCTGGTCCGTCACGGGCTGGACGACTACGTGCGCGCCACGCACCTGTACCGCCCGCTGCGCTTCCTGTTCTTCCTGTCGCCGTGGACCTGGTTCCAGCGCCGCCGCGGCGCCACGCGCGCCGAACGCCTGCGGCTTGCGCTCGAGGAGCTGGGGCCGATCTTCGTGAAGTTCGGCCAGGCGCTCTCGACGCGCCGCGACCTGCTGCCGGTCGACATCGCCGACGAGCTCGCCAGGCTCCAGGACCGCGTGCCGCCGTTCCCCGGCGAGCTCGCGCGCGCCAGCCTCGAGCGCAGCTACGGACGCAGGCTCGAGGAGCTGTTCACGGCGTTCGCCACCGAAGCGCTCGCGGCCGCCTCCATTGCGCAGGTGCACGTCGCCACGCGGCGCGACGGCCGCGAGGTGGTGGTCAAGGTGCTGCGCCCCGGCATGCGCGCGCAGATCGGCCGCGACCTCGAGGTGCTGGACGCGATCGCGGCGCTGGCCGAGCGCTGGTGGCCGGAGGCGCGGCGGCTGCGCCCCATCGAGGTGGTGCGCGAATACCGCCAGACCGTGCTCGATGAACTCGACCTGATGCGCGAGGCCGCCAACGCCTCGCAGCTCAGGCGCAACTTCGCGCACTCACCGCTCCTGTACGTGCCGGAGGTGCACTGGGACCTGTGCCGGGGCGAGGTGATGGTGATGGAGCGCATCCATGGGGTGCCGATCGGCGACCTGGCCACGCTCCGTGCGCGCGGCACGGATTTCCGGCGCCTGGCGGAGAACGGCGTCGAGATCTTCTTCACGCAGGTGTTCCGCCACAACTTCTTCCACGCCGACATGCACCCGGGCAACATCTTCGTGATCGTCGACGAGCCGGCGGCGCCGCGCTACGCGGCCGTCGACTTCGGCATCGTCGGCACGCTCGCGATGCGCGATCAGCGCTACCTGGCGGAAATCTTCCTCGCGGTCTTCGACCGCGACTACCGCCGCGTCGCCGAGCTCCACATCGAATGCGGCTGGGTGCCGCCGGCGACGCGCGTCGAGGAGATGGAATCGGCGGTGCGCACGATCTGCGAGCCGATCTTCGATCGCCCGCTGCGCGAGATCTCCTTCGGCACCGTGCTGCTGCGGCTGTTCGCGGCGCTCCGGCGCTTCGACGGCCAGATCCAGCCGCAGCTGATCCTGCTGCAGAAGACGCTGCTCAACGTCGAGGGCCTCGGCCGCCAGCTCTATCCCGAGCTCGACATCTGGAAGACCGCCTCACCGGTGCTGCGCGCCTGGAAGCGCGAACGCGTCAGTCCGCGCACGCTGCTGCGCGAGCTGCGCCGCGGCCTGCCCGACGTGCTCGAGGTGCTGACCTCCTTGCCGGCGCTGGCGCGCGTGGCGATCGAGCGCGCGCAGTCCACCGCCGCGCGCCCGCGCGATGCCGGGCTGCCCACTGAGCGGCCGGATGCGCCGTATGCGGCCGCCGCAGCCGCGCTGGCTGCCGCCACGGCGGCCAGCGCTGACGCCGCTGTCCGTCGTCGCGAGCAGTTCACGGTCGCGGCCACGATCCTGGCGGCCGGCCTGTTGTGGCTCGGGCTGCGCATCGAGCCGCAATGGCCCGGTGCGGTGGGCGCCGCCGGCGGCATGCTCGGCCTGATCGCGCTGCTCTTCAGGACCTGAACGCGAATACAAGGAGGGACCCGTCATGAACCACAGGAATTCGACGCTGGCGCTGTGCGGACTGCTGTGCCTGGGCCTGGCCACCGCGGTTGCGGCCAACGACCTCGTGATCCACGCCGGTACGCTGATCGACGGCCTCGCGCAGGAATCCCGCCAGCACGTGTCGATCCTCATCCACGAGGGCCGCATCGCCGGCGTCGAGCCCGGCTTCGTCGCGCCGGCGGGCGCCACGGTGATCGATCTTTCCACGGCCACGGTGATGCCGGGCTTCATCGACTGCCACGTGCACGTCTCCGCCAAGCTCCCGAGCCGCACCAACGCGATCGAGGACTGGCTCACCCATTCGGATCTCGACCGCGCGTTCGACGGCGCGGTGTTCGCGGCCGCGATGCTGCAGCAGGGCTTTACCAGCGCGCGCGACGTCGGCGGCGGAGACGAGACCGTCGCCCTGCGCAATGCGATCGATGCGGGCAAGGTGCCGGGGCCGCGGCTGTGGGTCTCGCTCGAACCGCTCGGGCCGACCGGTGGCCACGCGGATCCGCGCGCCGGCCTGGACCGCCTGCTGGCGCATCGCAACTGGGACAACGGCCTCGTCAACAGCACCGATGAAGCGCGGCTCCGGGTGCGCGAGCACAAGCGGCGCGGCGCCGACCTGATCAAGATGCTGCCCTCGGGCGGCATCGCCTCGACCGGTGACGATCCGCACCGGCAGCTGATGACCAACGAGGAGATGGCCACGGTGGTCCAGACCGCGCATGCGCTCGGCATGAAGGTGGCGGCACACATCTACCCGGCCGAAGCGATCGAGAACGCGGTGCGCGCCGGCGTGGACTCGGTCGAGCACGGGTCGTTCGCGACCGCGCAGACCTTCGCGCTGATGAAGGAGCACGGCACCTACCTCGTGCCCACGCTTACGGTCTACGAGCTGTTCTACGACGTCGCCGTGCACCACCCGGAACTGCTGGCGCCCGGCACGCCCCAGAAGGAGATCGCCAATGACCTGCTGCCCAGGCGCAACCTGCCGCTGGCGATCCGCTCCGGCGTGAAGATCGCCTACGGCTCCGACATCGGCGAAGGCGACCACAGCATGGAATTCTCGCTGCTGATCGCCAACGGCATGAGCCCCCAGGATGCCCTCAACGCCGCGACCCGCAACGCGGCCGACCTGATCGGCGCCAGTGACCGGATCGGCGCGATCGCGCCCGGCCGCTACGCCGACCTCGTCGCGACCGCGGCGGATCCGCGCCAGGATCCGGCGCAGTTCCGCAAGGTCGAATTCGTGATGAAGGGCGGCGTGGTCTACCGCGAGCACGGCGCGCCGGTCGCCGGTTGGCCGAGCGCGCCGCGCTAGTCCCTCGGTTGGATCCACACGGCGCGCGCCCGCGCGCACAGGCCGCCGTCCTCGTCGAACAGCGCGGTGCCGACCTCGTACTTGCGGCCCGTGACGGCCACGCGCCAGCCGATGATCACGCAGGGCTCGTCGACGTGCACGCGCCGGTCGACGTGCGCGGTGAATTCACCCAGCAGCATCGGCACGCCATCGGTGCGCGCGGCAAAATAGCCGGGACAATCGAGCGCGGCCCACATGAATTCGGGCCGCACCTTCTGGTCATCGAGCCCGAGCGCCACATCGGGCACCCAGGGCGCCGCCACCATGCCCGCCGCGCGCTGCGCTCCGGCGAGCGCACCGGCGAAGATGCGCAGCCCGTCGCCGCGCGCGCGTTCCGGGCCGCAGACGAAGCAGCCCGGATAGGCATGCGCGGCGAAGCCGGCGTAGTGACGCGAGGCCTCGAGCGCCTCGAGGTATTCGGGCGGCGCCGGCACCGCGAGTTCGAGCCGCGCC
>JAGWPD010000188.1 GCA_028870705.1 Gammaproteobacteria bacterium
CAACTACACCGCATCCACGCTGGGCGCGAATTTCACCCAGATCGTGTTCTCGTTCCAGGTCACGCCCGAGCTGCTGTGGCGCGGCCTGAAGTGGGCGCTGGCGATCGGGCTGCTGGGCGGCCTGTTTCCGGCGCTGCGCGCCGCGCGCATGTCGGTGACCGAGGGCCTGCGCGAGCTGTAGCCAGCGAGCGTCTGCACCAGGGGCGGTGGTCGCTGCGCCGGCTGGTCAGTCGAGCGCGATGCCGGACTCGAAGGCGAGCACCGCACTGCCTTCGATCTGCACGCTGGCGACGCGCTCACCGGCGAGTTGCGCCTGCACGCCGACGAAACCCGGCCGGCCAAGGTGATGACCCTGCCGGCCCGTGAAACCCGCACTGATGTATCCCGGGTCGGTCAATGCGGATGCCCGCGGCCGCCGCGGCAACAGGCCGAGCGAATGCAGGTGCATTGCGAGCAGCGCATGCGCATTGCCGCTGACCGGGTCCTCATCGATGCCGATCGCGGGACAGAACATGCGCGCTTCAGTGTCGCAGTCCGGTAGCGCCGGAACACGCGTATACACGAAATATCCCGGCGGACAGCCTTCGGCCGACAACGCCGCCAGCCGCGCCAGATCCGGTCGGAGCCGCGCCAGTATGGAGCCATCGCGCACCGCGACGAGGGCGCGCCCGCCCCGCTCGCCGGCGATGGTCGCGGGGCATTGCGGGTCGAGATCGGCTGCCGCCAGACCTAGCGCCACGAGCGCCGCATCGGCCTGCGGGCCGGCGAACGCGCCGTGCAGCGGCGGTGGCGGCTGGCTGAAGTAGAATCGCGCACCCGGGCCACCGGCCAGCCGGCCGGTGGCGACGATGCCGGAGCGCTGTTTCTGCCGGTGGCATGCGCTGAGGCCGAGCGCCGCGCGCACCGCGTGCACGGCAATGGTCGCGTGGCCCACGAAGGCGGTCTCCGCGCGCGGCGTGAAGAAGCGCACGCGCAGGTCGTGGTCGGCTCCGTCGGGCGGCAGCACGAAAGCCGTATCACTGCCGCGCAGTTCACCGGCAAGCGCCGCCAGCTCGGGTTCGCGCAGCAGCTCGGCATCGAGAACCACGCTGGCCGGATTGCCGCAGAACAACTGCGCGGCAAAGGCGTCGACCTGGAAGATGCGGACACGGCGGCTCATCGTGGATACGCCAGCTTGGGGACGCACATGGTAACCCGGCGGCGGCGCCCTCGGCCGCCCGCCGCACGCAGCGCCGGCTTGCAATGAATGCCCAAGGCTAGGATAGTTCGCAGTGCGAACCTTGGGGTGGCCCTGAATCGGGGCCTGAGATGCCGGCGCTACCGGCGAACCCGTTGAACCTGATCCGGTTGATACCGGCGTAGGGAGCAGGTGCTTGAATCTCGCCACACGATTGTTTGCCGCCGCGGCGGCTGCCGGCATCGCGGCCCTGGCCGCGCGCGCGGCCGCGGCCGCACCGGCCGTGCCTGCCGGCAACAGCGCCTCGGCCGATGTGCTCGAGGAGATCGTCATCAGTGCGGGCCTGCGCGCGATGCCTTTGCGCGAGTTGCCGCAGAGCGTAACCGTGCTCGACCGGGCGAGTCTCGAGGGCGCAGGCGTGCAGCATCTCGAGGACGTGCTCGGCCTGGTGCCTGGATTGAGCTGGGCCTCCGGTACCTCACGGCCGCGTTACTTCCAGCTGCGCGGCATCGGCGAAACCGAGCAATACCAGGGTGCCCCGAACCCTTCCGTCGGTTTCCTCATCGACGACATCGATTTTTCCGGCGTGGGCATGCCGGCCACGCTCTACGACCTCGAACGCGTCGAGGTGCTGCGCGGCCCCGGCAGCACGGTGTATGGCGCCAACGCGCTCGCCGGGCTGATCAGCCTGCACAGCCGCGATCCGGGCACGAGCTTCGAGGCGAGCACGGAGGCGACGCTGGGCGACTACGGCACCGGCTCGGTTGGCGTCGCGGCCGGCGACGGGCGCGCCGATGGGAGCGCCGGGTGGCGCATCGCGGCCCAGCGCTACCGGAGCGATGGTTTCCGCCACAATGCCTACCTCGGCCGCGACGACACCAACGGTTACGATGAAAGCACCGTGCGCGGCAAGCTGACGTGGCAGCCCCTGGCAGGCACGCGCGCGGTGCTGACGCTGCTCTACGCCGATCTCGACAACGGCTACGACGCCTGGTCGGTCGACAATTCATTCGTTACGCAATCGAACCAGCCCGGCCGCGATGCGCAGCGCTCGGCCGGTGCCTCACTCCGGCTCACGCAGGCCACCGCTGCGGGCGAGTGGCTGAGCGTCAGCAGCGCCGCGGTCTCGCACATCGATTATTCGTTCGACGGTGACTGGGGCAACGACACTTTCTGGGGCAGCAACGCGCCCTACGACTACTTCGAGCAGCACCTGCGCGCGCGCCGTACGCTGGCCCAGGACCTCCGCTATATCGGTGACGACGCGCACCGCCTGCCCGGACGGCTGCGGCCGGTGTTCGGCGTGTACCTGCTGCGGCTGCGCGAGTCCGATGCGCAGCTCGATACCTGGAATGACCAGTACTACGTGCCCGGATCCAGCCTGCTGTACAGCGACTACCGGGCAACCAACCTCGCGCTCTACGGTTCACTCGAGAGGCCCGCCGGCCGGCACGGCACGCTCTCGCTGGGCCTGCGCTACGAGCAGCGGCGCGCGGATTACGCCGACAGCTCCGACCTGCCGTTCCCTGGCGCCCTCGATCGCATGCCGGGCGGCAACCTGTCCTGGCTTTGGGCAGGCGATGCGACGCGCCAGTACTATGCGACGCTGTCGCGTGGCTACAAGGCGGGCGGTTTCAACATCGGCGCCGACATCGGGCCTGACCAGCGGCGTTTCCGTGCGGAAGCCTTGTGGAACGCCGAGCTCGGCCTGCGCCGCCGCAGCCGCGACGGGGCGCTCGTGCTGCAGGCCGACGCGTACGCGATGCGGCGCATCGCGATGCAGGTCTACAGTTCGCGGCAGCTCTATCCGAACAACCCGGTGAGCTACGTGTTCCTCACCGCCAATGCGGCGCACGGGGACAACATCGGCGCCGAGGCCGAGCTGCAGTGGCGGGCGACGGGCCGCTGGAACCTGTCGGCAGGCCTGGCTCTCCAGGGCACGCGCTACCTGGGATACCTCTCCACCGACGGCGGCGGGCTCGACCTGCGGGGACGCGCCCAGGCCTTCGCGCCCGCCTGGCAGGCGAACCTCGCGCTCGGCTACACGCATCCCGCCGGCGGTTTCGCGCGCCTCGATGTGCAGGCACAGGATGGCTACTATTTCAGCGCCAGCCACGACCAGCGCGCGAGCAGCCGCACGCTGGTGAACCTGCGCGCCGGCTGGAAGCGGCGGCGCTGGACGGCGAGCCTGTGGGCGCGCAACCTGTTCGACGCCCGCTACGCCGTGCAGGGGTTCTACTTTGGCGACGAGCCGCCCGATTTTCCGACTCGCCTGTACCTGCAGAATGGTGACCCGCGACAGGTGGGCGCGACCGTGAGCTACGCGCTTGTCGGTCACTAGCGCCGTGCTGGACTGGTTGCGCGCGAACTGGCCCGGGGCCGTGGCTGAGGCGGTGGCGGTCGCCACGGGTCTCGCCTACATACTGTTGGTGCTTCGCCGCAACCGCTGGGGCTGGGTGGCCGGCGCGATCAGCTCGACGATCTACGTGCTGATCGCCGCGCGCGCGCACCTGCCAATGCAATCGGTGCTCAATGGCTACTACGTGGTCATGTCCGTATACGGATGGTTCAGCTGGACGCGCAACGCCCAGGAGCAGGGTGGGCGCATTTTCCGCTGGCCGCTGCGCCGCCATCTGCTGGCCGTCACGCTGATCGTGGCGGTGAGCGCGCTGAGCGCGCGCCTGCTCGCCGGCCTGGCGCAGGACGACTGGCCGCTGCTCGACTCGATCACCACCTGGACGAGTTTCCTGGCCACCTGGATGGTGGCGCGATCGGTGCTCGAGAACTGGTGCTACTGGATCGCGGCCGACCTGATCATGGTATTCGTGTACCTGCGGCAGGGACATGCGCCGACCGCGGGACTGTTCGCCAGCTATACCGTGATGGCGGGCCTGGGCCTGCGCGCCTGGCTGCGGCGCTACCGCCAGCAGCAGCCGTGAACGCCGCAGCGCTGGCGGTGCCGCCGCCTGCGGCGCTGGCGCTGGTACCCGGCCTCGAGGCAGGCGCCGTGCCTTCACGCCTCGAACGACTCGAGGGAGGATTGGTCAATGACAGCTGGCGCGTTGCTACGCCGCAGGGACATTTCGTGCTGCGCG
The DNA here is from genome assembly GCA_028870705.1 of Gammaproteobacteria bacterium. Taxonomy (GTDB): domain Bacteria; phylum Pseudomonadota; class Gammaproteobacteria; order Steroidobacterales; family Steroidobacteraceae; genus FEN-1191. The sequence goes on from JAGWPD010000188.1 coordinate 4,273, forward strand.
TCGACGGCCCGGCCTGGCGCCGGCCGGGCGTCGAGCGTGCGCGCGAGCGGCTGATCCACGGCATCGCGGCGGGCGCGGGGCTCGCGCCCGCCGTGCTGGTCTGGTCGGAGGAGCCCGGCGCACAGGTACGCGAATACCTGGAAGGGCGCGTCTGGGTGGAAGCAGACATGCAGGCGCCGGGCAGGCTGCAGCGGCTCGGTATGCGGCTCGCCGCGCTCCATGCGCTCGGGGCGCCACAGGAGATAGCGCCGTTCGATCCGGGCGCGTGCGCGCAGCAGTACCTGCAGCAGGTCGTGGTGGCCGCGGCGGCCGGGAATCGCGCGGGGCGCACTCGCGCGGACACGGAGGCAATCGCCGAGGCGCGCATCGAGGCGGCCGCGGTGCAGGCGGCGGCGGCGCGCGTGGCCGCCCACGGCGCGCGTGCCGCGATCATCCACGGCGACCTGACGCCTTCGAACCTGGTCGAGGGACGGAATCTGTGGCTGCTGGATTGGGAGTACGCGCAGTGCGCCGACCCGATGTACGACCTGGCCTGCCTGCTCGCCTACTGTCCCGCGGCGCGGCAACACCAGCGCTTGCTGCTGGCGGCCGCCGGCCTCGAAGACGCCGTGCCGCACGAGCGGCTGCGGGATGCCATCCGCGTCTACGAAGGGCTCACCCGGCTCTGGCACCTGGCGCGGGACACTGGCGCACGCGCCGGCCTGTCGGCAAACTAGCGCGCCCCTGACCGTCCGCTGGAGTGGTTCATGCCGATGCTGCGTGTCGTCAACCGTGATGGAGTCGAAGTGCAGGTCCAGGCGCCGGATGCCGGTGTGCTGATGGAGCCGCTGCGCGACATGGACGACGGCGTCACGGCCATCTGCGGCGGCATGTGTTCCTGCGCCACCTGCCACGTCTACGTCGACGAGGCCTGGGTCGCGAAGCTCCAGAAGCCGATGTCGGACGAGACCGACATGATCAGGGACCTCGTGTCGTATCGCCCCGAGACCTCGCGCTTGTCCTGCCAGATCCCGCTGAGTGCCGCGCTCGAGGGCCTGCGCGTCACGATCGCGCCGGACGAATAGGACCTGGGCGCATGCAATCCGGATTGTTCATCGGCCTGCTGGCGCTCGCGGCGCTGGTCGCGGTGTTGCGCGTGTACCTGAGCGTGCGCGGCGCGCGCCGTGGCCAGGCCGAGGACTGGGATGAACGGCTGGTCAAGAACCTGCGCGCCCAGGGTGGCGACCCCTTCAAGCCTTACGAAGTGGATTATTTCTTCGACCTGCCTGACCAGGGCGCCTGCGAGCAGGTGGCCGGCGCACTCGGCACGCGCGGTTTCAGCGTCGATTTCCGCCGCGTCGATCCGGAGCGCGGCGATCGCTACACGCTGCACGCGCTGAAGTCGCAGCGCATTTCGGTGCCCGGCATGCAGGCGACCACGCGGGAATTCAAGGCGCTGGCGGTGCAGCACCGTGGCCGCTACGACGGTTGGGCCACCGCCGGCATCACGCGCGCTGCGGCGCGCCGCGACGATGGCGGCGCCGGCCCGCGGCGCTAGCCGCGCTTCTCGGTCTGGCGGCGCACGGCCTCAGCCGCGGCTTTCACGGCTTGCTCATCGCCCAGGTAACGACTGGAGCGTGCGCCGAGCTGCTCGTCCAGCTCGTACAGCAGCGGGATCCCGGTCGGGATGTTAAGTTCGACGATGGCGCTCTCCGACAGCCCATCCAGCATCTTCACCAGCGCGCGCAGACTGTTGCCGTGCGCGACGATCATCACGTCACGCCCGGCGCGCAGTGGCGGGGCTATCCGCTGTTCCCAACAGGGCAGCACGCGCGCGAGCGTGTCCTTGAGCGACTCGGTGGCCGGCAGCTGCCGGGGCGGCACCTGCGCGTAGCGCCGGTCGAAGCGCGGATGGCGTGGATCGTCGACATCCAGGGCGGGCGGCGGCGTGTCGTAGCTGCGGCGCCAGACCTGCACCTGCGCCGCGCCGTACCGGTCGACGGTCTGGGCCTTGTCGAGGCCCTGCAGCGCGCCGTAATGGCGTTCGTTCAGGCGCCAGTCGCGCTCGACCTGGAGCCACAGCAGGTCGAGCTCCTCGAGGATCAGCCACTCGGTGCGGATCGCGCGCTTGAGCACCGAGGTGAACACCAGCTGCGGCACCAGGCCAGCGCGCGCGATCTCGCGGCCGGCGCCGCGCGCTTCCTCGATGCCCTGCGGCGAAAGATCGACATCGGTCCAGCCGGTGAACAGGTTCTCGAGGTTCCAGCTGCTCTGGCCGTGACGCACCAGCAATAGCTTTCCGGGCACGATCACTCCTGCTGTGACAGGTTGCGCAGCGCCTCGGCGCCGGCCATCAGCGCGGCAAGGTCG
>JAGWPD010000189.1 GCA_028870705.1 Gammaproteobacteria bacterium
AGCGCAGGCGGTGCGGCTGATCGGCGGCGGCGCCGAGGCGGCGCTTCTTGTCGGCTTCGTACGCCTGGTAGTTGCCTTCGAACCAGACGACGTTGGCCTCGCCTTCGAACGCGAGGATGTGCGTGGCCACGCGATCGAGGAACCAGCGATCGTGGCTGATGACGACCGCGCAGCCGGCGAAGCTGTAGAGCGCCTCTTCCAGCGCGCGCAAGGTTTCGATGTCCAGATCGTTGGTGGGCTCGTCGAGCAGCAGCACATTGCCGCCGGTCTTCAGCACCTTGGCCAGATGCACGCGGTTGCGCTCGCCGCCGGAGAGCTCGCCGATCAGCTGCTGCTGCTGGGTGCCCTTGAAATTGAAGCGGCCCACGTAGGCCCGCGAGGGCGTTTCGTAGTTGTCGACCTTGATGATGTCCTGGCCGCCCGAGATCTCCGCCCACACGCTTTTCCTGTCGTCGAGCGACTGGCGCGACTGGTCGACGTAGGCGAGCCTGACCGTGTCGCCGAGCCGGATCCCGCCGCCGTCGGGCTGCTCGACGCCGGTCAGCATGCGGAACAGCGTGGTCTTGCCGGCGCCGTTCGGGCCGATGATGCCGACGATTCCGCCGGGCGGCAGGCTGAAGGACAGCTTGTCGATGAGCAGCTGGTCACCGAACCCCTTGCTCAGGTTCTTCACCTCGATCACCACGTCGCCGAGGCGGGGACCGGGCGGGATGTAGATCTCGTTGGTCTCGTTGCGCTCCTGGAAGTCCCTGGACGCCAGCTCTTCGTAGCGCGCCAGGCGCGCCTTGCTCTTCGCCTGCCGCGCCTTCGGATTGGTGCGCACCCACTCGAGTTCGCGTGCCAGCGTCTTGCGCAACGCGTCCTGCTCGCGCTCCTCGAGCGCGAGGCGTTTTTCCTTCTGCTCCAGCCAGGATGAATAGTTCCCTTCGTAGGGGATCCCATGGCCGCGGTCGAGCTCGAGGATCCACTCGGCGACGTTGTCGAGGAAGTAGCGGTCGTGCGTCACCGCGATCACCGTGCTCGGATATTCCTCGAGGTAGCGTTCGAGCCAGGCGACCGATTCGGCGTCGAGGTGGTTGGTGGGCTCGTCGAGCAGCAGCATGTCCGGCTGCGACAGCAGCAGGCGGCACAGCGCCACGCGGCGCTTCTCGCCGCCGGAGAGCTGCTCGATCTGCGCATCCCAGGGCGGCAGGCGCAGCGCGTCGGCCGCGATCTCGAGCTTGCGCTCGAGCTCCCAGCCGCCGGCCGCGTCGATCGCGTCCTGCAGCTTCGCCTGCTCCTCGAGGAGCTTCGTCATCTGGTCATCTGCCATCGGTTCGGCGAAGGCATCGCTGATCGCGTTGAAGCGCTGCAGCTTGGTGAAGATCTCGCCGACCCCTTCCATGACGTTGCCGCGCACGTCCTTGGCGGGGTCGAGCCCCGGCTCCTGCGTCAGGAATCCGACCTTGATGCCGGACTGGGCGCGCGCCTCGCCGTCGATGTTGGTGTCGACGCCGGCCATGATCCGCAGCAGCGTCGATTTGCCTGAGCCGTTCAGCCCCAGCACGCCAATCTTGGCGCCAGGGAAGAACGACAGGCTGATGTCCCGCAGGATCGTGCGCTTGGGCGGCACGACCTTCGAGACCCGGTTCATCGTGTAGATGTATTGCGCCATGATGCCTTGCAGGTGGTCCGGTGAGCCGCGGGAGGGCGCGCATTATCGTTGATCCCGGGGCGTATGCCACCCGGGGGAAAGGTGGGCCGATATGGTAGGCTGCGCCGCAAGATAAGAGGGTGACCCCTTGATTCAGCAGGATCCGCAGACCGCCGTGGCGATGAGCGAGCGGCAGGCGCGTTACGGCTTTCCGGGCGGACATCCCTTCGGCACGGACCGGCATGGCGCGTTCCTGCGCGAATTCGACCAGCGTCGGCTCCGTGAGCGCGTCACGATGCTGGAACCGGCCGAGGCGAGCGTCGAGGACCTGCTGCTGTTCCACACGCCGGCGTACATCGAATTCGTCCAGCGCAGTTCCGAGCAGGGCAGCGGTTACCTGGATGCCGGCGATACGCCGAGCTTCCGCGGTGTGTACGAGGTTGCGGCCAGCGTCGTCGGTGGGAGCCTGACCGCGGCCGGCTGGATCATGGCCGGCGGGCGCCGCCGGGCCTTTGCCCCGATCGCCGGGCTCCATCACGCGGCGCGCGACAAGGCCGCCGGCTTCTGCGTGTTCAACGACTGCGGCATCGTCATCGAGGCGCTGCGCCGGCGTCACGGGCTCGAGCGCGTCGCCTACATCGACATCGACGCCCATCATGGCGACGGCGTGTTCTATGCATTCGAGGACGATCCGGGTGTCATCTTCGCCGACATTCACGAGAGTGGCGAGACGCTCTATCCGGGCACCGGGAGCGAGACCGAGGTCGGGCGCGGCGCCGGCGCGGGCACCAAGCTCAATCTGCCGCTGCCGGCCGGTTCAAGCGATGCGCAGTTCCGGCAGGTCTGGCCGCAGGTACTCGAGCACATCGGCGGCCATGACCCGCAGTTCCTGATCCTGCAATGCGGCGCCGACAGCATCGCGGGCGACCCATTGACCAACATGCGCTTCACGCCGGCCGCACATGCCCAGGCCGCGCGCGACCTGCGCGCGCTCGCCGATCGCCTCGGCCACGGGCGGCTCCTGGCACTCGGCGGCGGCGGCTACGATCGCGCCAATCTGGCGCGGGCGTGGACGGGTGTGTTGGAGGCGCTCCTGGAACAGTGAGCCCGCCCGACTCGGTTACAATTCAACTTCTATATTCGTTTGCCGCGCAGGGCCCGCAAGCACATGTATTCCGCCAGCATGGATATCGCCGGTTTCGATCCCGAGCTGCACGCCGCTATCGAGGGCGAACGCGGCCGCCAGGAAGATCACATCGAGCTGATCGCCTCCGAGAACTACACCAGCCCGCGGGTACTGGCCGCGCAGGGATCGGTGCTCACCAACAAGTATGCCGAGGGCTATCCCGGCCGCCGCTATTATGGCGGCTGCGAGTACGTCGACATCGCCGAGCAGCTCGCGATCGACCGGGCCCGCAAGCTCTTCGGCGCCGACTACGCCAACGTGCAGCCGCATTCGGGTTCGCAGGCCAACGCTGCCGTGTATTTCGCGCTGCTGTCGCCGGGCGACACGATCCTCGGCATGAGTCTCGATCATGGCGGCCACCTGACGCATGGCGCCAAGGTGAATTTCTCCGGGAAGTTCTTCAACGCCGTGCAGTACGGCGTTGCGGCGCAGACCGGCCTGGTCGACTACGCGCAGGTCGAACGACTGGCGCGCGAGCACCGGCCAAAGGTGCTCGTAGCCGGCTTCTCGGCCTATTCGCGCATCCTTGATTTTGCGCGCCTGCGCGCGATCGCCGACAGCGTCGGCGCGCTGCTGTTCGTCGACATGGCGCACGTCGCCGGGTTGGTGGCGGCGGGGCAATACCCCAACCCCGTGCCGATCGCCGACGTGGTCACGACCACCACGCACAAGACGCTGCGCGGGCCGCGCGGCGGGCTGATCCTGGCGCGCGCCAACGAGGCTATTACCCGGAAGCTTAACTCGATGGTGTTCCCGGGCACGCAGGGCGGTCCGCTGATGCACGTGATCGCCGCCAAGGCCGTGGCGTTGCTCGAGGCGCTGCAGCCGGAATTCAGGATCTACCAGGCGCAGGTGGTCGCGAATGCGCGCGCGATGGCCGCGGCGCTGCTCGAGCGGGGGCTGAACATCGTCTCGGGCGGCACCGACAACCACCTGTTCCTGGTCGACTTGGGGCCGCGCAAGTTCACCGGCAAGGATGCCGATGCGGCGCTCGGGCGCGCCAACATCACCGTGAACAAGAATGCCGTGCCCAATGACCCGCGGCCGCCGGCGATCGCGAGCGGCCTGCGCATTGGCACGGCCGCCTCGACCACGCGCGGCTTCCGCGAAGCGGAGATGCGCCGTATCGCCGGCTGGATCGTCGATGTGGTCGAGGCCGAGGGCGCCGAGGGCGTGGTGCGGCGGGTGCGTGGCGAGGTGCTCGAGCTGTGCGGGCGGTTCCCGGTCTACCGCGCCTGAGGCGCGCCTAGGCAGCCTCAGGCGCACGCGTGCATTGCCCGTTCTGCAATCACGCCGATACCCGCGTGACCGACTCGCGCCTGGCGGGCGATGGCCGGCAGATCCGCCGGCGGCGCGAATGCCTCGACTGTGGCGAGCGCTTCACGACCTTCGAGGCCGCCGAACTGCTGCTGCCGCGAGTCATCAAGAGCGATGGGAGCCGCGAACCCTTCGATGAGGCCAAACTCAAGGCCGGCATGGCCAAGGCGCTGGAAAAGCGCCCGGTCGGGAGCGAGGCCATCGAAGATGCGGTGGCGCGCATCTGCCACAAATTACGCGTGCTCGGCGAACGCGAGGTGCCCTCGCGGCAGGTGGGCGAGCTGGTGATGGAGGAACTGCGTCATCTCGACGAAGTGGCCTACGTGCGCTACGCCTCGGTGTACCGGAGCTTTCAGGACGTCGAGGCATTCCGCGAGGCCATTGACGGCCTGCGCAAGCAGCGCCGGCGCGCGCCAAGGCGCAGCGAGGAGCGCGACCAGCTGCCGCTGCTGCCGGGCGGCGGCGGCGAGACGGGCAAGGGAAAATGACGCCGGGCTTCAGCGCCGCCGACGAGCTGCACATGCGCCACGCACTGGGCCTGGCCGCGCTCGGGTTGCACACGACCGACCCGAATCCGCGCGTGGGTTGCGTGCTGGTGCGCGACGGGCGCGTGGTCGGCGAGGGTTGGCACGAGCGCGCCGGCGGGCCGCACGCGGAGGCGCGCGCGCTGCAGTCGGCAGGCCTGGCCGCGCACG
>JAGWPD010000190.1 GCA_028870705.1 Gammaproteobacteria bacterium
CTGGTGCGCGCTGCAGTCGTGGAAGAACGGGTACGGGCGCTGGTTCCATCGCTCTGGATTTATGAAGTCGGCAATACCATCTCCAGGAGGTTCCCGACGCAGGCTGCGCAGTGGCTTGCTGCGCTGGCGAAGTTTGGGCTCCAAGACGCGCCACGCTCCGACAAATGGCTGACGACGGCGCTGGGGCTCGTCAGTCGCTTCGGGTGCACGTTCTACGATGCGGCCTACCATGCGGTCGCGCTCAGTCACAACGGGGTGTTTGTTACGGCCGACGCCAGGTATGTGAACCTGGCCGGTGACGCTGGCGGTGTGATCTTGCTTAACGATTGGCGTAGCCCGACGAACCGGCGCCGACGTTAACGCGTCATCGTTCTGATACGACGAACCTGCCCTTTCCCTGTCTACCATGCGGCTGCGAGTTTCCAGCTTTGAACGGGCCTAAGACGGGGCCATTTTCACTTGATGAGCAGACTCTACACCCGTTCAGGACTAGCAGCCTGATGCAAAACGCATGGTTGGATGATATCCGAGTAAAATCGGATGCAGCGATTGAACGCGGAGCGTGATCTGATGCGCGGTGAAGTGAACCCTCAGAGTCAGATGTTCAGTTACTTCTCGCCCGAGGCGCGAGTGCCGGCGGATCATCCACTGCGTGGCATCAAGGCCCATACGGATCGGGTGTTGAAGGAGCTGTCGGACCAGTTTGCAGCGCTCTATGCCGCGACGGGCCGCCCCTCGATCCCGCCCGAGCAGCTGCTCAAGGGGCAGTTGCTGATGGCGCTGTACTCGGTGCGCTCGGACCGGCTGTTTTGCCAGATGCTCGATTACAACATTCTGTTTCGCTGGTTTCTGGACATGAGCCTGGACGATGCCGGGCTCGATCAGTCGAACTTCTCGCGCTTGCGCGAGCGGTTGGTGAGCGAGGATCTGGCCCAACGCTTCTTCGATGCGATCGTCCGGATCGCGCGTGAGCAGAACCTGTTGTCCTCGGAGCACCTGACGGTGGACGGCACGCTGATCGAGGCGTGGGCCAGTGCCAAGAGCTTCAAGCCCAAGGACGGACCGCCACCACCCAGTGATGGCCGGGGTGGGGTGGACTTTCGTGGCCGCCCCCGCACCAACGATACGCACGCCTCGAGCACCGACCCGCAGGCCTTGTCGGCCCGCAAGGGTAAAGGCAAGGAAGCCAAGCTGTGCTTCGGGGGCCATGCGCTCATGGAGAACCGGCACGGACTGTGCCTGGACATCCGCGTGAGCTCGGCGCTGGAGACCGAGCCGGCCGCGGCTGCAGCGCTGCTCAATCGCCAGGCCCGCAAGCGCTTGAGGCCCAGCAGCCTCGGAGCGGACAAGGGCTACCACAGCAAGGCTTTCGTCCGCTTCCTGCGCCGCAAGGGGATCCGACCGCACATCGCGCAGATCGAAGGCCGCAACACCCCCGGGCTCGACGCTCGCACCACCCGGCATCCGAGTTACTGGATGAGTCAGAAGAAGCGCAAGCGGGTCGAGGAGATCTTCGGCTGGATGAAGAGCTACGGGGGTCTGCGGCGCACGCGCTTTCGGGGCATCGAGCGGGTGCAGCTGCACGCTCACCTGGTCGGCGCCGCCTACAACCTGCTGCGCTTGTCTCGATTGCAACCCGCTACGGGATAGGTGTCTCTTGCAGAGGCTCATCACCATGGCCGATCGCGATAACGGCCTCACAACCGGCTCGCTTGCCGCACTGATCCGATCCTCCGAACTAACTCGGACATTCATGCCCTTCGTTTCCAGCGCTTTTGCATCAGGCTGCTAGACGATCGGCTGGTCGGCCATTTCCAGATGCAGCCGCTCGCCCCGGTACGGATGGCGCAACGCGACTTCCTCGTTCAGTTCCACGCCCAGCCCGGGCTCGGTCGGCGGAATCACGTAACCCTCGCTCCAGCGGATGGGCTTGCGCAGGATGTCGGCGTGGAAGCCGTCCCAGCGCTCGATGCCCTCGAGGATGAGGAAATTTGGACTGCAGGTCGCCAGCTGGATGTTGGCGGCGCCGACCACGGGGCCGCAATACAGGTGCGGTGCGATCTGCACATGCTGAGTTTCGGCCATGCCGGCGATCTTCTTGGCCTCCAGCAGGCCGCCGACGCGCCCCAGGTTCATCTGGAAGATCGCCGCCGATCCCGCCCGCAGCAGGCGCGCGAAATCATACTTGGTGGCGAGACGCTCGCCAGTGGCGATTGGAATGCTCGTGCCGCGCGCGACGCGCGCCATCTCCTCGGGTGCATCGGGCGGCACCGGTTCCTCGAACCACAGCGGATCATAGGGCTCGAGCCGGCGCGCCAGCCGGATGGCCCCGGCGGCGGTCATCTGCCCGTGCGTGCCGAACAGCAGGTCGGCCTTGCTGCCGACGGCCTCGCGCAGCTGGCGCACGAAGCGCTCGGACAGATCGAGCGCCGGGAGCGACAGTTGCCGTCCATCAAAGGCCGAGTAGGGTCCGACCGGATCGAACTTGATCGCGGTGAATCCCTGCGCGAGATATTCCGCCGCGCGCTGCGCCGACAGGTCCGGATCATGGTAGACGTCGGTCTTGTCGCCGGGCCGCGCGTAGATATAGGTGTACGAACGAAGCCGTTCGTGCACCCGCCCGCCGAGCAGCCTGTACACCGGCTGCCCGGCTTCCTTGCCGATGATGTCCCAGCAGGCCATCTCGAGCGAACTCAGTACACCCATCAGCGCGAGGTCCGGGTGTTGGGTAAAACCCGCGGAATACACGCGCCGCCACATCGCCTCGATGTCATGGGGGTCCTGGCCCTGCAGGTAGCGCGCGAACACGTCTTCCAGGAGCTTGACCACGATGTCCGGGTGGAATGGCAGGCAGTAGGCCTCGCCGATGCCGGAGACGTTGCCGCTGGTCGTGAGCTTCACGAACACGAAATATCGGCCACCGTAATGCGGCGGCGGGTTGCCAACCACGAAGGTCCTGATGTCCTTGAGCGTCATGCGCGGATCCCTCTGGCTTCAGGCGCGGCCAGGCTCATGCGTGAGCCTCCACGGCGATGCCCGTGGCGCGCTCCTGGTCGGCGACGATCCGGCGGGTCGACCAGAAGAAATGGAAAGTGGCCCAGAAGCCGGTCGGCGCCAGTATCAGCAGCGACAGGCGGAGCGATTCCGGTGTCATCACATGGCCAGGTCCGAGCCAGTCAGCGAGGCTTCCGAACCCGACCGGAGCCACGATCAGGTTGAAGAAATTGGCGGCGAACAGCGTGCTGGCGCAGAACACCGCGCGCATGCGCGGTTCGGCCAGGTTCAGCAGCAACCCGAAGCACGGGCCGATATAGAAATAGATCGAGGGTATGAACAGCCAGAACAGCACCCGCGCCAGCGCCAGCGAATGCGTGGCGTAGATGACGATCGACACGACGGTGGCGCTGCCGATCCACCAGCCCATGAGCTTGACGATGCGCCGCGGGTTCGCCATCGACGGGCGCGTCAGCAGCCAACCCGTGTACAGCGTTGCCGCTCCGCCGCCGAACAGGTGGATATTGCCGGTGATCGCACCGGCCTGGCCCGGCGACAGGCCGTAGACGCGGTTCAGGAACATCGGCGTCCAGTACATGAGGCCCCAGCCCCACAGCGCCGTCAGCGCACTGGCGAACATCACGTGCACCGCCGAACGCTGCGACCACAGGTAGCGCATCGCATCCATGAACGAGGGTTTCGCATCGGCGATGTGCGCATCGAGGACGCCGCGCCGCGGCTCGCGCACTGTGAACCAGATCAGCAACCCGACCAGCACACCCGGCAGACCGAGCCACAGGAACGGGGCGCGCCAGCCGTGCAGGTCGGCGATCGCACCGGTCGTGTCGGATGCGAAATACGCGCCGATCGGCGCCCCGAGCGAGAACACCGTCGCGGCCATCGGCCGGCGCACGGCCGGGAAGTAATCCGAGATGAGCGAATTCGCGCCCGGCGTGCCGCCCGCCTCGCCGACGCCAATGCCGATACGGGCCGCCAGCAGCTGCCAGAAATTGCGTGACAGGGCCGTCGCCATCGTCATTGCCGACCACCCGATGATCGATGCGGAGACGATCGCGCGCCGGCTGCCACGGTCGATCAGCCAGGAGATCGGGAAGCCCATCGTGATGTAGAACAGTCCGAGCCACAGGCCGGTGAGCGCCCCAACGCCGCCCGCGGTCAGGTGCAATTCCTCGCGGATCGGCTCGAGCACCTGCGTGATCATGTAACGATCCGTGATGCTGAGCGTATATACGCTGCACATCAGCATGAGGACGTACCAGCGGTACGCCATCGAGGGCGGGGCGCCGGGTGCGGCGGGCGTCGTTCTTTCCGGCTGGGTCATGCTTGTTGATATCCGGTACGAAACTGACGCTGCGATATTGCCTGAAAACGCCGCCTCAGTCCGTCTTTAGCGGCCCCGCGAGGTTGCGGCCTCAATTTCGGATAGCGTTTCGCCTCCATATGCTTTTTTTCGATGGGCGCGGTGGGTCGCGGCCGGACCGGAAATTCGGAGGCACGCTGTGTAAACTGCGATTCCGGCTTCCAGCGACATGGTCAAGGCGCACACGTGGAGCATCCCCGTATCGGATTCATCGGCCTCGGCAACGTGGGCGGCAAACTGGCCGGGAGCCTCCTGCGTCACGGCGTGGACCTGACCGTACGCGACCTGAATCCCGACCTGGTCGCGGGCTTCGTCAGCCGGGGCGCGAAGAGCGCCACCTCGCCCAAAGCGATGGCCGCGCAGGTCGACATCGTGATCACCTGCCTGCCCTCGCCGGCCGCCTCGCGCGCGGTGCTGGAGGGCGCCGATGGCGTGCTGGCGGGCCTCGCAGCGGGCAAGATCTGGCTCGAGATGAGCACCACTGACCAGGCGGAAGTGCGCCGCATCGGTGCGTTGCTCGAAGCGCGCGGCTGCCTCGCGATGGATTGTCCCGTTTCGGGTGGTTGCCATCGCGCAGCCACCGGCAACATCTCGATCTTCGCGGGCGGCAGCCGTGCGGCGTTCGAGCGGGTGCTGCCGGTACTGAAGATCCTCGGCCGGCAGATCCTGCATACCGGGCCGCTGGGCTCGGCCTCGACGCTCAAGGTGGTGACCAACTACCTGTGCACCGTACACCTGGCCGCGCTCGCCGAGGCGCTTTCGGTGTGCAAGGTCGCCGGCATGGACATGAACACCGCCTACGAGGCGATCCGTATTTCCTCGGGAAATTCGTTCGTGCACGAGACCGAATCGCAGGTGATCCTCAACGGCAGCCGCGACATCGGCTTCACGATGGATCTGGTGATCAAGGATGTTGGACTGTTCGACCAGCTGGGGCGTTCACTGCAGGTGCCCCTCGAGATCTCGCCGCTGGTGCTGGAAATCTTCAGGGACGGCGAGCGCCGCTACGGTCCGCGCGAGCATTCACCTAACATCATCCGGCGCATCGAGGACGCGTGCGACATCAGGGTGCTGGGCAGCGGCTTCCCCGCCGAAATGGTCGACGACGAGCCGGAGGCCGCGGGCTGCGAGGTCAGGCCGCGGGGCCGAACCCAATGACGCCCTTGATCTCGAGGAAGTCGTGGATGCCCCAGTCGGCGTATTCGCGCCCGTTGCCGGATTGCTTGTAGCCGCCGAACGGGGCCATGGTGTCCCAGTCCGGATAGTTCAGCTGCACCTGGCCGGCGCGCAGCTGGCGCCCGACCGCGCGCGCGTGTTCCGGATTGCCGGACTGCACGTAGGCCGCCAGCCCGTACACGGTGTCATTGGCGATGTCGATCGCCTGCTGTTCCGACTCGTATGGGATGATCGACAGCACCGGTCCGAAGATTTCCTCGCGCGCGATCGTCATGTCCGGGCGCACCGGCCCGAAGACCGTCGGGCGTGCGTAATAGCCGTGCTTCAGGCCCGCGGGCCGGCCCGGCCCGCCCGTCACGAGCGGCGCGCCTTCGGCCAGCCCCGCCGCGATGAGCTTCTGGATCTTGTTGAACTGCGCCTCGCTCACGACCGGCCCGAGCTGGATGCCTGCGGCGCGCGGATCGCCCACCGTATGGCTTTCGGCCGCTTCCTTCGCGATCTGCAGCGCCGCCTCGAGCCGGGCCTTCGGCACCAGCATCCTGGTCGGTGCATCGCAGGACTGGCCGCTGTTGCTGAAGCAGGCGGCGACGCCCTGCGTGACCGCCGCGCGCAGGTCGGCGTCGGGCAGGATGATGTTGGCCGACTTGCCGCCCAGTTCCTGCGTCACGCGCTTGACCGTGTCCGCAGCGCTCTTGGCCACCTGGATGCCCGCGCGCGTGGAGCCGGTGAACGACACCATGTCGACGTCCGGATGGCTGGCGAGCGCCTGTCCCACCGTCGGGCCGTCGCCGTTGACGAGATTGAATACGCCTGGCGGCACCCCCGCCGCGTCCACGATCTCCGCGAAGATGATGCCATCGAGCGGCGCGATCTCGCTGGGCTTGAGCACCATCGTGCAACCCGCGGCCAGCGCCGGCGCCACCTTGGTGGTGATCTGGTTGAGCGGCCAGTTCCACGGCGTGATCAACCCGACGACCCCGATGCCCTCGCGGATGATGCGGGTATTGCCGCGCTGCTGCTCGAATTCGAAATGCTGCAGCGCTGCGATCGCGGCTTCGAGGTGCGCCCGGCCGGCCCACACCTGTGCATCCCGCGCGAACGACAGCGGCGCCCCCATTTCATCGGACACGACCTGCGCGATCTCCTCGGCGCGCTCGTTGTAGAGCCGCAGGATCTTCTGCAGCAGCTCGAGGCGATAGGCCTTGCTGGTCCGGGAAAATGCCGGGAAGGCGGCGCGCGCCGCGGTGATCGCGCGTGCCGCATCGGCCACCGTGCCCATCGCGATGGTGGCGAATGCTTGCTCCGTCGCGGGGTTGATCACCGGGAGTGTGGCCGCGCTGAGCGGTTCCGTCCAGGCGCCGTTGATATAGAAGCGGGTCGCGTTTTTCATCCGCACATGCTACGACATTTTCCGCTACCCGCCTCCGGCTCCCGTAAAATATGGTGTTCCGGGGCCAGCGCCATGGTGGAAGCACGGTGAAACAGCACAAGCAGCAACCGGGCGGAGCCCTCTGGCTCGGCCTGGACACCGGGGGCACGTACACCGATGCCGTGCTGCTGCGGGACGGGCGCGCGGTGATTGCGAGCGCCAAGGCGCTCACCACGCACTGGGATCTCGCGGTCGGCCTTGGCAATGCCATCCGCAGCGTGCTCGGCAACCTGCCACCCGGCTGCGATCGCCGCGACGTGCAGCTGGTATCGGTGTCGACGACGCTGGCCACCAATGCCGTGGTCGAGGGCCGCTTCAGCCCGGTGGCGACCGTGCTGATCGGATTCGATGAACCGATGCTGGCGCGATCCGGGCTGCGACGGAGCGCCGCGAGCCCGATCCTGCTGGTGCGTGGCGGGCACGATGCCGCCGGGGAAGAATTACAGCCGCTCGACGAAGCGGGCCTGGCTGAGGCCGTGCGCGAATGCGCCGGGCGCGTCGAAGGCTACGCCGTCGCGGGTTGCTTCTCGGTCCGCAACCCCGGTCACGAGGAACGGGCACGCACGCTGATCCGCGCGCTGTCCAATCAGCCGGTGACCTGCGCGCATGAACTGAGTTCGAAACTCGACGCGCCACGGCGCGCATTGACGGCCACGCTCAACGCACGGCTGACGCCGCAGATCCGTCACCTGATCGATGCCTTGTCGCAAGTGCTCGAGACCGAATCGCTCGACGCGCCGCTGATGATCGTCAAAGGCGACGGTTCGCTGATGAAGGCGGAGGTCGCCTTGGAATACCCTGTCGAAACCATCTTGTCCGGGCCAGCCGCCAGTGTAGTAGGCGCCGGCTTCCTCACGGGCTTGAGCGATTTTTTGGTATCCGACATGGGTGGCACCACCACCGACTGTGCCGTGGTCAGGGGCGCTCGCCCCGCGATCAACGCGGAAGGGGCGCTGATCGGCGGCTGGCGCACCATGGTGGAGGCCGTCGACGTGCGCACCGTCGGGCTCGGCGGCGACAGCCAGGTCGTGCTCGATCGCACGGCGCGCCTGCTGGTCGGTCCGCGCAAGGCGATGCCGCTCTCGCTGCTGGCGCTGCAGGCACCCGCAGTGCTCACCGAGCTTCGCGCGTTGGCGGCCACGCAGCACCTGCCCGACTACGCCACGCAGTTCGCGTTCCGTAATCCCGGTCGCGCGGCGCCGCCGCACCTCGCCGGGGCCGAGTTGCGCGTGTGGCAGGCACTGACGGACGCGCCACGCCGCGTCTCGCAGCTGGTGCATAGCGCGCCGGGCCGGGAGGCATTGCGGCGCCTCGCGGATGCCGGCCTCGCCACCATCGCCGCGTTCACCCCCAGCGATGCGATGCACGTGCTCGGCCGGCAGCAGGGCTGGTCGCGCGAGGCGGCGGAGCTGGGCGCCGGCCTGCTGGCGAGCGAGGAGCGCAACACGCGTGGCGCGCGCGATTCCGCCAGCGTGCAGGATCTCAGCCACCGCATCGTGGAACACGTGACGCGCGAGTCTGCCCGCGTGGTGCTGGCCACCGCACTGGCGCAGGATCCGGGCCTCGAAGCGCGCGCCGGCTCGTGGGGGCTGCTCGGCGATCGGCTGACCGATACGGTCATCTCCGGCCTGCAATTTTCGGCGCTGGTGCGCGCGGACTGCGGCCTGGCCACGCACCTGGTCGCGATCGGCGCGCCGGTCGCCGGATATTACCCCGAGGTCGCGCGGCGCCTCGGCGCCGGGCTGTCGATCCCCGCGCATGCCGCGGTCTGCAATGCGGTCGGCGCGGTGGCGGGCGTGGTGACGCAGAGCGCCGAGGTGATCGTCAACCAGCCAAGCTTCGGCGTGTTCCGCGTGCATGATCCGGCCGGCAGCCGCGACTACGAAGCGCCGGAGGCGGCCATCGAGCACGCGCGCAAGGCGGCGCTCGGACTGGCGATCGCCGCGGCCCGGCGCGCCGGCGCGACCGATCCGCAGGTCGAGACCAGCGTGCGCGAACGGCGGGCAAGCATGGGGTCCGACCTCGACTACCTGGCCGAAGCGCTGGTGCGCGCGACCGCGACCGGGCGCCCCTACGCCGGCCACCTGCGCGCGCAGGATTAGGACGGCTGCTGCGAAAAGCGGCCGGGCCGGTACGGCGCCAGCGCAGCGACCTCGCGTGCGTACAGCAGTTCGGCCCGCACATGCAGGCCGAGGATCGGCGCCAGCGTCATCCCGCTGTGGGTCACGGCGACATATACGTCCGGCGCACCCGGCACATGGCCCACGATCGGCAAGCCATCCGTGGGCATCGGCCGGAACCCGAGCGTCACGCGATCGAGTGTCGCGGCACGCGCGTGCGGCAGGAAAACCCTGATCTTGTCGAGCACGCGGTTGCCGTGCATGGCGCGAATCGCCGGGTCGGGGAAATCGACCGCGCCGGCGCGGATCGCCGCATGCACCGGCAGGTCGGGCGGCTCGGGTGAATCGGTGCCGACCAGCGCGCCATCAGCCATCTGCTTGAACGACAACCCGCCCGGCGCGTCGCAGACCGTGCGCACCTCGAGCGGCGCCGGCGTGCTGTGCGCGAGGAAACCGGGCGAATGGCGCAACCGCAGCCGGAACCCGGCCATTGCGAGCAGCGCGGGCGCATCGACTCCGGCGGCGATCACCAGCCGGTCGAGCGGGACCACGCCGCTGCTGGTGTGCACCGCGCGCAGCCGGCCGGCACGCATCTCGAGCCGCTGCACCTCGACGGGGCACTGGAAGCGCGCCGACCGGAGCCGCGCCTGCGCCAGGAATTGCAGCGTCGCGTGCACCGGGTCGATGTGGCCATCGAGCGCCGAGTAGATCGCCGCCGCGACCGGGCCAGGCTCGATTGCAGGACCGAAGCCGGCGAATTCCGCACTGGCCAGGTAGCGCACCGGATAGGCGGTGCCGGCCATCTGCGCGGCATTGGCGCGGACGGCTTCCGCTTCGGCCGCATCGTGCGCCCAGTTCAGATACCCACCCCAGGTGATGCCCAGGCCGAGCGGCTGGTCGAGCTCGCGCCAGACCGCGATGCTCGCGAGGCGCAAAGCCTGGTAATGGCGGTCGTCAACGAAGGCGTTCAGCCACGCAAAGGAATTGCGCGTCGCGCCGGCCGCAGGCGCCGTCCGCTCGAACTGCATGACTTCCGCCCCCGCCTCCGCCAGCCGCCAGGCGATCGAGGCGCCGACGATTCCGCCGCCGACCACGCCCACGCGCGGACCGCCCGAGCGGATCGTGGCTCCGGCCGCACCGGCTCCGGCCGCGAGCGCCGCGCCCATTCCGGTCAGGGTCTTCAGGAATTGTCGGCGGCGCATGTTCGTTCCAGTCCGGCGCGGCCGCGCACGCCTCAGGCGCGCAGCCGCAGGTTGTCCGGATCGTACAACGGTTCGCGGCCCACGACCGCCCGCCGCCGTTCACCGAGGATCTCGACTTCGAGTTCGGTGCCGGGCACGGCCAGGTCGGTGCGCACGTAGGCGAGCGCGATGCTGCAGCCGAGGCGGTAACCATAGCCGCCGGAGGTCACCAGCCCGACGACCTCGCCGCCACGGTACACGATCGAAACGGCGGCGGCATCGGCGTCGCCGGCGTCCACCACCAGCGGCACGAAGCGCTCGCGCGGACCGTTCGCCGCCTCGCGGCGCAAGGCTTGCTGGCCAATGAAGCCGCCGGGCTTGTCCAGCTTCACGAAACGGTCGAGCGAGGCCATGAATGGCGTGTACTCGGTGGTGAGGTCGGCCTTCCACGAGCGGTAGCATTTCTCGAGCCGCAGGCTGTCCATCGCGTACAAGCCGAAATCCGCAAGCTCCAGGCTGGCGCCGGCTTCGCCAAGCAGCTCGTACACCGAAAGCAGGTGCTCGACCGGAACGTGCAGCTCCCAACCCAGTTCGCCCAGGTAATTGACGCGCAGCGCGATGGCCTGTGTGTAACCGATCCGGATCGTACGCATCGACAGCCATGGGAACGCGGCGTTCGACAGGTCGGCATCGGTGAGCGGTGCCAGCAGCTCGCGCGAACGCGGGCCAACCACGATGAGCGTCCCGTACCGCGCCGACAGATTTTCGATGCTTGCGCCGCTGCCAGCGGGCAGGTGTTCGCGCAGCCAATGCTCGTCGTGCCGCTCGCCCGCCGCGGCGCTGATCAGCCAGAAACGTTCGGGCGTGAACCCGGTGAGTGTCATCTCGGTGACGATGCCGCCGGAGGGTGCGCAGAAATAATTGAGCGCGGTGCGTCCCGGCCGCGGCACGGTGCCGGCGACCATGCGGTCGAGCCAGGCGGCGGCGCCGGGGCCCGTGACTTCGAACTTCGTGAATCCCGGCAGGTCGAGCACCGCCACACGCTGCTGGACTGCGGCGCATTCACGCGCGACAGCGGCGTGCCAGGCGGGGCGCCGGAACGAGAGTTCCCGCCCTTCGGCGCCATCGCCGGGCCGCGGGAAATACACGGCCCGCTCCCAGCCGCCACGCGCACCGAAGCACGCGCCCTTGTCCCTGAGGCGCTGGTAGACCGGCGAAGTCTTTGCGGGCCGGCCCGCCGGCCGCTCTTCGGCCGGATAACCGATGCCGTATTCGTGCTGGTAGGTCTCGATCGCCTTGGCCAGGGTGTACCTGCGGTTCGCGAATTCCAGGTAGCGCCGCGAATCCAGCGGCCAAATGTCCCACTCCGGCTGGCCGTGCGCCACCCACTCGGCGATGCACTTGCCGGCGCCGCCCGCCTGCGCGATGCCGAAGGTGAATGCACAGCAGTGGTAGAAGCCGGGCAATCCCGGGACCGGACCGATCAGCGGGTTGCCGTCGGGTGCGTAGGGAATCGGACCGTTGATCACGGTCTTGACGCCGACGGTACTGAGGATGGGGATCCGCTCGCAGGCCGCCTCGATGTATTTTTCCAGTCGGCCGGTGTCATCGTCGAACAACTGGTGCGCGAATTCCTCCGGGATGCGATCGAGCCAATGCGCCCTCGCCTGCCACTCGTATGGGCCGAGGATCAGGCCGTGCCGCTCCTGGCGCAGGTAATAGCTGACATCCGGATCGCGCACCAGTGGCAGGCGCGCCGCGCCACGTGCGACCAGTGCGGGTATCTCCTCGGTCACGAGATACTGGTGCGAGAGCGTCACCATCGGCAGGTCCTGGCCCACCAGCGCCGCGACTTCGGCGCCACGGTAGCCCGCCGCATTGATCACCGACTGCGCCGTGATCACGCCGCGCGTGGTCTCGATGCGCCACTCGCCCGAGGGCGTGCGTGCAATGGCCGTGACCCGCGTCTGGCGCTGGATCTCGGCGCCGGCGTCACGCGCACCCTTGGCGAGCGCCTGCGTCATCTGCGCGGGGTCGATGTCGCCGTCATGGGGATCGTAGAGGCCCGCACGTATGCCAGCCAGCGTAATGAACGGATGGCGAGCGGCCACCTCGGCGGGACTGAGCATCTCGAATTCAATCCCCTGAGCGCGCGCCTGCGAGACCACATGGCGGAATTCATCGACCCGATCGGCGGTATGCGCGAGGCGGAGGCTGCCGGTGACGTGGTAGTTGATGTCGTAGCCGACGCGCGCGGCGAGGCCGGCATAGAGGCGCGTGCTGTGGCGCTGCAGCTTGATCAGGTTCCAGGAGGTCGAGAAGTTCGGGCAGTTGCCGGCGGCGTGCCAGGTCGAGCCCGCGGTCAGTTCGTCGCGCTCGAGCAGCACGGCATCGGTGACCCCGAGTTGCGTGAGATGGAATAACGCGGAACACCCGACGGCACCACCTCCAATAACGACAACCTGTGCGTGACTCTTCATTATTCGCTTCACTTCTCCAGGGCGCGCTCAACCCCTGATGCGCTCGCTCCTGGCGTCGTACCAGGGCTGGAGCTGAACCGCGGCCGGGAAGCGCTCGCAGGCGACTTCGACTTCCCAGCGGCCCGCTGCGAGCCACTCGCCCGTGACACCCGCATCGCAATTCACGTAACCCATGCCGAGCGAACGGCCCAGCCGGTGGCCCCATGCTCCCGACTTGATCGACCCTACGATCACGCCGTCGCGAACGATCGGTTCCTCGTGGTAGAGCAGCGGCGCCCCGGGCGAGGAATCCTGCAGCATCACCTGCACCAGGCGCTTCGGCAGCGAAGCGCGTGCGCGCTGCGCCAGCAAGGCATCGCGCCCGAGAAAGCCCCCGGGCTTGTCCCAGGCAACCACGAAGCCGAGCCCCGCTTCGAGCGGCGTGTCTTCATCGCCGATGTCGTGGCTCCAGTGGCGGTAGCCCTTTTCCACGCGGCAGGCCGCCATCGCGTGGTAGCCCGCATGGCGCAATCCCAACGGCTCGCCCGCGGCCACCAGCCGCTCATAGACATCGAGGCAGTGCTCGGCCGGAATGTAGAGTTCCCAGCCCAGTTCGCCCACATAGGTGATGCGGCTGGCGCGCACGCAGGCATAGCCGATCTCGAGCTCGCGTGAATGACCGAAGGGATGCGCGGCATTCGACAGGTCCGCGCCCGAGAGCGACTGCAGCAACTCGCGTGAGCGCGGGCCCATGATGCCGAGCATCGCGACGCCGGCCGTGACATCCGTCACCGCGCAATGCGCGCCGGGGCTGGCTGCGACCTGCCGGCGGAGCCAGGCCAGGTCGCGCGTCTGGCAGATGGCGGAAGTCACGACCAGGAACTCGTGCGCTGTGAGCCGCGTGATGGTCAGGTCTGCCTCGATGCCTGCGCGCTCGTTGAGCCACTGCGTGTACACGATCCGGCCCGGCGCCACGTCCACACTGGCCACCGACATCTGGTCGAGGATCGCGCAGGCATCGGCGCCCTGCACCAGGAATTTCGCGAAGCAGGTCTGGTCGAACAGCGCCACGGCATCGCGGACCGCGCGGCATTCGGTGCCGCAGGCGTCGAACCAGTTCTGCCGTCCGTAGGAGTATTCATAGCGCGGCGCGGAGCCTGGCGCGGCAAACCAGTTGGGCCGCTCCCAGCCGGCGGTCTCGCCCATGCAGGCTCCCGCGGCGACCAGGCGGTCGTGGAGCGGCGTGCGCCGCGCGCCGCGCGCGGTCTCGTACTGGTAGTACGGCCAGTGCATCGCGTACAACAGGCCGAGCGTCTCGACCGTGCGATCGCGCAGGTAACGCCGGTTCGCCTGGAATGGCACGATGCGCCGGATGTCGACATCGGCGAGATCCAACGGCGGACGCCGGTCCCTGATCCATTGCGCCAGCACCTTGCCCACGCCCCCGCTCGACTGGATCCCGATCGAGTTGAAGCCGGTGGCGACGAACAGGCCGCGCACCTCGGGTGTCTCGCCCACGTAGTAGCGATCATCCGGCGTGAAGCTCTCCGGGCCGTTGAAGAACAGCTGGATGCCAGCGTCGGCAAGCGCGGGCACGCGCCGGATCGCCGCGTTCAGGATCGGCTCGAAATGTGCATAGTCCTCGGGCAAAGTCTCGAAGCTGAAATCCGCGGGGATCCCCTGCATGCCCCAGGGCTTGGCCACGGGTTCGAAGCAGCCGAGCAGGAGTTTGCCCGCGTCCTCCTTGTAATAGGCGCATTCGTCCTGGACGCGCAGCACCGGCAGGTTTGCGGGCAGGCCCGGCATCGGCTCGGTGACGATGTAGAAATGCTCGGCCGCATGGAGCGGAACCGCCGCGCCGCACTCGCGCGCGATCGCGTGCGACCACATGCCTGCGCACAGCACTACCGTATCGGCCGCGATGTAGCCAGCGCGCGTCTCCACGCCGATCGCGCGGCCGCGCTCGACGCGGATCCGCTGCACGGCCGTGCTCTCGAAGATGCGCGCGCCGCGCATCTTGGCGCCCTTCGCCAGCGCCTGAGTGGTGTCGATCGGGTTGGTCTGGCCGTCCTTGCGCAGGAACACGCCGCCGACCAGGTCATCGACCGCGAGCAGCGGCCAGCGTTCGCTGATCTCGGCCGTGCCCAGCACGTCGATCTCGAGGCCAAAAGTCCTGCCCATCGAGGCGCCGCGCTTCAATTCCTCGAAGCGCGCCGGCGTCTTCGCCACGCTGATCGACCCGTTCTGCTTGAAGCCGGTGGCCTGCCCGGTCTCGGCCTCGAGCGAGTGGTAAAGGTCGGCCGTGTATTTCGCCAGTTCGGTGAGGTTGCGCGTGGCCCGCAGTTGCCCCACCAGGCCCGCGGCATGCCAGGTCGTACCGGAGGTGAGCTTGCTGCGCTCGAGCAGCACCACGTCGGTGATGCCGAGCTTCGTCAGGTGATAGGCGATCGAGCAACCGGCAACGCCGCCGCCGATGATCACGACGCTGGCGCGATCCGGAGGTGACATGCGCTGCTCAGGCACCTTTGGGCCGCATGCCCTCGCGTGGCAGGCGCACCGGGAAGCGGCGGCGGATCTGCACGTCGACCGCTTCCGGCACGTGCGCGGGGAAGTGGTTGGCGAGTATCTGCGCTACCTTGCGCGCGGCGCGCTCGGTGATGTCGGTCGCGCCCTGCTCGGTCCATTCGTTGGGACTGCGCCGGTCACCGACCGCCGGGTAGAGATATTCAGTCTGCATCAGCTGCAGCGTCTGGTCGCTCCCGAGGAAGTGCCCCGGGCCATTTACGCAGACATCCCTGATGGTCTCGAAGGACAGGCGCTCCTCGGTGACCTCGATTCCCTTGATCGTGCGCTGCGCCGCGCCGATGATGTCATTGTCGATCAGCAGGCTCTCGAGCGAGTAGCCCAGGAGGCTGGCGTGCATGCCAGCCGACTCGTAGATCATGTTGACGCCCGAGTTGCCGACCAGCGCGTGATTCAGCGCCTTCTCCGCTCCCGACTGGCCGTCCGGGATCTTCGAATCGGTCATGCCCGAGGCCGTGCCGCCGGTGAGCTCGTAGAAGTTGGCCATCTGGCCGGCGGCCGAGGACAGCAGCGCCTGCTCCGGGCTCCCGCCCGACATCGCACCCGTGCGCAGGTCGGACACGAAGCACCAGGTGCCGAAGATCGCGGGATGCCCCGGCCTGATCGCATTCACGTATACCAGGCCCGCCAGCACTTCCGCGACTTCCTGTGCCAGCGCTCCGGCGAGCGCTGCCGGTGCGGTCGCGCCCGCCTGCCCGGCCGACAGCAGCAGCACGGGCATGCCGCCGCGCACCGCGACTTCGAGGCAGCGACAGGCGTCGGTAGCGAACTTCATCGGCGGCACGACGAAGCAATTCGACTGGCTCACGAACGGGCGCTCGCGCCATTGCTGCTCGCTGCCCGCAATCAGGTGCAGCATCTGCAGCGAGGCTTCGAGTTGCTCCGGTTGCACCCAGCTGCTGCCCACGTGCTTGGTCGTGCTCATGACCGAGGCGTAGCAGGTGTTGAAGTCCATCTCGAAGGGGTCGGGGATGTCGCGCGGCACCACTGCCCGCTGGAAGAAGTGGATGTGGTCCATCGCATCGACGATGCGGCCGATGTCATAGAGGTCCTGGATCGTCGACTGGCGGTAGCTGCCATCCGCGTTGACCATGTTCACGGCCGCGCCGGCGGTGCCGAAGTAGGCGCGCTTGCCCCAGGGTTCGAGGTCGTGCTTCGGGTCCTGTGCGTGCAGCGGGAAATTGCGCGCTGCCTTGGCGAGCGTGTCTTCGACCAGTGAGCGCGGGTACAGCAGCCGGCCCTGCGGACTGCGTGTGCAGCCGGCACGCGTCATGATCTCGACGCCCGATTCAGTCGCATCGGCCAGGCCGACCTCGGACAACAGGCGCAGCGCGGTCTGGTGGATCAGCTGCACGTCGCCATCGCTCAGCGGCCGATAGCGGCCGCTGGTCATCCCCGGCCGTACCGGGCGCAGGTGATCGGGCAACGGCCCGGCCCGTTCCGCGCGGCGGGCATCGCGCCCCGAAGGTCGCCGGGCTACAATCGGACCGTCACTCACGCAACTACTCCTGTGGACCTCGAGCGGTCGGGATTATCGCATGAACAGGCTCGTCAGTTTTACGCAGATGAAGGCAGGCACGCGCGCGGACTACGTGCTGCTGGACCAGTCGGAGCGCGAATTTGCGCTGCAGCTGCCCGAGCGCGTGCTGGGCGCGCTGCGCGAGCTCGATCACTCCGTCGAAGGCTACCCGGTCAGCCGGCTCGAGCACAGCCTGCAGGCTGCCACGCGCGCCCGGCGCGATGGTGCGGATGACGAACTGGTGCTGGCGGCGCTGATCCACGACATGGGTGACCTGCTGGCCCCATATAACCACGCCGAACTCGCAGCCGCGGTGATCCGGCCTTACGTGCGCGAGCAGGTGAGCTGGATCGTGGAACAGCATGGGTTGTTCCAGACCTATTACTACGTGCATCACCTGGGCGGTGATCGGAACATGCGCGAACGGTTGCGCGGCCACCGCTGGTATGAGGCCTGCGCCGCGTTCTGCGAACAATACGACCAGGCGTCGTTCGATCCCGGCTACGCGAGCCTGCCGCTGACGGATTTCGAACCGCTGGTGCAGGAGATATTCGCGCGCCAGCCGCACGATCCGCGTTACACGGCGGTCGCATGAGCGGCGTGCCGTGCCGCTGGACACGCACCGCCTGCTTGGCGGCCCTGTCGGCGCTGGCAACCGGCGCCGCACTGGCACGGCCACCGCCGATACGGCACGTCTTCGTCGTGGTGCTCGAGAATCAGTCCTATGCGCTCACCTTCGGTCCGGACTCGCCAGCCCGGTACCTGAACTCGCTCCGCCAGCGAGGCGCCAGCGTGCCGAACTACTACGGCACCAGCCACATGAGCCTGGGCAACTACCTCGCGATGATCAGCGGCCAGGCGCCGAACCCGGAGACGAACTTCGACTGCGAGGTCTACTCGGAATTCGTCAGCACCGGCACCCGCCCCGATGGCCAGGAAATCGGCAAGGGCTGCGTGTACCCCGCGCACGTGCCTACGCTGGCCGACCAGCTCGTTGCAGCGAAGCTGAGCTGGCGTGGCTACTTCGAGGACATGGGCAATGATCCGGCGCGCGAGCGGGCAACCTGCGGTCATCCGCCGCGGGGCCAGGCCGACAATACCCAGGACGCGACGCCGCGCGACCAATACGCCACGCGCCACAATCCGTTCATGTACTTCCACTCGATCATCGACACGCCGCAATGCGACCGGAATGTCGTCAACCTGCGCGAGCTGGCGCACGACCTGCGCTTCGAGCGCGCGACGCCCAATTTCGTGTTCATCGTGCCCAACCTTTGCCACGACGGGCACGATGGCGGCGGCAGTTCACGCTGCGTGAATGGCGAGCCCGGCGGACTCGAGTCCGCGGATGCGTTCCTGCGCAAGCTCGTGCCGCGGCTCACTGCCGCGCCGGCGTTCCGGCACGACGGCCTGCTGATCATTACTTTCGATGAAGCCGCCATCACGGGTGATGACCAGGCACAGGGCGGCGGCCCCCGGGGCAATGGCGCGGCAGCGGCCTGCTGCGACGAACAGCCTGGCCCGAATATCCCGGCCTACAACTCCGCCCCGGGCTATCATTCAGCAACGGGGATGAACGGCCCGGGTCTGGTCGGGCCGGGAGGCGGGCAGGTCGGCGCGGTGCTGCTCTCGCCATTCATCCGTCCCGGCACGACCACTGGCACGCCCTACAACCATTACTCACTGCTGCGCAGCGTCGAGGACCTGTTCTCGTTGCCGCACCTGGGCTATGCCGCGCAGGATGGATTGCAGCCGTTCGGCCCGGATATCTACACCCGGCCGCCCACGCGTACCGCGGGGCCCTGAGCGCGCAGCACCTGCAGCGCGAGGTCGGGACGATCGGTGATCAGCCCGTCGACGCCCATCGCGATGATCCGCAGCATGTCGGCCGGATCGTTGACCGTCCAGGGTATGACCTTGAGTCCGAGCGCCCGGGCCTCCGCCACCTGCGCGTGGCCGAGATCGAGATAATCGGGTGACCAGGTGCCTGCGCCGCTGGCCTGCGCGAGCCGTGGCACCGAGCCGCCGAAACCGCGTGCGTCCAGGCCGCCCAGCCACGGCGAGGCTGCCGCGCGCTCGAATTGCACCGTGTCGTCCGCGCCCTGCTGGTCGGTCAACGCGCCGGTCGCCAGGCCCGGGGCAAGGTGATGCACGCAGTTCAGCACGCGCCAGTCGAAGCACTGGATCGTGGTTCGCGCCGCCATGCCGCTCGCCGCGACCACGGCCAGCAGCGCCGCGGTGAATACCGCGGGAGTCGCGGTCAATTCCGGCTGCAATGGGAAGGTCTTGACCTCCACGTTGAGGTGGACCGAATTGGCGGCGTTACGCTCGATCAGCGCGTACAGCTCGGCGAGCCGCGGAATGCGCTCGCCATCGATCGGCTGCTGCTGCGGGTGGGCGCGCTCGTAAGCGGTGCCGGGCCGGATGCGGCCGACGTCGTAGGTGGCCAGCTCGGCGTAGTCGAGCGCGTGGATCAGCGGCCCCGGCCCGGATAGGAACCGGCCCGCCGCATCGCGGGTGTGATCGGGATTGAGCTGCGGGTCGTGACTGATCACGACCACGCCGTCACGGGTCAGGGCGCAGTCGAGCTCGAGCGTGTGGACGCCGAGTGAAAGCGCACGCTCGAAGCCACCTAGCGTGTTCTCCGGCCACAGGCCGCGGGCGCCCCGGTGGCCCTGCAGATCAAACCATTGCTCGCCCAAGCTGCCCCCGCAGGTGGATGGTGCCAAAGATTCCAATTCAGTGACGGCCCGCGCGTCTCCCGGTACCATTGGGCGGCGCTGGCACCAGGCATCCTGGGGGACATTACATGAAACTCGTGCTTTCCGTATTGCTCAGTGCCGGCATGCTCCTGGCTACCGGCTGCTCCTCGCACCACGGGGACCAGGGAGCGCCCGGCACCGACGAGTCCAAGACGCTGCGCATCATCACGTGGTCCGATTACATCCCGCAGGAAATCGTCGACCAGTTCAGGCAGGAGACCGGCATCCAGGTCGAGGTCTCGCTGTCGAACAACGAGGAGATCATCTCCAAGCTCCGCGCGACCGGTGGCGCGGGCTTCGACCTGGCGCAACCCTCGCAGGACCGCATCATCAGCGCGCAGCGGGAGTTCCGCATATACCGACCAATCGACCTAACCAAGGTAAAACTGGACGAATTTAGAGCAGACCTGCTCGAGATCGTGAAGAAGAATGCCACCTACGAAGGCCAGCTGTATGCCCTGCCCTACGTCTGGGGCACCGAAGGCCTGCTGGTCAATTCGAAGCGGGCCAGCATCAGCGACTACCTGGACCTGTGCCGGCCCGACCTGAAAGGCAAGACCTCCGTGCGCCTGCGCCGGCCCACGCTCATGGCCTTCGCGCTGGCCATCGGCAAGGACCCGTTCGCGCTGTATGGCGACCCCAGGGCCTACAGCGCGCTGATGGATGAAGTCGGGCGCACGCTCATCGCGTGCAAGCCCAACTTCCGGTTCTTCTATGACAACAAGGACCAGCTCATCAACGGCGTGCGTTCAGGCGAAATCGTCGCCTCGATGATGTGGGATTCGGTGAGCTGGAAGCTCAACCGCGAGAACCCGGACCTCAAGTACATCAATCCCAAGTCGGGCGCGATCGCCTGGCTGGATACGATGGCGCTGCCCGCGCGCGGCCGCAACGAGGCCGGCGCCTACAAATGGATCAATTTCACGATGCGGCCGGACGTCGCGGCAAAGATCGCCAGGTCGATCGGCAATTTTACCGCCTCGAAGGATGCGGACGCGCTGATGGATCCCGAGCTCAAGGCGCAGTTCGCCGCGAGCTTCCCCGATGGCATGAAGAACCTGAAGTGGTATCCGGCCATTCCGCCGGGTCTCGAGGAGATCGAGGGCCGGGTGCTCGACCGGATCAAGGCGGCGAATTGACGATGGCGGCGAATTCCACCGCCGCTGCGCGGCCGGACCTCGAAGCGCACGCCGTCATCAAGCGCTTTGGCCACCAGGTCGCGGTCGACGCCGTCTCATTCAGCGTCGCGCGCGGCAGTTTCTTCTCCATCCTCGGGCCGTCGGGTTGCGGCAAGACGACGTTGCTGCGGATGATCGCCGGGTTCATCGCCCCCGATGGCGGTGATATCCGGATCGGCGGCCGCAGCATGGCCGGAGTGGCGCCCAACCGGCGCCCGGTCAACATGGTGTTCCAGCACCTGGCGCTGTTCCCTATGATGAACGTGGCCGAAAACGTCGCCTTCGGTCTGGCGCGGCGCGCCGTGCCGCGCGCCGAACGCACCCGCAAGGCCGAAGCGATGCTCGAGCGCGTCGGCCTGGCCGGCGCCGGCCTCAAGCGTGTCGATGAACTTTCGGGCGGGCAGCGCCAGCGCGTTGCGATCGCGCGCAGCCTGGTGCTCGAGCCAACGCTGCTGTTACTGGATGAGCCGCTGGGCGCCCTCGACCTGAAATTGCGCGAACACATGAAGATCGAGCTCAAGCAACTGCAGTCGGCGTTCGGCACCACCTTCGTCTACATTACCCATGACCAGTCCGAGGCGCTGGTGCTATCCGATCATGTCGGCGTAATGAACCGCGGGCACTTCGAGCAACTCGGCACCCCGCAGGAACTCTATTACGCTCCCGCCACCCCATTCGTCGCGGCCTTCGTCGGCGCCAATAACCGGATGACCGGGAAGGCGAGCGCAGTGCACGGCGAGCTGGTCGATGTGACGACCGACGCGGGCTGGCGGATCAGGGCCCGGCGCATCGGCACGATCGGCGTCGGTGCCGCCGTCGAGGCCTTTGTGCGGCCCGAGGCTGCCACGATCGGGCGCACGAGCGCGGAACTGGCGCCATTGGCCGGCCAGGTGGTCCACGCAGGCGATGTCGAGAGCCTGCTGTTCGATGGCGCCAATTCCGCCGTGTTGGTGCGGGAAGCGGCCAGCCGGTTCGAGTTCCGAATCGCCCTGCCGCAGACCGGACGCTACGCCGACCTGAAGGTGGGGGAGCGCATCGCCTTCAGTTTCGATCCCGAGCGCGCCGCGTGTTTTGCGGCGCCGCCCGCCCATGCTTGAAGCGACCGCGACCGCGGCCTGGCACCGGCGGCTGATGCTGGGCCTGCTGCTCGCGCCGGCGCTGCTGTGGCTGTTCGCGCTGATCGTGCTGCCGCACCTCGATCTCGCGCTGCTTTCGTTCCGCGAGCCGGTCGCGCCGCGCAAGTACGTGCCGAGCCTGGCGCAGTACCGCACTTTCTTCGCCGAACCGCTCTACTGGCATGTGTTCATGCGCACTGCCATCCTGTCGGCGCTGGCGACCGCACTGACGCTGCTGATCGCGTTCCCGGTCGCGTGGACGATCGCCAAGCTGGCGCGCGGCCGGATGGGTGCGCTGCTGTTCGTCGTATGCCTGATCCCGTTCTGGGTGAGCGAAACGGTGCGCACGCTGGGCTGGATGATCCTGCTGCGTGAATCCGGCGTGCTGCCGGCGCTGCTCGTGCGGCTGGGCCTGACGAACGGCCCGGTGGAACTGCTTTACCACGACGCAACGATACTCGTCGGCCTCGTGTACACCTCGCTCCTGTTCATGGTGGTGCCGCTGGTCGGGAGTCTCGAGAGCCTGGATAATTCGCTGATCGAGGCGGCCTATGACCTCGGCAGCGGCGGCTTCGCCATCCTGCGCAAGATCGTCATACCGCACGCGGCGCCGGGCATCACCGCCGGCTGCATCGTGGTGTTCATGCTCACGCTCGGCAACTACCTCACCCCGACGCTGCTGGGCGGCAAGAACTCGCTGTGGTTCACCGAGCAGATCTACACCCAGTTCATCACCCGCTTCAATTGGGAACAGGGCGCAGCCTTCGGTTTCCTGCTGCTGGCGCTGTCGACCGCGATGGTGTGGTTCGGCCTGAAGCTCAGCGGCCAGCGCTTCAGCGACGTGATGCGGCGCACATGATCCCCTCGCTGCCGAGGCCGTTGTGGCTGCGTGCTTCAACCGCCGTGTTTCTGGTGGCGTTCCTCGTTTTCCTGTTCCTGCCGCTGGTCATCGTTGCGGTATTCGCGTTCAACGATGCGAATTATCCGGCCCCGCCGTGGCACGGATTCACGCTCGACTGGTTCCTCGGCAATGATTCCGCCGGCCGTGTCGGCCTGTTCAGGGATACACAGTTGCTGGCCAGCATATGGACCAGCTTCGTGGTCGCCTGCTGGGTCACGGTGCTCGCCGTCGTCGTCGGCACCGCCAACGCTTTCCTGATGGAGCGCGCGGACTTCCCGGGGAAAGGCGCGCTGTCGATGCTGATGCTGGTGCCGCTGGTGATCCCGGGAGTGATCCTCGGCATCTCGATCCTCGCTTTCGCCAGCCGGGTGGCCGACTTCGCCAGCGATGTGTTCGGGCTGGAGCTCGACTTCCTGCGGCCCGGGCTGCCCCTGGTGGTGCTGGGCCAGTTCTCGTACATCGTCGCCATTGCAACGCTCACCATCAGCGCGCGTCTCAAGCGCTTCGATCGCACGCTCGAGGACGCCGCGTTGAACCTCGGCGCGACGCGGCCCGCGGTGCTGCGCACCATCACGCTGCCCTACCTGCGGCCGGCGCTGGTCGGTTCGGCGGCGATCGCCTTCCTGATGTCGTTCGAGAATTTCAACACGACACTGATGCTGGTGGGCGCCGACTCGCCGCTGACCATCATGATGTACGGGCGCATGCGCGAAGGGGCGACTCCGGTGCTCAATGCGGTGAGCCTGTTCCTGATGGTCGCCTCGGCGCTGCTGGCGCTGACGCTGATGCGGCGCAATGACCGCAAGGATGCGTAGTTAATTGTCCGGAACACTGATCCTCGTCAACCTGTCCGGATACGTGGGCCTGCTGCTGTGGGGCACGCACATGGTCAGCACCGGCGTGCAGCGCGGCTTCGGCACGAGCCTGCGCCGCGCCCTGGAACGCAACCTGGGCGATCGCTGGCGCGCCTTCTTCACGGGCGTCGGCATCACCGCGCTGCTGCAGAGCAGTACCGCCGTCGGCTTGATGGCGACTTCGTTCACGGCCGCTGGCGTGCTGGCGCTCGCACCCGCGCTGGCGGTAATGCTCGGGGCGAATGTCGGTACGGCGCTGGTGGCCCAGATCCTGTCATTCAACGTCGCCGCCGTGGCGCCGCTCCTGGTGCTGTGTGGCGTGCTCACCTTCCGCTGGTCACGCGGCAGCCGGGTGCGAAATGTCGGGCGTGCGGTGATCGGCCTCGGCCTGATGCTGATGGCGCTCGCGCTGCTGCAGCGTACGCTCGCGCCGGTCGAGAATACGCCGATGCTGCGCTCGTTCGTGCAGGCGCTGGCGACCGATCCACTGCTGGCCGTGGCGCTGGCCGCGCTCCTGACCTGGGGTTGCCATTCCAGCGTGGTCATCGTGCTGGTGGTTGCTTCGCTCGCCGCCAACCACGTCACCGGTCCGACCGAAACCATGGCGTTGGTGCTGGGCGCGAACCTGGGCGGCGCCATGCCGGCGCTGATCCATGCATCGACGCCGGAGGCCCGCCGGCTACCGCTGGGGAATCTGCTGGTGCGCCTGGTCGGCGTGCTGCTGGTGCTGCCATGGCTGACGCCGATCACGCGCCTGCTGGCGCGTTTCGTGCCGGGCGATGCGCGGCTGGCGGTCGACTTCCACCTGCTGTTCAACCTGGCGCTCGCCGCGACCTTCCTGTTCGCGGTCAAGCGCAGTGCACGACTGTTGCTCTACTGGTTGCCGGATCCCCCGCGCCCGGCCGATCCCGGCCGGCCACTGTATCTCGAGCGGGCCGCCATCGACGCGGCCAGCGTCGCGCTGTCGAATGCCTCGCGCGAGACGCTGCGCATGTCCGACCTGACCGCCGCGATGCTGGATGGCACGCTGGCCCTGCTGCGTTCCGGGGACACCGCGCACGCCGCGGGCATCTCGGCGAATGACCGGGCGACGCGCCAGCTTGGCGGCGCCATCCGCAGCTACCTGGTTGCGATCGGCGGCGAGCAGACGCTCGATGACCGGCGCGAGGGCGACCAGGGCCAGGAGATCCTGGCCGCGGTCATAAACTTCGAGCACATCGCCGACATCGTCGCCAACAGCCTGGCCGATTTCGCCGTCAAGGGACTGAAGCGCGGGCAGGTGCTGACCGCCGAGGAGATTGCCGTCGTCACGCGCATGCACGGCGAGCTGATTGAAAGCCACAGGCTGGCGCTGGCGGTGTTCCTGCGCGGCGACCTGGCGGCCTCGCAACAACTGGTGAGCCGTAAGCGCCAGTTCCTGCAGATGGAGGCTGAAGCCACCGCGCTCAGCGTACGCCTGCTGCGCGAGGCTGCCCTCCCCGGGCAGGGGGCCGGCGTCGAATCGGTCGAGCTGGCGGCCGAAGAGAGCGGCCTGCTGCTGCGGATCGTACGCGACCTGCGGCGCGTCCACTCGCACCTGGCGAGCTTTGCCTATCCGGTCCTGCAGCGCGCGCAACCCCGATCGCGCAGGCGCGCAGGCGCGGAGCCGGACGTCCAGGACCCGGCCTGAGCCAAGCGCGCGTGCCCCGGGCACTGACGCTTTTGCACACGGAATTGTCGCTATTGGAGCGCTTCAGGGCCTGCCAGTGGCTAGACTTAGCCTCGAGAGGTCCCCAATCATGAAATCCCATGCTCGAGTCGCGGTCATCGGCGGCGGCGTCGTCGGCGTCAGCACGCTCTATCACCTGGTCAAGAAAGGCTGGTCGGACGTGGTGCTGCTGGAGCGATCGGAGCTGACGGCGGGCTCTACCTGGCATGCCGCGGGGCTCCTGCCTCTCTTCAATATGAGCTACACCGTCGGCCAGCTGCACAAGTACTCGGTCGATCTGTACAAGCGGCTGCAGGCGGAGACCGGCCAGGATGTCAGCTTTCACGTGACCGGGAACCTGCGCCTCGCGACGAACATGCAGCGCATGGACGAGTACTACAAGTACTGCGGCACCGCGAACACGATAGGCGTGCCGTTCGAAGTGATCACACCCGGACAGGTCGCCGAACTCTGGCCGCTGGTGAACCTCGGCGATGGCAAGGAGACCGCGAAGATCGTCGGGGCGCTCTATCATCCCGATGACGGCCACATCGCCCCCGCCGACCTGACGATGGCGTTGCGCAAGGGCGCCCGCGCCGGCGGCGCGGAGATCAACGAACGCACCGAGGTCACCGGAGTGGCGCGCACGCCGGGCGGCGAGTGGCGGGTCACGACGAACCAGGGCGACATCATTGCCGAACACGTCGTGTGCGCGACCGGCAACTACGCACGACAGACCGGCCGCCTGTTCGGCCTCAACGTACCGGCAATTCCGGTCGAGCACCAGTACATCATCTTCGAGGAATCGCCGAAGCTGAAGGCCTACCGCGCCGGCGGTGGGCGCGAACTGGCGGTGCTGCGCGAATCCGACCAGTCCTACTACCTGCGCGAGGAGCGCATGGGCTGGATCCTCGGTCCCTACGAGCATGGCGCGCCGGCCCGCTTCGCGGATGGCGTCCCCGACTGGTTCGGGAAGAGCCTGTTCGAAGGCGACATCGAGCGCCTCGCGCCGCACGTCGAGGCCGCCGTGCGCCGCGTGCCCGCGCTCGCCGACCTCGGCATCAAGGACATCATCAACGGGCCGATCTCGTACACGCCCGATGGCAGTCCGTTGGTCGGTCCGGCCTGGAACCACCGCAATCTGTGGCTCAATGAAGGCCACAGCTTCGGGGTCACCGCGGCCGGTGGTTCCGGCTGGCAGCTGGCCGAATGGATCGTGGCGGGCGAACCCGGCATCGACATGCTGGCGGTGGATCCGCGCCGCTTTGGTCCCTACACTTCCAAGCGTTATG
Source organism: Gammaproteobacteria bacterium (assembly GCA_028870705.1). Lineage (GTDB taxonomy): Bacteria > Pseudomonadota > Gammaproteobacteria > Steroidobacterales > Steroidobacteraceae > FEN-1191. The sequence continues at coordinate 26,632 of JAGWPD010000190.1, forward strand.
TGGTGAAGAAGAACGAGGAGACCTATCAGGAGGTCTTCACGATCCACTTCCCCGACGAGGAGCGGCCGGCCGCGCGGCCCGCAAAGACGAGTCCAGTGTACGGCAAGCTGGACCAGCTCGGCGCCGTCTGGGGTCAGCGCTACGGCTGGGAGCGCGCCAACTGGTTCGCCCCGCCCGGCGTCGAGCGCAAAGACAAGTGGAGCTTCCGGCGCAGTAATTATTTCGAGCACGTGGGCAACGAGTGCCTGCGGATGCGTAACCAGGTCGGCATCATCGACCTTAGCCCGTTCACGAAGCACATCGTCAGCGGCCCGGGGGCGGAGGCCTGGCTCGACTCACTGGTGGCGAACAAGGTGCCGGTGAAGAGCGGCCGCATCGCGCTCTGCCATGCACTGACGCCGCGCGGCGGCATCCGCTCGGAGTTCACGATCACCAGGCTTCCGGACGGCACCTTCTACGTGGTCAGCGCCGGCGCCGCCGAGCGTTACGACGCCGACTATCTGCAAAAGCACCTGCCCGCCGACGGTTCCGTCACGCTGCAGAACATCACGACGGCGCGCGGCTGCTTCGTGGTGGCGGGCCCGCGCTCGCGCGAGGTGCTGGCCAGGCTCATCGACGCGCCGCTCGACAACGCGGCCTTCCCGTGGCTGTCGAGCCAGGTGCTCGAAGTGGGCCTCGCTGCCGATGTCTATGTGCTGCGCGTCAATTTCGTCGGCTCGCTCGGCTGGGAACTGCACTTTCCGATCGAGTACGCGCATCATCTCTTCGATGCGTTGTTCGTCGCCGGCGCGGAATACGGCATCGGCATGGCCGGCATGCGCGCCATGGAATCCATGCGGCTGGAGAAGTCCTATCGCATGTGGGGCAGCGACATGACGCGCGACTACACGCCCTTGGAGACCGGGCTCGAGCGCTTCGTGCGCCTGAACAAAGGCGAGTTCATCGGCCGCGCCGCATTGCTGCAGCAGCAGGCCGCGGGCGTGGCCAATCACTTCGTCACGCTGGTGGTCAAGGACGTGACCGACGCGGACCCGCTCGGCAACGAGCCGCTGTTCGACCGGGGCGGCAGCATGATCGGTCGCGCGACCGCCGGTGGCTACGGGCACGCCATCAGGCAGAGCCTCGCGATCGGCTACGTGCGCCCGGCGCACTCGGCCGTGGGCACGGAGCTGCAGATCGAGATCCTCGGCAAGCGCCATGCGGCCACGGTCGTGCGCGAATCGCCCTACGATCCCGACAACGCGCAGCTGCGGGCCTGAGCGCGCGGTCCGCGGGCGCAGCCAAGATCGATGACGAGCAGATTCTCGGGCTGGTCGCTGCTGCTGGGCGGATTGTCGGGCCAGCGGCGCTGGCGCGAACAGTGGCGCGCCGCGGCCCCGAAGCGCGGCTATGACGCGATCATCGTCGGCGGCGGCGGGCATGGCCTGGGCGCCGCGTACTACCTGGCCAAGCAGCACGGCATCCGCGACGTGGCCGTGCTCGAGAAGGGCTGGATCGGTGGCGGCAACACCGGCCGCAACACCACCATCATCCGCTCGAACTACCTGTTCGCCGAGAGCTCGGCGCTCTACGACCATGCGATCAGGCTCTGGGAGACACTGTCCCAGGAGCTGAACTACAACGTGATGTATTCGCCGCGCGGCGTGCTGATGCTCGCGCACAATGTCCATGACGTGCAGGTCGCACAGCGCCACATCCATGCCAACCACGCCAATGGCGTCGACAACGAATGGTTGTCGCCCCGGCAGGCGCAGGAATTCTGCCCGCCGCTCAATATCAGCGGATCGCTCCGCTACCCGGTGCTGGGCGGGGCGCTGCAGCGGCGCGGCGGCACGGCTCGCCACGACGCGGTCGCCTGGGGCTATGCCCGTGCCGCCAGCGCGCTCGGCGTCGACATCATCGAGAATTGCGAGGTCACCGGCCTGCAGCGCGACGCCAATGGCGCGATCTGCGGCGTGGCGACCACGCGCGGCACGATCGAGTGCGGTCGCGTCGGCGTATCGGCGGCCGGCCACAGCTCGGTGGTGCTGCAGATGGCGGACGTGCGCCTGCCGCTCGAGAGCTTCCCGCTGCAGGCACTGGTATCCGAGCCGGTCAAGCCGATCATGCCCTGCGTGGTCATGTCGAACACCATCCACGCCTACGTCAGCCAGTCGGACAAGGGCGAGCTGGTGATCGGCGCCAGCACCGATGCCTATACGTCGTATACGCAGCGCGGCGCGCTGCATGTCAACCTGCACACGCTCGAGGCGATCTGCGAACTGTTTCCCGCCTTCCGCAGATTGCGGATGCTGCGCAACTGGGGCGGCATCGTCGATGTCACGCCCGACCGTTCGCCGATCATCGCGAAGACCCCGGTTCCGGGGCTGTACGTCAACTGCGGCTGGGGCACCGGCGGCTTCAAGGCGACTCCGGGGGCCGGCCACCTGCTCGCCTGGACGATGGCGCACGACGCGCCGCACACGCTCAATGCCGCCTTCACGATCGAACGCTTCCGCGATGGTACGCTGATCGATGAGGCCGCCGCCGCCGCGGTCAACCACTGACATGCTGGTCATCCCCTGCCCGTACTGCGGTCCACGGCCCGAGCTGGAGTTCAGCTACGGCGGCCAGGCGCACGTGCTGCGCCCCGCCGCCGCCACCAACCCCGATCCCGCCGGATGGAATGCGTTCCAGTACGAGCGCGCCAATACCAGGGGACTGCATGCCGAACGCTGGCGGCACGTGCACGGCTGCGCACGATTCTTCAATGTCATCCGCGACACGACCACCGATGAAGTCCTGCGCAGCTACCGGAGCGGAGAAAAATGAGCGGCCGGTGGCGACTCGCCGCTGGCGGCAACGACCTCGACCGCTCACGGCCGATCCGGTTCGAATTCGACGGCCGCGCCTACCAGGGACTGCAGGGCGATACGCTCGCCGCAGCGCTGCTCGCCAATGGCGTGCACCTGGTCGGTCGCTCGTTCAAATACCATCGTCCGCGCGGCATCGTCGCGGCCGGCCCCGAGGATCCGAACGCGCTCGTGACCGTGCGGCGCGACGCGGCGCGCACGACGCCCAATCTCAACGCCGGGCAGGTCGAACTCTACGAAGGCCTGGTCGCCAGCAGCCAGAATCGCTGGCCTTCACTGCGATTCGATGTCGGCCGCGTCAACGACCTGCTGTCGCGCTTCATTCCCTCGGGTTTCTACTACAAGACCTTCATGTGGCCGCGCACGGCCTGGCATCGCCTTTACGAACCCAGGATCCGCGCGGCCGCCGGGCTGGGCATGGCGCCTGCAGAGGCGGATCCGGACTGCTACGCCCAACGTTACGGTCACTGCGATGTACTGATAGTAGGCGCCGGCCCCGCGGGCATCGCCGCGGCGCTGACCGCGGCGCGGAGCGGCGCCCGCGTCCTGCTGTGCGACGAACAGCCGCAGTGCGGTGGATCTGTGCGGGCGGAGCGTGCGGCGCGGATCGAGGGCAAGCCGGCGGCCGAATGGTTGCGCGACGCGATGCAGGAGCTGGCGCAGGCGCGCGAGGTCACGGTGCTCAGTCGCACCACGGCCTTCGCGTACCTGCCGCACAACATGGTCGCGTTGAGCGAGCGGCTGACCGATCACCTCGCGGCCCCACCGCCGGGCAAGCCGCGCGAGCGCCTGTGGCAGGTGCGCGCGCGCCAGGTGATCCTGGCCACGGGCGCGATCGAACGCCCGCTGGTCTTTCCAGGCAACGACCTGCCGGGCGTGATGCTGGCCGGCGCTGCACGCAGCTTCCTCCATCGCCATGGCGTCCTGCCCGGCAACCGGGTCGCGCTGCTCACCGCACACGACGAATCCTACGGTACCGCGCTCGACCTGAAGAATGCGGGCGTTGACATCGTCGGGCTGGCCGATTTGCGCCCGCGCGCGAGCGGGGCGCTGGTCGAGGCCGCACGCCGCGCCGGGGTGCCGATCCGCGCGGCGACGACGGCGATCGGTACGCGCGGGAACCTGCGCATCAGTGCGGTGGGCCTGTCCGCTCTGGATGCGGACGGATCCGTGAGCGGTGCGCCCGAATGGGTCGACTGTGATGCATTGCTGGTCTCGGGAGGATATACACCGAGCGTGCACCTGCATTCGCAGGCGCGTGGCAAGTTGCGCTGGGATGGTGCCGCGCAGAGCTTCGTGCCGGCGGCGGCGGGCCAGCCCTGCCGCTCCATCGGCGCCTGCAGTGGCCTGACGGGCGCCGCACTGGCTGAGGTCTTCAGCCAGGCGGCTGCGGCGGCTTGCGCTGCACTCGAGGCATGCGGGATCGCAGCGCGCCCGGCAAGCTTCACCACCAGCGATGACATGACCAGCGGCGGGAGCTGGCTTGGCGCCCTGCCCCTGCCCGGCGCGATGCGCGGCGGCAAGGCCTTCGTGGACTGGCAGAACGACGTGACCGCGGCGGACCTCGCGCTCGCGGTGCGCGAGGGTTTCCGCTCGATCGAACACATCAAGCGCTATACGACCACCGGCATGGCGACCGACCAGGGCAAGACCTCGAACCTGAATGCGCTGGCAATCGCCGCGCAGCAGCTCGGCCGCCCGATTCCCGAGGTGGGGCTGACGACTTTCCGCATGCCCTATCTGCCGGTCGGCTTTGGCGGCCTGGCCGGCTACGCCCGCGGCGAACTGTTCGCACCGCTGCGCAAGACGCCGATGTACGACTGGGCCGCGGCGCGCGGCGCGGTATTCGAGCCGGTGGCGATGTGGCAGAGGGCCCGGTATTTTCCGCAGTCCGGCGAAGACATGCACCAGGCCGTGGCGCGCGAGTGTCAATGCGTACGGCGCACTTGCGGTCTTTTTGACGCCTCTACACTTGGCAAGATCGAGGTTGCGGGACCCGATGCGGTCGAGTTCATGAACCGCATGTACGTCAACAGCTGGAATTCGCTGCAGGTCGGCCGCTGCCGGTACGGCATCCTGCTGCGCGACGACGGCTTCGTCTACGACGATGGCGTGGTCGCGCGCATCGCCGCGGACCGCCTGCACGTCACGACCACGACCGGCGGCGCGCCGCGCGTGCTCGGCATGATGGAGGACTACCTGCAGACCGAGTGGCCAGACCTGAAGGTGTGGCTCACCTCGACCACCGAGCAATGGGCGGTGATCGCCGTCCAGGGCCCGCAGGCCCGCGCGGTGCTCGAGGACCTGGTCGGGCAGGCTGACATCTCGGCCGCCGCACTGCCGCACATGGCGATGACACGCGGGCTGGTATGCGGCGTGCCAGCGATGATCTTCCGCGTGAGCTTCACCGGCGAGCTCGGCTACGAGATCAATGTGCCGGCCGACTACGGCGCTGAAGTCTGGAACGCCGTGTGGCAGGCGGGCCAGGCGCACGGCATGTGCGCCTACGGCACCGAGACCATGCACGTGCTGCGGGCTGAAAAAGGCTACATCATCGTCGGCCAGGACACCGACGGCACGATGACACCCGATGACGCGGGCCTCGGGTGGGCGGTCGGCAAGAGCAAGAGCGAATTTATCGGCATGGTCTCGCTGCGCAAGCCCGCGCTCCGGGATCCGGACCGCAAGCAACTGGTCGGTCTGCTGACGGCTGATCCCCGGCACGTGCTGGAGGAAGGCAGCCAGATCGCCGCGACGCCAGGGCAGCGCCCGCCGATGCGCCTGGTGGGACACGTGACCTCGTCGTACTACAGCCCGGTGCTCGGACGCTCGATCGCACTGGCGGTGGTGAGCGGCGGGCGGGCGCGGCACGGCCAGACGCTGTATGTGCCCACGCCGCGTGGCGAAACCGCGGTTACCGTGACCCAGCCGGTGTTCTATGACCCGAAGGGAGAGCGCCTGAATGCCTGAGGCGATCGCCACGCGGATCCCGCCGCCGCGCGCGAGCGGCCTGGGCTGGCGCACGCTCGACCCACAGTCGTGCTGGTCGCTGCGCGTCGAGCTCGCGGCAGCCGCCGGCCCGATGGCAACTGCCGGTCTCCCGCTCGCGCTCGCGGCCTGCCGTGCGGCGACGCGGGGCGAGTGGGCTGCGCTCTGGCTGGGCCCCGACGAGCAGTTGCTCGTGGGGATGAATTCATCGCACGCGCAATTCGAACCGCGCCTCGCGGGCGCGCTCGCGGGCATTGCCCATGCGCTCGTCGACGTGAGCCACCGGCAGGCTGCGATCGAGATCGCCGGGCCCGACGCCACGCGCCTGCTCGCCCTGGGTTGCCCGCTCGACCTGCACCTGTCGCAGGCACCGGTCGGCTTATGCACGCGCACGGTGTTCGCGAAGGCTGAAGTCGTGCTATGGCGCCAGGAAGCGGACCGCTTCCAGCTGCAGGCCTGGCGCTCGTTCCTGCCCTACGTCACCGGGCTGCTCGCGCTCGGCTCGCAGGAACTCGCCCCGCAGGCCTGAGGGACGCGCTCAGAACTTGAGGCCGACATTCAGCGAAATCACGCGCGGGCGCAACGGGGTCTGCGCGACGATGAACTGGTCGGTGCTGGTGAACACGGCCTTGTTGGAATCGGCCAGGTTCTCGCCCACGAGTGCCACGTTCCAGTTGCCACGCGAGCAGCCAATGGCGGCATCGACAGTCGTATACGCCGGATTGTCGAAGCGGATGCGGCTGGTGGTGATCAGGCCGTCGGCCGCCAGCGGCGGGTTCGAGCCGGCCTGCGTGAACGAATGGCCGACGTGCGAGGACCCCACCTGCCAATAGACCTTGAGGTCGTTCACGAACCAATCGTAGCGGATGCGTACGCTGGTCTGGATCGGCGGCGAGTTGGCCGTGGGTGAGCCCTTCGGACCATAGACGTTCGCAACCGCTGGCGCGTTGGCGGCCGTGCAGCCGGCGGTGAAGTAGGTGCCACCGCAGGTGTAGGTGATGGGCTGACCCAGGGATGGTGAAGGCGTTACGTCGTTGTTGTTCAACAGCTGCGGTGAATTGGTCTGCTCGCTGTGGTTCCAGGAACCGGCCGCCTGGATCGTCCAGCCCTCCCAGGGCCGCGCCACCAGTTGCATCTCGAGGCCCTTGAGGTCGAAGTCCTGGCCGTTCGAATTGAAGAAGACGTTGCCGACCACGCTGGAATAGAAGATGGCGACCTGAACGTCTTTCCATTTCTCCTGGTAATAGGCGCCGTTGAACTCGAGCCGATGATTGAACCACTGTGTCTTCCAGCCAATCTCGTTGTTGTCGAGTTTGTCGGAGCGGTAGGCATCGGGCACTTTGTACTGGTAGACCTGGTTCTGGTCGTAGCCGTGCAGCGCGCCGCCGTTCTGGTTGAAGCCGCCCGGCCGGAAGCCCTGCGAGAAGGTGTAGTACACCATCACGTCGGGCGTGACGTGCCAGGTCAGGTTGGCGCGGCTCTTCCAGCCCTCTTCGGTGTCCCGCAGCGGCGGATTGTGCTGGTCGAGGTGGTAGCTGTTGGCCTGGCAGCCGGTCGCGCCCGGTGCCCCCGCCTGGAAGCAGAAGAAGCTGTTCGGCACGTCGCCCTTGAGTGAATTCTTGAACTGGTAATGGCGCGTACCGAGGGTAGCGGTCAGCACCTTCGGTATCAGGTCGTAGTCGGCCGAGATGAAAAACGCGGTCTGCTTCACCTCGCGCACGTCGTCCTGGTAGAAGGAGCTGTTGGCGTCGCGCACGCCGGGATTGACGACGTTGCCGCCGCTGGTGCCGATCGGCGTGAAGCAGCCGGTGTTGCCCGGATCGACTCCGGGCGTGCCGCTCGAAGTGCAGGCCGGCACGGTCTTGTAGCGCCAGTCGCTCTGGTCGTAGAGCTTGTTGTCTTCGATATACACGCCGCCGAGTGCGCGGAAGCGCCAATCGTCGGGCGTCGACAGCCGGAACTCGTGCTGCGTGTGCTGGTTCTGCTCGTTCGAGCGCCAGATGACCTGCGGGGAGAAGCACTTCGAGGGCAGGTACTGCGTGAAGGCGCCGGGGCCGTAGCACTGGTAGTAGTCGGCATACACGCCGCGCGAATAGTTAGTGTAGTCGTTGACCTGCTCGACCTTGCGGCTCAGGTAACCGCCGGTGTAGACGGCGCGCAGCTCACCCAGCTTGCCGTTCAGGGTCCAGGCCGTGTTGGTGAACTTGTCGCGGTCAAACGAAGGATTGAACAGCGTGACCTGCAGCGGCTGGAGCTGTTCGCGGTCCGAACCATAGGGTTGCTGGTAGAAGACGCCGTCCGCATTCAGTTCCTGGTACATCTGCGTGATCAGCAGGTCCCAGTCCTCGTTGAACTTCAGCTTCAGCCCGGCGCGCAGGCCCTGGTAGGTCGCCGGATTGATGTCGGAGCCGGTGAAGGCGGAATTGTTCACCGACGGGGAGCCCGGCGGCACGCAGAAACCATTGTTCGGCAGGCCGTCCGGGCACTGGCCGTTGACGGCCGGGTAATGCGCATAGGCAATGCCGACGTCGGTATTGCGCCGCGTGAAAGTGGCCGGCACGTTGTCGATGTAGCCGCCGCGGCGGTCTTCATAGGCGACCAGGCGCAAGGCAGCGCGGCCTTCGACCAGCGGCAGGTTGAACACCAGTTCGCCCGACGAGTTCGGCGCGCCATGCGCGGTCGTGCCATAGCCGAACTTGACATTGCCTTCCGTCACGTCGAGCTTCGGTTCATTGGTGATGTAGCGGATCATGCCCGCCTCGGCGCCCGACCCGAACAGTGTGCCCTGCGGACCTTCCAGGACCTCGATGCGGTTGATGTCCGCCGCGTATACGTCGAGGTTGCGGCCCGGCAGCTGGCCCGACTGGTTGTCCAGGTAGATGGCGACATTGGGGAACGAGGCCGTGGATCCGCTGCCCTGGCTGGGTTGCTGGCCGGCCGAGAGGCCGCGCATGAAGATTTCGTTCTGGCCGGGGCCGTTGTTGGCCGACGACACGTTCGGCAGGTACTTGACGTAGTCGTCGAACGTGGTGATGTTGAGCTGCTTGAGCGACTCGCTGGTGAACGCCTGCATCGAGATCGGCACGTTCTGCATGTTCTCGGAACGGCGCTGCGCGGTGACGATGATCTCCTCGAGCGAGCCGGCCCCGCCGCCGCCGGTATCTTCCGCAAAGGCGGCCATCGACACGCCGCCAAGGATGGCGGCTACGGTACAGGAAACCTTTTTATACACAGCACATCCCCCATTTGCCGGATTACGCATATTGGATCAAACCGCCGGTCACAAGCAAATCAGCGCTGCCGACGCTCCCAGTCAGCCGCCTGGAATATCGGGGCTGGCGAAGGTGCGGGCGGCGCGCGGCCCAGGATCGCGTCGGCCAGCTTCTCCCCGATCATGATCGTGGGCGCATTCAGGTTGCCGGTGGTGATCGAGGGCATGATCGAGGAGTCGACCACGCGCAAGCGCTCGACGCCGATCACGCGGCCCCGCGGATCGACCACCGAGCGCGGGTCGTCGGCAGCGCCCATGCGGCAGCTGCACGAGGGGTGATAGGCCGTTTCCACCTTGCGGCGGATGAACTCGTCGATCTGCGCGTCGGTCTGCACCGCATCGCCCGGCTGGATCTCCCGGCCGCGGTAGCGATCGAAGGCCGGTTGCGCGAACACCTCGCGCGTGAGGCGTACGCAGGCGCGCATTTCCTCCCAGTCTTCCGGCTGGCTCATGTAGTTGAAGAAGATGCGCGGCGGGTCCTCGATGCGCGGCGAGCGCAGGCGCACCCAACCACGGCTCTGCGAACGCATCGGGCCGATGTGCGCCTGGAAGCCATGCTCCTTCGCGAGCGACGAGCCATCGTAGCTGACGGCCATCGGCAGGAAATGGAACTGCAGGTTGGCGTAGCGGATGCCGGCGCGGCTGCGGATGAATCCGCCGGTCTCGAAGTGGTTGCTCGCGCCCAGCCCGTCGTGGCGCAGCAGCCAGCGCAGCCCGATCAGGAACTGGCTCAGCGGATTGAGCGCCGAGTACAGCGTGACCGGTTCCTTGCAGGCCACCTGGAAATAGAACTCGAGATGGTCCTGCAGGTTCTCGCCCACCGCAGGCAGTGCGCGCACCACCGGAATGCCCTGCGCGGCCAGCTCATCCGGAGGCCCGACGCCCGAAACCTTCAGCAGGTGGGGCGAGCCGATCGAACCGGCGCTGAGGATCACCTCGCGCCGCGCCTGCACGCTGCGCTCGGCGCCCGCGACCCGATAGCGCACGCCGGTCGCCAGCGCCCCGTCGAATTCGATGCGCGTGACCATCGCGTGCGTTCGCACCGCGAGGTTCGGGCGCCGCATCGCCGGCCGCAGGTAGGCATTGGCGGCGCTGCAGCGGCGGCCGCCTCCCACCGTCATGTCCAGCCGGCCGAATCCCTCCTGCTGCGCGCCGTTCACGTCATCGGAATGGAGGTAACCGGCCTGCTCGCCGGCCCGCAGCCAGGCCGCGTGCAGCGGATTGCGCAGCGTGCCATAGCAGGTCTGGAGCTGGCCGGAATCGCCGCGGTATTCGTTGCCGCCTGCCGCGCGCCGCTCGGCCCGCCTGAAATACGGCAGCACCTCGCCGTAGCTCCAGCCGCTGGCGCCCTCGTCGCGCCAGCGCTCGAAGTCCAGCGGATTGCCGCGCACGTAGACCATGCCGTTGATCGAGGAGGAGCCGCCCAGCACCTTGCCGCGCGGAGTCGCCATTCGCCGGCCGCCGAGGTGCGGTTCCGGTTCGCTCTGGAATCCCCAGTTGTAGCGCGGCATGTTCATCGGGATCGAGAGCGCCGTGGGCATCTGGATGTAGATCGACCGGTCGGAGCCGCCGTGCTCGAGCACCAGCACGCTGTTGCGCCCGTCCTCGCTCAGCCGGTCCGCCAGCACGCAGCCGGCCGAGCCGGCCCCGATGATGATGTAGTCGAATTCTTCCAAGGAGCCTCCGCGGCTGCTCGCGCCGGGTCAGTAAGGCGAATCGATGCCGCGCATCGCGACATAGACGCTCTTGAGCGTCGTGTAGTGCTCGATCGCCGCGCGCCCGTTTTCCCGGCCCAGCCCCGAGTGCTTCATGCCGCCGAACGGCAGCTCGATCGGCGTGACGTTGTAGTGGTTGATCCAGCAGGTGCCCGCCTGCAGCTGCGCGATCACGCGATGCGCGCGCGTCAGGTCGCGCGTGAATACCGCCGCCGACAGCCCGAACTCCGTGGCATTGGCGCGCCGCACGACTTCTTCCTCTGCGTCGAACTCGAGCACGGACATCACCGGTCCGAAGATCTCCTCGCGCACGATCGACATGGCATCGTCACACTGACCGAACACCGTCGGCTCGACGAACCAGCCGCGGCTGAGCGCACCGCGGCAGACGCGCCGGCCGCCGGCCAGCACGCGCGCGCCGGCCTGCCGTCCCTGTTCGATGTAGGCCAGCACCTTGTGCATGTGGGCCTCGGAAATCAGCGCGCCGACCTGCGTCGCCGGGTCGAGCGGATCGCCGATCTTCAGCGCGCGCACCCGCGGCAGCAAGCGCCCGAGGAATTCACGCACCACCCTGCGATGCACGAATACACGCGTGCCGTTCGAGCAGACTTCGCCCGCGGAGTAGAAATTCGCGAGCAGTGCGCCGGCGACCGCGTTGTCGAGATCGGCGTCCTCGAACACCACCAATGGCGACTTGCCGCCGAGTTCGAGCGTCACCTGCTTGAGCGTCGGCGCCGCATCGGCCATGACGGCCTGGCCCGTCGGTACCGAGCCGGTGAGCGAGACCTTGCGCACGCCGCGATGGCGCGTCAGGAGCCGCCCGGTTTCGGCCGGACCCTGCAGCACCTGGAACAGCCCGGCCGGCAAGCCCGCGGCCGCATACACGTCCTGCAGTTTCTGCGCGGTAAGCGGCGTGAGATCGGCCGGCTTGAACAGCATCGCATTGCCGCAGGCCAGTGCGGGCGCCGACTTCCAGCAGGCAATCTGCAGCGGGTAATTCCACGCACCGATGCCGGCCACGACGCCGAGCGGCTCGCGGCGCGTGTAGCCAAAGGCCGCGGCGCCCAGGTCGAGGTGTTCGCCGCCGACCGTCGGCGCCACGCCGGCAAAATACTCGAGGCAGTCGGCAGCCGAGATCACGTCGACGACCCGCGTCTCCTGGATCGGTTTGCCGGTATCGCGCGTCTCGAGTTCGGCCAGTTCGTCGTTGCGCGCTCGCAGCAGATCGGCGGCACGACGCAACACTCGCCCGCGCTCGGTGCCGCTCAGCGCGGCCCACGCGGGCTGCGCGGCCTGCGCGGCCTGCACCGCGGCATCGACTTCCGCGGCGCCGTCGATGGCCAGCGACGCGAGCAGTTCACCGGTAGCCGGATTGCGGGTGTCGAACCGGGCTCTTGCGCCGGCAGCCGGCGCTCCGGCGCGCGCTGCGCGCGGCGTTCGCCGGGCCCGTTTCGTAGGTCTTGTCAAGCTGCCGCCGCGCAATCTATGTCAGAATCCGATCATGCCGACCTGAAGAAGCGATGGTCAAGAGCGGAGCACGAATGAAGCGCAATTTGATCAATCCGGCCCGGGCCAGGTTCGGCGCAGCGCTGGCCGGAGTGCTGCTGATCGTGGCCGCGGCGCCCGGATCCGCCCAGGCGCCGGCGCAGCCGCCGGCAGTGGAACCGGCCAGCTGCCAGACCGTGCGGCTCTCGGACGTCGGCTGGACCGACGTCACCTCGACCACGGCGGTATTCGCGAGTCTGCTGCGCCAGCTCGGCTACCAGCCGCAGATCACGGTGTTGTCGGTGCCGGTGACCTTCGCCTCGATGAAGAACCGCGACATCGACATATTCCTCGGCAACTGGATGCCGGCGCAGGATGGCGACCGCCGGCCTTATGTGGCCGACGGCTCGGTCGAGGTCATCCGCGCCAACCTGGTGAACGCGAAATACACGCTGGCGGTTCCCGCCTACACTTATGCGGCGGGTCTGCACGATTTCGCCGACATCAGCCGTTTTGGTCCGCAGCTCAATCGCACGATCTACGGCATCGAGCCCGGCAATGACGGCAATCGCCACATCCTGCAGATCATCAAGCAGAACGAATTCGGCCTCGGCAAATTCAAGCTGATCGAATCGAGTGAACAGGGAATGCTCGCGGAGGTCGAACGCGCAACCAACGCCCGGCGGCCGATTGTGTTCCTCGCCTGGGATCCGCACCCGATGAACATGCGCTTCGACCTGCGCTACCTCACCGGTGGCGATGCCACCTTCGGGCCGAATTACGGCGCGGCGACCATCTACACGACCACGCGCGCCGGCTACGGCCAGCAGTGCCCGAACCTGGGCAGGCTGCTCAGGAATCTCCAGTTCACGCTGCGCGGCGAGAGCGAAATGATGAACGCCATCCTGAACCTGCACCAGCAGCCGGAGGTCGCCGCGGCGGCCTGGCTGCGCGGCCACGGGGCGCTGGTCGCGCAATGGCTCGAAGGCGTGCGCAGCTTCGATGGCCGGCCGGCGCTGCTGGCGATCCAGGGCGATGCCGGGCCAGCGCCCGGCCACCGCTTTGAGGGCTGGATCACTGCGCACAAGATCCCGCTGGGCGACGCAATGGCCGTGGCGATCGAGTACGTCAAGACCCACGGCATGGGTTTCTTCAATGCCGTGGCGGGCGGCATACGCGGCAGCGTCAATGGCGTAACGGCGGCGCTGGTGGCGATTCCCGCCGCGCTGCTGATCGCGGCCTTCACGGCGCTCGCCTGGCTGCTGCGCCGGTCCTGGAAACTGGCATTGTTCGTCGCGCTCGCGCTGCTGTTCATCATGAACCAGGGTTACTGGCTGGCGACGCTCGAGACGTTGTCGCTGGTGCTGGTCGCCGCAATCCTCTCGACGCTGATCGGCGTGCCGATCGGCATCGCCGCGGCGCATCGCCCGCGCCTGTTCTCGGCGCTGCGGCCGATCCTCGACCTGATGCAGACGCTCCCGACCTTCGTCTATCTGATCCCGACGCTGGTGCTGTTCGGCCTGGGCGTGGTGCCCGGACTGATATCGACCATCATCTTCGCGCTGCCGGCGCCGATCCGACTCACCCACCTCGGCATCTCCTCCGTGCCGCAAGCGCTGCGCGAGGCGGGCGAAGCCTTCGGCGCGACGCCGTTGCAGCTGTTGTGGAAGGTCGAGCTGCCGAGCGCGGCTTCGACCATCATCGCGGGCATCACCCAGTGCATCATGCTGAGCCTGTCGATGGTGGTGATTGCGGCGCTGGTCGGCGCGGGCGGACTCGGAGTGCCGGTCGTGCGTGCCCTCAACACCGTGCAGGTCGGCATGGGTTTCGAAGCGGGCTTCGCGATCGTGCTGCTGGCGATCATCCTGGATCGCATGAGCCGCCCGGCCGACAAGGGGCGCGCATGACCCGAAGCGCGGTCGAATTCCAGCACGTCGACATCCTGTTCACCCGCGAACAGGGCCGCAAGGGCCGTGCCGCGGTACGCGCCGCCCTCGAGGCGCTCGACGGTGGCGCCGCGCGCGCGCAGATCGCCGAGCGGTTCGGCGTCGTGCTGGGCGTGGCCGGCGCCAACCTGCGGGTCGCGAGCGGCCACATCTGCGTGCTGATGGGCCTGTCGGGCTCCGGCAAATCCACGCTGCTAAGGGCCGCGAACGGCCTGAACCCTGTCACGCGCGGCCGCGTGCTGGTGCGCGACGGCGACGGCACCGCCGACGTCGCGACCTGCACGGCGGGCAAGCTCCGGCAGCTGCGGCGCGAGCGCATCGCGATGGTGTTCCAGCAGTTTGGCCTGCTGCCCTGGCGCACGGTGCGCGACAACGTCGGCTTCGGCCTGGAACTGCGCGGCGAGGCGGCGGACCTCCGGGCGAAGATCGTCGATGAAAAGCTCGAGCTGGTGGGCCTGTCGCAGTGGGCCGGCCGTTACGTCAGCGAACTCTCGGGCGGCATGCAGCAGCGCGTCGGTCTGGCGCGCGCGTTCGCGACCGATGCGGATATCCTGCTGATGGACGAGCCCTTCTCGGCGCTCGATCCGCTGATCCGCACGAAATTGCAGGACGAGCTGCTGGCGCTGCAGGCACGCGTGAAGAAGACGATCCTGTTCGTCAGCCATGACCTCGACGAGGCGCTGCGGCTCGGCAACCAGATCTCGGTGCTCGAGGGCGGGCGCATCCTGCAGACCGGCAGCGTGCAGGACATCGTGCTGCGCCCGGCACATGCGCGCGTGGCGGAATTCGTGCAGCACATGAATCCGCTGCAGGCATTGAGCGGGGACATGGTGATGCGCGCCCGGGCCGACATGGCCCCGGCCGCGGCCGGCGCGGCGCAGGGCATGCAGCTCGACGCGGCCGGCCGCTACGTCGTCAGGCTCGACGCGGCCGGACGGCCCGCGAGCGTCCACATGAACGGGCAGCCCCTGCCGATCGTGCCGTTGGCTGCCAGCGGGGGCCAGGCGCCGGCACCCGGTGTGCAGCTGGCTCCCGCGCACACGCCGCTCCGGCAGATCGTGGAGCTGTGTTCCCGCAGCGGCCATCCGGTCCTGCTGCAGCAGGATGGGCGGCTGTGCGGCGCCTGCGGTGAAGCGGAAATCCTGCGCGCGCTGGCCGGATCCTACAGCGCCACGGTGGTGCCGGGCGCGGCCGGATGACGCCGCCGCACAAGTCAACGCCGCAATCGAACCAGCCGTGCGCAGGCACGGCTACCATACTGCGTCATCATGGACGAACCCGGCACCGCACCCGCCCGAGGCCGCCGCCCCAGCGGACGTGACGCAAAGCGCGCGGCACGCACGGCGCGCGCGCACAATTTCGTACCGTTCATCACGCGCAGGATCCCGTACTACGAAGTGCTCGGCAACGAAGGGTTGGAGCTGCTCGAGCACAACGCCGACACGATCCTGCAGGAAATCGGCATCGACTTCCGCGACGACCCGGAGGCGCTGGCGCTGTTCAGGCAGGCTGGCGCCGACGTGCAGGGCGAGCGCGTGCGCTTCCCGCGCGGCATGTGCCGCAAGTTCGTGCAGGCCACGGCGCCGCGCGAATTCACGCAATACGCCCGCAACCCGGCGCACAACGTGGTGATCGGCGGCGGCAATACGGTGTTCGCGCCGGCCTACGGCTCGCCGTTCATCCGCAACCTGGACGAAGGCCGGCGTTACGCCCGCATCGAGGATTTCCGCAATTTCGTCAAGCTCGCCTACCTGGCGACGGGGCTGCACCACTCGGGGGGCACGATCTGCGAGCCCGTCGACCTGCCGGTCAACAAGCGGCATTTCGACATGGTCTACAGCCACATGAAATACAGCGACAAGCCGTTCATGGGCTCGGTCACGCACCCGGAGCGCGCGCGCGACACGATCGAAATGGCGAAGATCCTGTTCGGGGCGGAGGCCACCGACCCGGCCACCGGGCGCATGCGCACGGTGACGATCAGCCTGATCAACGCCAACTCACCGCTGACCTTCGATGCCACGATGCTGGGCGCCCTCAAGGAATACGCGCGCGCCAACCAGGCGACCATCGTCACGCCGTTTATCCTGGCCGGCGCGATGTCGCCCGTGACCGTCGCGGGCACCGTGGCCCAGACGCTGGCCGAATCGCTGGCTGGCATGATGCTCACGCAGCTGGTGAATCCCGGCGCTCCGGTGGTGCTGGGAAGCTTTGCCTCGTCGCTGTCGATGCAGTCGGGAGCGCCCACGTTCGGCACGCCCGAGCCCGCGCTGGTGCTCTACACGATGGCCGCGCTGGCCCGCCGGCTGGGCGTACCGTTCCGCTCCGGCGGCGGTCTGTGCGGCTCGAAGATCGCCGACGCCCAGGCCGCGTTCGAATCCGCCAACACGCTGCTGCCGACCTGCCTGGCCGGCGTGAATTTCGTGCTGCACACCGCCGGCTGGCTCGAGGGCGGGCTGTCGATGGGCTACGAGAAATTCATGATGGACGCGGACCAGGCGGCGATGATGCACACGCTGCTCGCCGGCGTTGACCTGTCGGACAACGGCCAGGCGCTCGACGCGGTGCGCGAGGTCGGCCCGGGCAAGCATTTCCTGGGTTGCGCGCACACGCAGGCCAATTTCGAGACCGCGTTCTACCGCTCGCCGCTCGCCGACAACAACAGCTTCGAGCAATGGGAAGCCGAAGGCGCCAGCGACATGAACCGGCGCGCCAATGCGCAATGGAAGAAGCAGTTGGCCGAATACGAGGCACCGCCCCTTGATCCGGCAATCGATGAAGCCCTGCTCGACTACATGAATCGCCGCAAGGCTTCGTTTGCCGACTCGAAC
>JAGWPD010000191.1 GCA_028870705.1 Gammaproteobacteria bacterium
CGGCCCGTTCAGCCTGCCGGCGCTCCCGTTCGCCGAAGGCGCGCTCGATCCGGTGATCTCGGCCAATACGCTCGGCTTCCATCACGGCAAGCATCATCGCGCCTACGTCGACAACCTCAACAAGGCCGTTGCCGGCACGCCGTTCGCGGCGATGGCGCTCGAGCAGATCATCGCGGCGACCTACGGCGCGCCCGACAAGCTCGCGGTGTACAACAATGCCGCACAGCACTGGAACCACAGTTTCTACTGGCGGTGCCTCCGGCCCCAGGGGGGTGGTGTTCCGCCGAGCGCGCTACGCATACGCATCGAGGCCGCTTTCGGCAGCGTGGCCGGTTGCCAGAAGGAATTGCTGGCGGCCGCGAACGCGCAGTTCGGCAGTGGCTGGGCCTGGCTGGTGCAGGACGGCGACAGGCTCGCGGTCACCCGGACCGGCAACGCCGATTCACCGCTGGTCAAGGGCCAGCGGGCGCTGCTCGCAATCGACGTGTGGGAACACGCCTACTACCTCGATTACCAGAACCGCCGCGCCGACCACGTCAGCGCCGTGCTCGACAAGCTCATCAACTGGGGCTTCGCCGCGGACAACCTCGGCGCGGCCTGACGACCCGGCCCGATTGGCAGGCAACGAGCGACCCGCACATGGCGTGCAGCGATCAACCCGGGCTGCTGGCGGATGGGTGATGAACTCTGGCATGACCTGGGCGACGCCACCGAGCTGGCGCGCCGCCCGCTGCAACAGCTGCTGGTCGGGCGCACGAAAGTCGCGGTGTCCTGCGTCGATGGCAGGTTCGGCGTGATCAGCGGCTCCTGCAACCACGTCGGCGGGCCGCTGGGCCTGGGCACGCTCGCGGGCGATTACGTGACCTGTCCCTGGCACCACTGGAAATTCCATCGCGTGACGGGAGAAGGCGAACCGGGCTACGAAGCCGATCGCGTGCCGCGCTACGAGTGCAAGGTGGAGGGCGGACGGCTCCTGGTGCGCGATGCGCCCGCGAGCACGCGCAACCGGCTGCCGCACGACAAGCATCCACTCGATCGTGACATCCGGCGCGAGCCGGGGCCGCTGCGCGTGTGGGGCCTGTCGACGACGATCATGGACAACGCACAGCCACGCTACTCGACCTCCGAGGCGCTGCTGCAATCCGCGCTCGCGCACGCCGGCGCGAAGCACGCGCTCGAGTTCCGGCTGACGAAGCTGCGCGAGCTGGATTTCCGCGCCTGCGAGGGCTACTACTCGAAGAGCGCCTACGCCTGCACCTGGCCCTGCAGCATCTCGCAGGTGCACCGGCACGACGGCATGCAGGAGGTGTACGAGAATCTGGTGTTCTGGGCGGACGTGATCCTGGTGGCCACGCCGATCCGCTGGGGCGCGGCGAGCTCGCTGTTCTACAAGATGGCCGAGCGGCTCAACACCGTGCAGAACCAGATAACGCTGCGCAATCGCGTGATGCTCAAGGACAAGGTGGCGGCGTTCATCATCACCGGCGGACAGGACAACATCCAGGCGGTCGCCGGCCAGATGCTGCAGTTCTTCGGCGAGCTCGGGCTCCAGTTCCCGCAGTTCCCGTACATCGCGCACAGCCGCGGCTGGACGGCCGAAGACATGGAACGCAACGTCGAGATCGTGCAGCACAGCCAGCGCCTGCACGACGGCGCCCGCGCGCTGCTCGACCGCTGCGTCGACCTGGCCGCACGCCTGGCCGTGGGCGCCGCGCCACGCTTCGAACGCGCTGGCCGCAAGGCCTCGGGGCTCGAGCGCCGCAACGCTCCCGCAGGCGAATGACTTGAGATGAATGTCTGGCGGCCACCGTCCCCCGCGGCGATCTGCGCCCGCGCCGGCGCGCACCGCTGCCGCGCCGGCCACGGCAGCGTGCGCAGATCCGGGCCGCGCGCCGCGCTCGGACTCCGCTGATGCCGCTCCGGCTCGACCAGCCGCTGGAAACGGCGCGGCTGGCGATCCGGCCGGTGGCCGAAGCGGACCTGCCCGCGCTGCTGGCGGTCAACGGCGACGATGCGGTGACGCGCTACCTGCCCTACGCGAGCTGGCGCGGCAGCGAGGATGCGCGCGCCTGGTACACGCGCATGAACGGCCTGCAGCTGGCGGGCTCGGCGCTGCAAATGGTGATCCTGGAGCACAGCTCGGGCACGGCCATCGGCTCGTGCCTGCTGTTCCGCCTCGACAATCCGAGCGCGCGCGCCGAGCTCGGCTACGTGCTGGGCCGCGCGCACTGGGGTCAGGGCTACATGCGCGAAGCGCTGCAGGCGCTGCTCGACCACGCCTTCGGGCCGCTGGCACTGCGCCGCATCGAGGCGGAGGTCGATCCGCGCAACCGCGCCTCGAGCGCATTGCTGACGCGGCTCGGATTCACGCACGAAGGCACGCTGCGGGAGCGCTGGCTGAGCAAGGGCGAGGCCTGCGACGTCGACAGCTTCGGACTGCTGCAGCGGGACTGGGCGGCGCGGCGGCCATGACCCGCAGCGGCGGCGCTCAATCGCCGCCGACGCTGATCCGGTTGCCGCCCTCGCGCCGCGAACGCGCCATCGCCTGGTCCGCGCGTTCGATCGCCGACTCGAGGCTTTCGCCGCCGTCGAGCATCACGGCCCCGATCGACACGGTGACGGTGGTGACCGCGGTCTCGCTGTCCTGGCGGCGGACGCGGCAGCGCTCGACGCTGGCGCGGATGCGCTCGGCCTGCTCGAGCGCCTCGGCGCCGGCGCGCCCGGGCAACAGCAGCACGAAATCCTCGCCGGCGGTGCGCGCCAGGAGCGATCCCTGGCCGGCGCCATTGCTGATCAGCTGGCCGATTGCGGCGAGCACCCGGTCCGCGAGCAGGTTGCCGAGGTTGTCGCCGACGTTCATGAACTCGTCGATGCCGAAGCGCAGCAGCGTCCCGGCCGGGAGGCCCGCGGGGTAGCTGTCGCGCACCCGATAATCGAGGCCGCGGCCATTGAGCAGCCCGGTGAGGGGATCGACCTGCGCCTTCCCCTGCGCAATCTCCAGCTCGCCCTGCAGCCGGCGCGCCTCGCGCGAATTCTCGACCAGGTTGTTCTGCAGGTCGGTGGTGCGCGAGCGCACGCGATCCGTGTCGCCAATCAGGCCCATGACCACCTCGGTGATGGCCGCCTTGTCGACGTCGCGCTTGAGCCGTTGCTGGTATTCGTTGAGGCCGTCGTTGTAGCGTCCGACCTCCATGCTCGCCTGGTGCGTGGTCTCGGTGACCTGCTCGACCACTTCCTGGATGCGCGCCCGCACCTTCATCGACGATTCGATGTCGCGCATCGCCACGTGGCGGTCGAACAGCTCCTCGATGTCGGCGTCGGTGAGCCGCACGCTCGTGGCGACGCGCGCATCGACCGCGGCCTTCAGCGCCTGGTTGGTGCCCGCGGCGTACTCGTACCACACCGCGAAGCTCAGCGGATGGAAACCGGCGGCGTGCCGCGACATCAGCGGCAGCACCATGCGCAGGAGTTCAGCGGTCTGCTCGCGGTTCTCGCGGTATCGCATCGTGTTCTTGCTTATCCCCTCGGCCGCACGGGCGCATCAGGCGCTGAGCACGTGGCCGGCCTGCGCGGCGATGAGCGCGGCGAACGCCGGCTTGCCGGCCTGCTGCGCCTGCAGCTGCAGCAGCAGCTCCTCGATGCCCACCGCCTCGCCGAACAACCGGCCCTGGGCCACATCGCACCCCCACATGCGCAGCGGCAGCACCTGGTTGGCGCGTTCCACGCCCTCGGCCACTACCTGCAACCCGAGCCCGTGCCCCATGTCGATGATCGTCCGCACCAGTGTAGCATCGGCCGGGTCGTCGGCGAGATCGCGCACGAACGACTGGTCGATCTTGAGCGTGCCGATCGGGAATTGCTGCAGGGCCGATAGCGACGAGTAGCCCGTGCCGAAGTCGTCGATCGACAGGTGCAGGCCCATCGCCGACAGCTGCGCCAGCAGCTCGACCGTGCGGCGCGGATCGGCCATCAGCGTCGATTCCGTGATCTCCAGTTCCAGGCTCTGCGGCGGCACCGCGTGGCGCTCGAACAGCGAGCGGCAGTTGAGCAGGAAGCCGGCGTGCCGCAGCTGCTTCAGCGACAGGTTGAGCGCAATCCGGCCCGGATTGCCGACCGCGCGCCGCAGCACGTTCAGGTCGAGGCACACCCGCTCGAGCACCCAGGCACCGATCGCGCTGATCAGGTTGTTCTCCTCGGCCATCGGAATGAACTGCGCGGGCGGGATGTCGCCGTGCCCGGGCAGCCGCCAGCGCAGCAGCGCCTCGGCACCGATGATGCGGCCATCGCGCAGGTCGATCTTCGGCTGGTAGTGCACCACGAACTCGTCGCGCTCGACCGCGCGGCGCAGCTTGCTCTTGAGCATCAGCCGCTCGACCGCCGCCGCGTTCATCTCCTGCGAATAGAAGGCGAAGGTATTGCCGCCGTTCTGCTTCGAGTAGTACATCGCGGCGTCGGCATTGCGGATCAGGTCGATCACGTTGTCGGCATCGCGCGGGCAGAAGGCCACGCCGATGCTCACCGTCAGGAACACCTCCTGCTGGTTGATGTGGAAGGACGCGCCGGCCGCATCCAGCACCGTGCGCGCGAGCTGCGCGACCTGTTCGCCCGCCTCGCCGGCGTCGGCGCTCAGGCCGTCGACGAACAGCGCGAATTCATCGCCCGCCAGCCGCCCGAGCACCGCCTCGCTGCTCAGTACGCGCGTGAGCCGCTCGGTCAGCACCTCGAGCACCCGGTCGCCCGAGGCGTGGCCGAAGGTGTCGTTCACTTCCTTGAAGCGGTCCATGTCGATGTACAGCAGCGCCACGCCCTGGCCGACGCGGCGCGCGCGCGCGATCGCCTGCTGCAGCAGGTGCTGGAACTGCATGCGGTTCGGGATCTTGGTGAGCGCGTCGTAGCGCGCGAGGTAGCGGATGCGCCGCTCGGCGCGTTTGCGCTCGGTGATGTCGCGCGCCACGTAGATGTCGCCGGCGAACTGCGCTTCGGCGCTCTCGACGGTCGAGGCCACGAACGACACCGGAATCGTCTGTCCGGCACGGGTGCGCAGCACCGTCTCGCCGCTGTCGCGCGCCGCCGCCAGCGGATCGCCGCCCGCCTCGCCGGCGCTCGCCAGGAGCGATCCGATGCGCATGCCGGTGAGCTCGCTGGCCGGGTAACCGGTCATGCGCTGCGCGGCGTCATTGACGATGCGGATCGTGCCATCCGGCGCCGCCACGAACACACTGTCGCTCATGCTGTTGAGCACGCTGTGCAGGTAGTCACGGCTGTAGGTGGTGTCGTTCAGCGCCACGCGGGTGCGCTCGAAGGCGCGCTGCAGGCGTCCGACGTGTCCGCCGAGGTCGCCCTCGATCGGATGCGAGAACTCGCCGCGCCCCAGCATCTCGGCCGCGCCGATCAGCCGCTGCACGCCATCCTGCAGCCGCCGGCGCTCGCTCCAGGACCAGACCACGGCGGCCGAGGCGCCGGCCAGCGTCAGCAGACCCGCCGCCCAGACGAGCGGGGTTGGAACCTGGTGGCGGATGAGCGCTGCGGCGATCCAGCCGCACAGGGCCAGCCCCAGGGCCAGGGTCGCTATACGGCGGCTGGAAAGCTGCAGACTGCGCACACGACTCCCCTGCGAGGCAGCTTAGAATCATGCCCGATGGAAGCCGAAACCGCCAATTCCGGGCCACCGCAAGCAGCGCTTGCGCCGCTGGAGCTGACCGGCCGCGCCCGCAGCCACGTCGTGCTTATGTCCGAATGCGGCTGCGAGCTGCACCCGCGGGCCGCCGCCGCCCTGCGCGCGCTGCGCGCCGCGGCCGCCCACGATGGCATCGACCTGCAGGCCGTGTCGGGCTTCCGGGATTTCAACCGGCAGCTCGCAATCTGGAACGGCAAGTTCCGCGGCACGCGTGTACTGCTCGACGCCGACAGCCGACCACTTGATGCTGCGGACCTCGACGAGGCCCAGCGCGTGGCTGCGATCCTGGTGTGGACCGCGCTCCCCGGCGCGAGCCGCCACCACTGGGGGAGCGATTGCGACGTGATCGATCGCGCCGCGCTCGGACCCGGCGCCGCGGTCGAACTGCTGAGCGCGGACTACGCAGCCGGCGGACGCTACGCGCGCCTGTCGCGCTGGCTCGGCGCCCACGCCCACGCCCATGGCTTCTTCCTGCCCTACGATCGTTATCGCGGCGGCGTGCAGCCTGAACCCTGGCATCTGAGCTACGCACCGGTGGCTGGTCCCGCGCTCGCGGCGCTCGATGTCACGCGGCTGCGGGAAGCGCTGGCGGGCGCCGAACTCGACGGTCGCGCGTCAGTCGAAGCGCGCCTTGCGGAAATCTACGATCGCTACGTGGCCACGGTAGCGCCGGCCCCGCCGGCGGCACTCGCGGCCCGCACGCTGCTGGCCGCGGCGCGCTGACCGCCGCGCAGATTGCGGCCCGCGCGGCGCTAGGGCCTGTTCACACTCAGGACGTCGATGCCCTGAGTGTGAACAGGCCCTAGTCGCGCAGCCAGGCCCGCTTGAAATAGCCGAGCATCTGCCCGCGCACTTCGGCGAGCGTATCCGGGCTCGCGGCATAAAGCGGCGGATTGCGGCGCAGCATGCGCCAGCTCTCACTGCGCAGCACCTGCTCGAGGAAACGCAGGTTGCGCTCGATCGATTCCATGTACGGATTGCGCCCGTCGAACAGGATCTCGAGGTAGCGGTAGGCGTGGTTGAACTCGCCGTCCAGGCGCTGCCGGCGCGTTTCGCTGGCGAACTGCGGCGTCTGGCGCAGCAGGTCGAGCCCCGAGGCGTAGCGCACCTGCTCGGCGCTGGCATTCGTGTACGGCAGCGCCATGCCGGCCAGCACGAATTCCGGATACAGCCGGTCGCGGCACTTCTCCAGGTAACAGCGATCGGCCATCTGCGTGATCATGTCGGAGGTGCCGAGCAGGTGGCCGAGCCGCACGTCGCGTGCATCCTCAAGCACCAGCTCGCTGAAGGGTTTCTCGTAGCCGGTGTAGTGCAGGATCTGGCTCGCCGGTGCCGCCCAGGCCGCGAGGCCGATCTGCGGGAGGTAACCGCGCAGGAACTCGATGCCGCGCGACACGTGCGTGCGCGTGAATTCGGCGCCGTTGCGCTGGCCGCTGTCGGTGCTGCGGCGCAGGTAGCCGACGTCATGGAACAGCGCCATGACCACGCCGGCGAGCGCGCGCTCGGCGCCCAGCTTCCACAGCGGCTCCACCTGGCGCTCGTAGCCGGCGCAGATGCGCGCCATCGTGAGGGTCACATCGAGCGTGTGCTGGCGATCATGGTAGAGCGTGTCGACGCCGGCGTAACCGGGCGCGCGTCCGGAGAACATGTCGTCGAACTGCGTGAACGCGCGGCGCAGCGCCTCGGTCGAAGCGCCGGGCCAGGTGCCGGCGAACAGCCGTTCGATCGCCTCGAGCACCGCCGCGGGAGAGCTGACGCGCACCGTGTTGGTGATGTCGAAATCGCTGCGCCGGATGCCTGAAAATCCCGTGCCGGGCGCAGCGTTGCGCTCGTTGGCTGCGTATTCCATGTGAAGCGGCAGTGTAGGCCCAGCCGCTGCGCGGTGCCAGCGACCTGCCGCACAGTCCCCGGGGCGAACGGCGCCGGCGCTGTGGCGCAGCGACGGCGGCCATCTATATGTCAAACGTGCCGATGACCGGCGTGTGGTCGGAGGCGCCTGCGCCCCGGCGCGGCCCGATGTCGATCTCGCAGGCGCTGCAGCGGTCCGCGAGCGCCGCGGATGCCAGCAACAGGTCGATGCGCAGGCCGTGGTTGCGGCGGAAGGCACCGGCGCGGTAGTCCCACCAGCTGAAGGACTGCGACGGCTGCCCGAACTTGCGGAACACGTCGACGAGGCCGAGCGCCAGCGTAGCGCGCAGCGCCTCGCGCTCCTCTGCGCTCACGTGCACCGAGCCGGCCCAGGCGGCCGGGTCGTGCACGTCGCGGTCCTCCGGCGCGATGTTGAAATCGCCGAGCACCAGCAACAGCGGATGCGCGGCCAGTTCCTGGCGCAGCCAGCCGCGCAACGCGCGCAGCCAGCCGAGCTTGTAGTAGTACTTGTCGGAACCCACGCTCTGGCCGTTGGGCACGTACAGGTCGATCACGCGCACGCCAGCGATCGTGGCCGCCAGCACGCGCCGTTGCGGATCATCGAACCCCGGGATATCGCGCAGCACCCCGGCCGGCGCGCTGCGCGCCAGCAGCGCGACGCCGTTGTAGGTCTGCTGGCCGTTCCACACGCACTGGTAGCCGGCCGCGCGCAGCTCCGCCGCGGGGAAGGCAGCGTCGGTGAGCTTGATCTCCTGCAGCGCGAGCACATCGAGATTCGCGCCCGGCAGCCACGCGAGCAGCTGCGGCAGCCGCACGCGCAGCGAGTTGACGTTCCAGGTCGCGATCCGCATCAGCGTCCTGCCGCGGGCGCGCCCACCGGGACCTCAGGCCGCCTTTGACCGCGCGATGCCGTGCAGTTCGAGGAGCGGGCCGATCTCGGGCTTGCGGCCGCGGAACTCGACGAAGGATGCGAGCGGATCGCGGCTCCCGCCGCGCGCGAGGATGCTGTCGAGGAAGCGCGCGGCGATCGCGCGGTCGAAGGGCCCGTGGCCGCGGAAGGCGGCGAAGGCGTCGGCCGCCAGCACCTCGGCCCATTTGTAGCTGTAGTAGCCGGCCGCATAACCTCCCGCGAAGATGTGCGAGAAGCTGTGCGGGTAGCGGTTCCATTCCGGGATGCGCGTGACCGCGACTTCGTCCCGCACCTCGGCCAGCAGCGGATAGAGGCGCGCGCCGCGCGCCGGGTCGTACTCGGCGTGGATACGCATGTCGAACAGCGCGAATTCCACCTGCCGGAGCGTCTGGAGCCCCGCCTGGAAGCTGCGCGTCGCGATCAGCGAACGCAGTTTCGCCTCCGGGATCGGCGCGCCGCTGCGCGCATGCGCGCCGATGCGCGCGAGCACCTCGGGCAGCCAGGCGTAGTTCTCCATGAACTGGCTGGGCAGCTCGACCGCATCCCAGGCGACGCCGTTGATGCCGGCGATGCTGGGATACCCGACGCGCGTGAGCATGTGGTGCAGTCCGTGGCCGAACTCGTGGAACACGGTGACCACGTCATCGTGCGTCAGCAGTGCCGGCCGCCCGTCCTGCGGCGGCAGCGAATTGCACACCAGGTAGGCCACCGGCAGCGTGAGCCGGCCTTCGAGCTGCATGCGCCCGACGCAGTCGTCCATCCACGCACCGCTGCGTTTGCCGGCGCGCGCGTAAGCGTCGAGGTAGAAGCTCGCGATCGGCACGCCCGCGGCCGACTGCACTTCGAAGTAGCGCACGTCCGGGTGCCACACCGGCACACCCTGCTTTTCCGCCAGCCGCACGTCATACAGGCGCGTCGCCACCTCGAACAGGCTGTCGAGAACGCGCGGCAGCGGCAGGTATTCGCGCAGCTCCTCCTGCGACACGTGGAAGCGGCTCTCCTGGAGCCGCTCCGAATAGAAGGTTATGTCCCAGGCCTCGAGCGGCCGGCCGGCGTAGGCCTCGAGCTCGGCCAGCTCGGCCGCGGCGCTGGCGCGCGCCGCCACCGCCAGCTCGCGCAGGAAGGTGGTGACCTCGCCGACCGTATGCGCCATCCGGTCGGCGAGCGCGTATTCGGCGTAGGACGGGAAATCGAGCAGCCGCGCCGCCTCGTGCCGCAGCCGGAGGATGTCCTCGATCACCGCCGTGTTGTCGAAGCGGCCGGCGCTCGGGCCGCGGTCGGAAGCGCGCGTGCACCAGGCCTCGTAGTAGACGCGCCGCAGCTCGGCCGATCGCGCGTCGGTCACCACGGCCACGTAGGTCGGCTGGTCGAGCCCGAGCACCCAGCCGGCCACCCCCGCCTGCTGCGCGCGCCGTGCGGCCTGCTCGACGATGCCGGCGTTGAGGCCCGCGAGCTGCGCGGCGTCCGTCACGGTATGCGACCAGCCGTTGGTGGCATCGAGCACCTGTTCCTCGAACTTCGCCTGCAGCTGCGCCAGCTCGCTCATGATGCCCTTGAAGCGCGCCTTGCGCTCCGGATCGAGCGCCACGCCGGCCAGCCGGAAATCGCGCAACGCCCGCTCGAGCACCGCCCGCTGCACCTCGTCGAGCTTCGCGCCTTCGTGCTCGCGGATATACTGGTAGGCGCGGAACAGCGGCTCGCTCTGCGCCAGGTCGGTGGAATACTCCGACAGCAGCGGCAGGCAGGCGTTGTAGGCGACGCGCAGCGGCTCGGCGTTCATCACGCCATTGAGGTGGCTGACCGGCGACCAGGCGCGGGCCAGGCGGTGGCGCAGTTCCTCCAGTGGCACGACCACGGTCGCGAAGGTCGGCGCCGCGAGCGCGGCGATCTCGGCCAGGCGCGCGCGGCAGCGGCCGAGCAGCTCGCGGATGGCCGGTTCGACATGTTCCGCGCGGATGTCCGCGAACAGGGGCAGCGTGCTGTCGGCCAGCAGTGGATTCGTGGATGATGGCATACGGCTAGACTGCCAGAGCCGGGACTGGATGGGAATATCCACCCAAAAATCCGGCGGCAGGGAAGAGCGGCGAACTATGGCAATGGATTTCGATCTGATCGTCATCGGCGGCGGGAGCGGCGGTCTGGCCTGCGCGCAGCGGGCGGCCGGCCATGGCGCGCGGGCGCTGCTGCTCGAACCGCACCGCCTTGGCGGCACCTGCGTCAACGTGGGCTGCGTGCCCAAGAAGGTCATGTGGCACGCCGCGCAGCTCGCGCATGCGGCGCACGATGCCCGCGACTACGGCTTCGAACTGACGCTTGGCCGGCATGACTGGGCACAACTCAAGTCGCGGCGCGACGCCTACATTGCGCGCCTCAATGGCATCTATGCCTCGAACCTCGACCAGCGCGGCGTGACGCTGCTGCGCGAGCGCGCACAGCTGAGCGCCGGCCAGGGCGTGCTGGCGGGCGGGCGCGAATACCGTGCCCCGCACATCGTGCTCGCGACCGGCTCGCACCCGATGGTGCCGGCGATTGCGGGCGCCGAGCTCGGCATCACCTCCGACGGCTTCTTCGAGCTCGCCGCGCGACCGGCGGGCGTGGCGATCATCGGCAGCGGCTACATCGCGATGGAACTGGCGGGCGTGTTCTCGGCGCTCGGCTCGCACACCACGATCGTGGCGCGCGGCGCCGGCCTGCTGCGGCACTTCGAGCCCTTCCTCGGCGAGCAATTGCGCGCGACGATGCGCGATGAGGGCGTCGATATCGTCACCGGCGCCACGCCCGCCGCGCTCGCGCGCGAGCCCGCGGGCACGTTGCGCGTCGCGCTCGCCGATGGCCGGCAGCTCGGCCCCTTCGACTGCGTGCTGTGGGCGACCGGTCGCAATGCCACCGGCAGCGGGCTCGGGCTCGAACACCTGCGCGTGATGCGCGACGCGGACGGCTTCGTGCGCACCGACGCGTTCCAGGAAACCAATGTCTCCGGACTGTACGCAATCGGCGATGTGACCGGCCGCGCGCAGCTCACCCCGGTGGCGATCGCCGCGGGCCGGCGGCTGGCCGACCGGCTGTTCGGCGGACAGCCCGAGCGCCGCCTCGACTACGAGAACCTGCCCACGGTGATCTTCAGCCACCCGCCGATCGGCACGGTCGGCCTGAGCGAGGCCGAGGCGCGCCGCCGGCACGGCGCGGCCGTCAAGGTCTATTCGAGCCGCTTCACGCCGCTCTACCACCAGATCACCACGCACCGGCCGAAAACGCTGATGAAGCTGGTGACCGCGGGCGCCGAGGAGCGCGTCGTGGGCATCCATGTGATCGGCCCCGGGGCCGACGAATTGCTGCAGGGATTCGCCGTGGCGCTGCGGATGGGCGCCACCAAGCGCGACTTCGATGACACCGTCGCGATCCATCCCACGGCTGCCGAGGAGCTGGTGACGATGCGCTGAATGCGGTGCGCCCGCCTCGATGCACCGGGGGCCACGGCGCTACGGCGCCAGGCCGGCAGCCAGCTGCGCCAGCGCACGATTCACCGCCTCCTGGAATGCGGCCACCACCGCCTGCATGCGGTTGGCGCCGGCCGGAATCTCGCTTGCGGCGCTGACGGTGCCGATGAGCGCGCGATCGCCCTGGTGGCCGAGCGTCGCCAGCAACTCCACGCGCACCACCGGCGCGGCCTCCGCCGCGTAGACCGCTTCACAGTGGCGGATCTCGATCTGCAGCACGTCGTCCGCTGCAAACGCGGTTGCATCGGGCTGCACCGCCCGGAACCGGCCCGAGGTGCGCAGCGCGTCCACCGCCAGCGTCTGCAGCAGATCCGGAAGCGCCGCCGGCCAGCGGCTGGCGGCGTAGTAATCGAGCCGCTGCCCCGCGCGCAGCAGCGCAATCTGGTCGGTATCGAGCCCGGGCGCCGCGAGCGGGCGCAGCACCTGCAGCGTGACTGCGCCCGGGGGGCCAGCCGGCGCGCTCGCCGCGGGCGGCGCCAGCACGTAGGTCTGTGTCACCGCGCGGTTGCTGTGCAATCCGGCGCAGCCGGCCACGAGCGCCAGCAGGGTCAAGCCACCCGTCGACGCAACTGCCGCCCGCCATGATCTGCTCATCGCGCAATCTCCACGCCGTTGCCCGGCGGCTGGTACAGGAGCTGCGAGGGATCCTCACGCAGGCTCTTCGACAGCGCCTGGAATTCGCGCGCGGCATCGCGCGCGTCGCGCACCAGCGCCTCGATCTGCGGCAATCCCTGCTGTGTGAAGCCGCGCAGCGCGCCACGGTTCTCGCGCAGCAGTCCGTCGAGCTGCCCGCTGGCGTTCGCCAGGTGATCGGCCGTCAGGCGCAGGCGCGCCATGGTCGCGGCCAGATCGGGCGCAGCCGTGGCGCTCGCGGCGCGCACCGCGGTGATTACCGCCTGGCTGTCGGCAGTCGCGGCGCGCAGCTCGCTGACCAGCTGCGATGCTTCGCTCATCGTCTGCGGCAAGGCGCTGCCGGCACGATCGACGTTGGCGACCAGCCGGTCGATCGCGGCGATGTTCCGGTCCGAGAACACGCGGTTGGCCCGCGTCGCCAGCTCCCCGATCCGGCTCGCCACCTGCGGCAGGCTGCTGAGGAACACGTCGAAATTCGAATGGATCGAGCGGATCACCGGATAGCGCTCGCCGGGCACCGGCTCCATCAGCCGCTCGGCCTGCGCGCCCGGCTGCTGCTGCTGCAGGTCGATGTAGAGGAGTCCGGTGACGCCCTGCAGCGAGAGCTCGGCCACCGTGCGCTCGGAGATCGGCGCACTGGAATCCACGTCGACGATCACCTGCACGCGGTCGGCCGCGCGCTGGTCGACCCTGATGCGCACCACGCGGCCGACGTCGACGCCGAGGTAGCGCACCTGGCCGCCGGTGCTGAGACCGCTCACGCTGCCGTCGAAATACACCTCGTAGCGGGTGTAGTTGCGCTGGTCGCGCCCGTCGCTGTACCAGTAGACGAACAGCGCGGCCATGGTCACGACCAGCAGCACGAAGGCGCCGACCGCGACGTAATTGGCCTCACGCTCCATGGCTGACCTCCCGGTGCTGCGCGCGCTGGCCCTGGAAGTATGCATGAATCCACGGCTGTGGATTGTGCACGATGCCCTGCAGCGTATCGGTGACCATCTTGCCGTCGACCAGCACCCCCACCCGGGTGCAGGTGCCGAACAGCGTGTCGAGGTCGTGCGTGATCATCACCACCGTGAGCTGCAGCTCGCGCTGCAGGTAGACGACCAGCTCGTCGAAGGCCTGGGCGCCGATCGGATCGAGGCCCGAGGTCGGCTCATCG
The DNA here is from genome assembly GCA_028870705.1 of Gammaproteobacteria bacterium. GTDB lineage: Bacteria > Pseudomonadota > Gammaproteobacteria > Steroidobacterales > Steroidobacteraceae > FEN-1191. The sequence goes on from JAGWPD010000191.1 coordinate 13,749, forward strand.
AGGAACAGCAGCTGCGGATCGAGCGCCAGCGCCCGCGCCAGCGCCGCGCGCTTGACCATGCCGCCCGAGAGCTGGGCGGGATATTTGCGGGCCGCATCCGCGCCGAGACCCACCAGCCGCAGCTTGAGCAGCGCGAGCTCGTCCAGCGCCCGGGCCGGCAGCTGCAGGTGCTCGATCATCGGCAACTGCACGTTCTGCAGCACCGTCAGCGAGCTGAACAGCGCGCCCTGCTGGAAAGTGACACCGTAGCCGGCCTTGACGGCGCGCAGCTCGGCCACGCCCATCCGCGTGATGTCGCGCCCGCCGAGCAGCACGGTACCCGCGCTCGGCTGCTGCAGGCCGAGGATCGTGCGCAGCAACACCGATTTGCCCGAGCCCGAGCCGCCGACGATGCCGAACACCTCGCCCTCCGCGACGCTCATGTCGAGGTCGCGATGCACGGTCTGCCGCCCGAAGCGGTTGACCAGCCCGCGCACCTCGACCACCGCGCCCATCAGATATCCATCTCCATGAACAGCACCGCGAACAGAGCGTCGGCGAGGATCACGAAGAAGATCGCCTGCACCACCGCCAGCGTGGTCAGGCGCCCCAGGTCGCGCGAGGAACCGCGCACGCGCAGCCCGCACCAGGTACCGGCGAGGGCGATCAGCAGCGCGAACACCGGCGCCTTGATGATGCCGACCCAGAAGGTGGTCGAGGCGATCGCGTCACTGGCGCGATTCAGGAACTGTGCCAACGGCATGCCCAGCAGCGTGTGGCACAACAGCCCGCCGCCGACCAGGCCGATGCCGTCGGCAATCACCGTCAGCAGCGGCAGCGCGATCACTAGACCCAGCAGCCGCGGCAGCACCAGCACTTCGATCGGATCGACGCCGATCGCCTGCAGCGCATCCACCTCCTCGTTCAGCCGCATCGCGCCGATCTCGGCGGCGAAGGCACTGCCGGAGCGGCCCGCGACGATGATCGCGGTGAGCAGCACGCCGAGTTCGCGCAGCACGCCGACGGTGACCAGGTCGACGACGTAGATGTCGGCGCCGAACTTGCGCAACTGCTGGGCACCCATGTACGCCAGGATCACCGCGATCAGGAAGGCGATCAGCGCCACGATCGGAATCGCGGTGATGCCGGTGTCGTAGACGTGGCGCGTGATCGAGATCGGGCGCCAGCGCCGCGGCCTGAAGCTGGCGCGGCCGACCGCGTAGCTGACCCGGCCGAGGAAGGCGAGCAGCGCTTCGATCAGGCGCCAGCCACGGACCGCCTTGCGGCCCAGGCCCTCCACCGCCGCAGCCGGATCGAGCCACGCTGTCTGCGCGACGGCCTCCGAAGCCGGCAGCACCGGATCGGTCGCCAGCGTGCGTGCGATCAGCGCCAGCGCCGGTGGCGGCGAGCCGGTGAATTCCGGCGGCGCGCCGGGTGCAGCGTGCCCCGCCAGGTAGTCGTGCAGCAGCCAGGCGCCCGACAGGTCGAAGCGCGCGGCGCTCGCGTCGATGAACAGGCGCTGCCCGCCCAGCTCGAGCGCGGCGAGTTCCGGCTGGATGGCTGGCAGCGTAGCGGCGCTCCACTCGCCGCTCAGGGCGAGTTCGATACGATCAGGGCGCCGCTGGGCTGCGCAGTACACGTTGCCTCGCGCGTGGCTGCTGGTCATGAGCTCACCGCCAGCCGCGATGCAGGCAGGCCCGGTGCTAGAATCCGCACTTTACCTGATCAGCCCTGCCCCGGGAGGCGCTCCGTGAAGAAACCTCTGAATGTCGCCATCACCGGCGCGGCCGGCCAGATCGGCTATGCGCTCGCGTTCCGCGCCGCCTCCGGCCAGATGCTCGGCGCCGACCAGCCGATCAACCTGCACCTGCTCGAGATCACCGCGGCGCTCCCGGGGCTGGCGGGCATCGTGATGGAGCTGAACGATTGCGCCTTCCCGACGCTCAACAAGGTGATTGCGACCGACGAGGCGCCCACGGCCTTCCGCGACTGCCACGCTGCGATGCTGGTCGGGGCGCGCCCGCGCGGTCCAGGCATGGAACGCAAGGACCTGCTGCTCGCCAACGCGCAGATCTTCTCGGCGCAGGGCAAGGCGCTCGACGCGGTTGCCGACCGGCAGGTGCGCGTGCTGGTGGTCGGGAACCCGGCCAATACCAACGCACTGATCGCCCGCAGCAATGCGCCGGGCCTGCCGGCCGCGCATTTCACCGCGATGACGCGCCTCGACCACAACCGCGCGCTGGCGCAGCTCGCGGACAAGACGGGCACGCACGTCACCGACATCCGCCGCATGACGATCTGGGGCAATCATTCCTCGACGCAGTATCCGGACATCAGCCACGCGCTGGTCGCCGGCAAGAGCGCGAAGAGCCTGGTCGACCAGGCCTGGATCGAGCAGACCTTCATCCCGACCGTGCAGCAGCGCGGCGCGGCCGTGATCAAGGCGCGCGGTTCATCCTCGGCGGCTTCGGCCGCCTCCGCCGCGCTCGATCACATGCGCACCTGGTTCCTCGGCACCGACGAAGGCGACTGGGTCAGCATGGGCATTCCCGCCGACGGCAGCTACGGCATCGGCGAGGGCATCATCTATTCCTATCCGGTGACCTGCCGCGACGGCCGTTACCAGATCGTGCCGGGGCTGGCGATCGACGCGTTCAGCCGCGGCAAGATGGCGGCCACCGAGGCCGAGCTGCGCGAAGAGCGCGACGGCGTGCGCGAGCTGCTCGGCTAGCGCCGGCCTCGCGCACCGGGCGCGCCAGGACTAGTATTGCGCCATGGCCGGCGCCGCGATCACCCTGGTTTTCGTGCTGGCGGTGGTGTATCTCGCCTACCGCCGGCTGCCGCTGCTCAGCTACACGCTCACCTTCACCGTGCTGCTGGCCGCCTACCTGCGATTCGGCCGTCCCGGCGGCATCTGGCAGGGCACGCTGTGGCTGCTGCTGGCGCTGCTCTGGCTCCTCAACATCCGCCCGCTGCGCAAGGCGGTGGTCAGCCGGCCGTTCCTGCGCGCCTACCTGCGCCTGCTGCCGAAGATGTCCGCCACCGAGCGCGAGGCGCTCGAGGCCGGCACCGTCGGCTGGGACGGCGAACTGTTCAGCGGCAAGCCCGACTGGTCGAAGCTCCGCGCGATCCCGCCGCCGCGGCTCTCGGCCGAGGAGCAGGCCTTCCTCGACGGCCCTTGCGAAGAACTGTGCTGGATGCTCGACGACTTCGACATCACGCACCGCCGTGGCGACCTGCCGCCGGATGTCTGGGCCTTCCTCAAATCGCGCGGCTTCTTCGCGATGATCATCGGCAGGCAGTACGGAGGACTGGGCTTCTCGGCCTATGCGCATTCCTGCGTGCTGGTGAAGCTCGCGAGCCGCAGCGTGACCTGTGCTTCGACCGTCGCGGTCCCCAACTCGCTCGGGCCAGCGGAACTGCTGAACCACTACGGCACCGAGGAGCAGAAGAACCACTACCTGCCGCGGCTCGCGCGCGGCGAAGACATCCCCTGCTTCGCGCTCACCGGGCCGCGCGTCGGCTCCGACGCAGCGGCGATCCCCGACACCGGCGTGGTGTGCCGCGGCGCGTGGCAGGGCCGCGAGGTGCTCGGGCTGCGGCTGAACTTCTCGAAGCGCTACATCACGCTCGCGCCGATCGCGACCGTGATCGGTCTGGCGTTCCGGATGCAGGATCCGGACCGGCTGCTCGGCGGCGAGACCGAGCTGGGCATCACCTGCGCGCTCATCGACCGCGACACTGCTGGCGTCGAGATCGGCAAGCGCCACCTGCCGCTCAATATCCCGTTCCAGAACGGACCGGTACGCGGGCGCGACGTGTTCGTGCCGCTCGATGCGATCATCGGCGGTGTGCAGATGGCAGGCCAGGGCTGGCGCATGCTGGTCGAGCAGCTCTCGGTCGGGCGCTGCATCTCGCTGCCCTCGAACGCCACCGGCGGCGCGAAATCCGCGGTGTTCGCGACCGGCGCCTACGCGCGCATCCGCCGCCAGTTCAACATGCCGGTCGGCAAGTTCGAAGGGGTGGAACTCGCGATCGCGCGCATGGTCGGTCTGACCTATATTTCCGATGCGGCGCGCAGCGTCACGATCGCGGCGATCGATTCCGGCGCGCGGCCGGCGGTGCCGGCCGGCATCCTCAAGCATCATGTGACCGAGATGGGCCGGCGTGTCGCAAACGATGCGATGGACGTGCAGGGTGGCAAGGGCATCATGCTCGGGCCGCGCAACTACCTCGGCCGCGGCTACCAGTCGATCCCGATCGCGATCACGGTCGAGGGCGCCAACATCCTGACGCGGAGCCTGATCATCTTCGGGCAGGGCGCGATCCGCTGCCATCCGTTCGTGCTGCGCGAGATGAACGCGGCCCGCGATCCCGATCGCGGCCGCGGCGTCGACGAATTCGACCGTGCGCTGTTCGGCCACATCGGCTTCACGATCTCGAATGCCGCGCGCTCGCTGGTGATGGCGCTCACGCTGGCGCGCTTCCGCAACGTGCCGGATGCGGGGCCAACCCGCCGCTACTACCAGCACATCGAGCGCTTCAGCGCCTCGTTCGCCTTCGCCACGGATGTCGCGATGCTGACGCTCGGCGGCTACCTCAAGAAGAAGGAGAGCATCTCGGCGCGGCTCGGCGACGTGCTCTCCTCGATGTACCTGGCCTCGATGGTGCTCAAGCACCACCAGGACCAGGGGAGCCCGGCCGCCGACCTGCCGGTGGTCGAGTGGTCCTGCCGCGAGCTGCTGTACCAGGCGCAGGAGCAGCTCCATGGCGTGCTGCGCAATTTCCCGGTGCGCCCGATGGCCTGGCTGATGCGCATCTTCATCTTCCCGCGCGGGCTTACCTACTTTGCACCCGGCGACCGGCTCAGCCGCGCGGTCGCCCAGCTGGTGCAGTCGGCGGGCGAAACGCGCGATCGCCTGACCGCGGGCGTGTATCGGGAACAGTGCGCCGGCAATGCGCTCGGGGCGCTGCAGCAGGTGCTCGAGCTCGCGCCGACCGCCGAGCCGATCGAGAAGAAGCTGCGCGTCGAGGGCGTGCGCACCGGGCGCATCAGCGCGCTCGACCTGCCCGGCCAGATCGAGCAGGGCCGGGCGCTGGGCATCCTCACCGGCGCGGAGGCCGATACGCTGCGACGTTACGACGAGCTGGTGATGGACATCGTCAACGTCGATGAGTTCGAACCCGGCGAGCTCGGCACGCACGGTGCCGCGCCGGCCACGCCGGGCTGACGCGATTCGCGGACCGGGCGCACGCGGCACATGTACCTCGCCAGTTTCGGCCTCGCCGAGAAGCCCTTTGCGATCACCCCCGACCCGCGTTATCTCTACCTGGGCACCCAGCACGCCGACGCGCTCGCGCACCTGGTCTACGGCATCAACGATGCCGGCGGCTTCATTCAGCTCACCGGCGAAGTGGGTACCGGCAAGACCACCACGATCAGATCCCTCCTGGCGCGCTCGCCGCAGAACGCCGACATCGCGCTGGTGATCAACCCGCGGCTTTCGCCGCTCGAATTCCTGCAGTCGATCTGCGAGGAGCTCGGCATCGAGGTGCCGGCCGGTGCAGCCGGCAACGGCAAGCAGCTGGTCGACCTGCTGAACGCGCGGCTGCTGCGCATCCATGCGGCCGGGCGCCGCGCGGTGCTGATCGTCGATGAGGCGCAGAACCTCGGCGTCGAGGTGCTCGAGCAGTTGCGATTGCTCACCAACCTCGAGACCGATTCCCGGAAACTGCTGCAGATCATCCTGATCGGCCAACCGGAGCTGCGCGAATTGCTGGCGCGCAACGACCTGCGCCAGCTGGCGCAACGCGTGACCGCGCGCTGCCACCTGCAGCCGCTGGCGCGCGCCGACACCGGGGCCTACGTGCGCCATCGCCTACGGGTGGCCGGCGCCACCAGCGAGATCTTCGACGCGGCCGCGCTGGCGGAGGTGCATCGCCTCAGCGGCGGCGTGCCGCGTGTCATCAACGTGGTCTGCGACCGCGCGCTGCTCGGCGCCTACACCGAGGACCGCCATGACGTCGACGCGGCGCTGGTGCGGCGCGCGGCTGGCGAAGTGTTCGGGCGTCCACTCGCGCCATCCTGGCTGCGACCCGTGAGCATCGCCGGCGGCGCGCTGCTGCTGGCCGCGGCGGGCCTGCTGATTTGGCGGCAAATGCCCCACTCCGCCAGCGTGCCCGTGCGCCGCCCGCCAACCGCTGCCGCCGTTTCCGCCGGCCAGCCGCCGCCGCAACCGCCCGCGCTCGCATCGCTCCTGGCCGATGCCGGCACGGCCACGACCGCGGACGCGGCCTTCACGCAGCTGCTGAAGCTCTGGCAGGCCAGCTATACCGCGGGCCCGGTTGACCCCTGCACGCAGGCGGCCACGCAGGGCCTGGCCTGCGTCACGCTGCACAGTTCGATTGCGCAGCTGCGCGAGCTCGGCCGGCCGGCGATCCTGATGCTCGCCGACGAGCGCGGCGCCTCGCACCAGGTGGTGCTCACCGGCATCGGCCCCGAGGCGGCCACGCTCCAGCTCGGTGCGCGCCGCGTACGCGTCGGCATCAGCGAGCTGGCGCGCTACTGGTACGGCGACTGCGTGCTGGTGTGGCGCCCGGCGAGCATGCCGGTCAGTGATTTGCGGCCCGGCATGCGCGGCGTGGCGGTGCGGAGTCTGCGCAAGCAGCTGCTGCGGGCGAGCGGCGCGGCGCCCGCCAATGCGCGCAATGCGGATTTCGACGCCGAGCTGACGCGCCTGGTCGAGGACTTCCAGCGCGTGCACCACCTCGCGGTCGATGGCATCGCTGGCGTCGAGACCCAGCTGCTGCTCGATGCGGTGCTGGCGGCGCCTGGCACACCAACCCTGCAGCCACTCGCTGCGAAGGGCTGAACCATGTCATTCATCCTCGACGCATTGAAGAAATCGGAATCCGAGCGGCAACGCCAAACGGGCCCGGCGCTGCTCGAGATGCGAATCGCGCCAGCCCCGCGCGCCTTGCCAGCCTGGGCCATGATCGTTGGCGCACTGCTGGTGCTGAGCGTGGCGGTGCTCGGATGGCTGGCGCTGCGCCCGGGCGCGCCGCCGCCCGCGGCTCCCTTGCAGGCATCCAGCGCGAGCGCCGCGGCGAGCGCGTATCCTGGAGCGGGTGCTGCACCGGCTCCTGCACCCGCCTCCGGGGCGGTGCTCGCTGCGCAGGCC
>JAGWPD010000192.1 GCA_028870705.1 Gammaproteobacteria bacterium
AGGCGCGGTTCGTGCGCTCGGCGCGGCCGGCCGGAAGCTCGCTCACGGTGCTGCGCACCAGCACCGGCGCCGCGCAGGGCGTGGCGGTGGCGCTCGACAAGGCGGCCTGGCCGGAGGTGGTCGGCACGATCTCGGGCGACGACACGATCTTCATCGCGACGCCGGATGCCCGCGCGCAGCAGCGGCTGCTCGCGCGCCTGCGCGAACACTTCGGGGTCTGAGGCCATGACGACTGCTGCGAACGCGGGCGCCAAGCCCATCGTGCTGGCCTATTCCGGCGGCCTCGACACCTCGTTCCTGGTGCCGTGGCTCGCCGAGCAGTACCAGCGGCCGGTGATCACCGTGACGGTCGACACCGGCGGGATCGACGCCGCCGCGGCCGCGGGGCTGCGTGAGCGCGCGCTGGCGCTCGGCGCCATCGAACACCACCAGGTCGACGCGCGCGCCGATTATTTCGAGCAGGTGCTGCGCTTCCTGGTGATGGGCAACGTGCGCCGTGGCCAGGTCTATCCGCTGTGCGTAGGCGCCGAGCGCGTGATGCAGGCGCAGACCATCGCGCTGGTGGCGCGCCGGCTCGGCACCCGTTCGATCGCGCACGGCTGCACCGCCGCCGGCAACGACCAGGTGCGCTTCGAGGTTGCACTGCGCACGCTGGCGCCGGAACTCGAGATCATCGCGCCGGTGCGCGACCGCGCCTTCAAGCGCGCCGAGGAACTCGCCTACCTGCGCGCGCGCCAGTTGCCCGTGCCGCCCTATGGCGCCGCCTATTCCACCAATCGCGGCCTGTGGGGAGTCACGATCGGCGGCACCGAGACGCTGAGCTCGAAGGGCAGCATTCCCGAGAGCGCCTGGGTGTTGTCGAAGGATGCCTTCGATCGCCCTGCCCTGCCGCAGCATCACACGTTGCGCTTCGAGCAGGGCCGGCCGGCCGGCCTCGACGGCAAGGCGCTCGCGCCGGTCGAGTTGATCGAGAGGCTCGAGGCGCTGGCCGCGCCGTTCGGCATTGGCCGCGGCATCCACCTCGGCGACACGATCATCGGCACCAAGGGCCGGGTGGCGTTCGAGGCCCCGGCCGCCGAGGTGCTGCTGACCGCGCACCGCGAGCTCGAGAAGCTCGTGCTCACCCCGCGCCAGCAGCGCATCAAGGAGACCCTCGCGCTGTCCTATGGCGACTGGGTGCACGAGGGCCAGCTGCTCGATCCGGTGTGCCGCGACATCGAGGCGTTGTTCCTCTCGACGCAACTGCGGGTCAGCGGCGACGTGCACCTGTTGTTGCGCGCCGGCAGCGTGTTCGTCGAAGGCGTCGAATCGCCCTACTCGCTGATGAGCGCCTCGAAGGGCGTCTACGGCGAGGCGGCCGGCGAATGGACCGGCGCCGACGCGCTCGGCTTCTCCAAGATCGTGGCGCTGACAGGCATGTTCCACGCACGCGCCGGCGAACAGGCCGCGCACGGAGCGCCGCCGCCATGAAGACCGTGGTCGTCGACAAGATCGCCTCGATCACGCAGGCCTGCGCGCTCGGCCACGAGCTGCGCATCGCGGACGAGATTCCCGCCGAGGAAGGCGTGGTGATCGTGGCCGAGATCCTCAACAACAAGTCCACCTACAACACGCTCGAGCTCGCCAGCGGCCGCATGGCCAAGGTGGCGCGCGGCGACGTGGTGGTCGGCGCACTCGGGCCGCGCAAGGCGCTGTTCGGTTACTCGGGCCACGTGCCGGCCACTCTCGGGCCCGGCGATGTGATCCAGATGCTGAACATCGGCGGCGTGATGGGCGTGTGCGACTCGGCCACGCCCGACAAGGGCAAACCGTTCGACTGCCGCGTGCTGGGCGTGGTGCTGCAATTCCCGTACCTGGGCGAGCGCATCGGCGTGCCGGCGCGCGTCGGCTACCGGCGCCTCGACCAGGCTGCCACGCTCGACGCGCGCGGCGTGCCGGTAGTGGCGCTGGCGGGAACCTGCATGGAAGCGGGCAAGACCGCGGCGGCCGCCGCGATCGTCTCGCGCATGCGCCACCGGGGCCTGGTGGTCGATGCGTTCAAGGCGACCGGTGTCTCGCTCCGCCGCGACATCATGGCCTTCGAGGATGCCGGTGCGCGCAAATCGATGATCTTCACCGACCTCGGCGTGGTCACGACCTCGCAGCGCACGGGTCCCGCGCTCACGCGCACGATGCTGACCGAGCTTGCCGCCGGCAAGCCCGACGTGATCGTGTTCGAGCTCGGCGACGGGTTGCTCGGAACCTACGGCGTCGATGCGATCCTCAACTGCGAGGATATCCGCCGCGCGATCACCGGCCTGGTGCTCTCGGCCAACGATCCGGTCGCCGCCTGGGGCGGCGTGCAGCTGCTGCGCGAGCGCTTCAAGGTCGAGCCCTGCATGGTCACCGGCCCGTCGACCGACAACCAGGTGGGCGTCGACATCATCGAGCAGCAGCTGAAGGTCCCGGCCTGCAACGCGATCAGCAATCCGGCCGCGCTCGGCGACGCGGTGATCGAAGCGGTCGGACTCGGCGAACGCGCGGCCGCGGCCCGCGCGGCGGAATGAACGCGTGAGCCGCGTCCCGACGATCGTGCTGGGCGGCACCGGCTACGTCGCCGGCGAGCTGCTGCGGCTGATCGCCGCGCACCCGCAGCTGCGGCTCGCGGGCATCCTGTCGGATGGGAGCCCGGGCGAGCGCGTGGCGCAGGCCTTTCCGCACCTGGCGGCGGTCTACCCCGATGAGCGGTTCAAGCCGCAGCAACAGATCGAAGCGCTGTTGCAGAGCGAGCGAGCGCCGGCAATCCTTGCGGCCGCGCCGCACGGCGTGTCGGCGCAGCTCATCGACACGCTGCTGACCACGGCGGAAGCCGCCGGCCGCGCGCCACGCGTGGTCGACATCTCGGCCGATTTCCGCTACCCGAGCGCCGCTGCCTACGAAGCCGTCTACCGGCACGCGCACGGCGCACCGGCGCGTATCGCGCAGTTCAGCTGCGCGGTGCCCGAACACCTGCGCGAGCTGAAGACGGCGCACGTCGCGCATCCCGGCTGCTTCGCCACCACGATCCTGCTGGCCGCGGTGCCGCTGCTCGCGCTCGACCTCATCGAACCGCAGCTGTTCGTGGCCGCGACCACTGGCAGCACCGGTTCGGGCCGCAAGCCGGTCGAGGGCACGCACCATCCGGTGCGCCACGGGGACCTGTACGCCTACAACGCGCTTGCGCACCGCCACACCGCCGAAATCGTCGCCTGCGCGGCGGCCGCGAGCGGCGTGACCGCAAACTTCGCGTTCGTGCCACACTCGGGGCCGTACGCGCGCGGCATCCATGCCACCGTGCAGGCGGTGTTGCGGCGCCCGCTCGACACTGCGGCGCTGCTCGCGCGCCTGGCCGATTTCTACGCGCAATCCCCGCTGGTGCAGGTCGGCGCTGCACCGCCGCGGCTGAAGGAAGTCGTCGCCAGCTGCTACGCGCGCCTCGGCGCGGTCAGCGACGGCCGCACGCTCGCGGTGATGAGCGTGGCCGACAACCTCAACAAGGGTGCCGCCGGCGGCGCGCTGCAGTGGATGAACCGGCTGCAGGGCTTCCCGGAGAGCATGGGACTCACGGCCGCGGCGCCCGGCTGGACCTGAGCATGAGCGCAGCCGCCCCGGCACCGAACACGCCCGCCGCAACTGCAACCGCGACTGCAACCGCGACCGCGACCGCGACCGCGAGCATCGCCGCCCCGGCCACGGCCGATCCGCTGGCGCCGGTGTTCGCGCAATACCCGCTCGCGGTGGAATCGGCGGCTGGCGTGTGGCTGCACACCAGCGATGGCCGGCGCGTGCTCGACCTGTACGGCGGCCACGCGGTCGCGGCTCTTGGCTATGCGCATCCGGGCTGGACGCGCGCTCTGCAGCGGCAGGCGGCGGCGCTCAACTTCCAGAGCAATGCGGTGCCGCTGACGGTGCGCACCCGTGCGGCGGCGCGCCTGCTGCGCTTCGCGGGTGGCCATTTCAGCCAGGCGTTCCTCGTCAATTCGGGCGCCGAGGCCAACGAGAACGCGCTCAAGTTGGCCTTCACGCTCACGGGCCGCGACGAAGTCGTCGCGCTCGAGCACGGCTTCCACGGCCGCACGGCCGCGGCCGGGGCGATCACCTGGGGCGCGGCCTCGAAGTGGTATGGCTTCCCGCGCGCTCCCTTCGAAGTGCGCTTCCTGCCGCGGCGCGACCTTGCCGCGCTGGGGCGGATCAGCGCGCGCACCGCCGCGGTCATCGTCGAGCCGGTGCAGGGCGTCGGCGGCGCCTACGACCTGGGCGCCGATTACCTGCACGCGCTGCGGCGGCAGTGCGATGCGAGCGGCGCCGTGCTCATCTTCGATGAGGTGCAATGCGGGATGGGCCGGAGCGGCGCGGCCTTCGCGGCCAACCTGTACGGCGTGGCGCCCGAGATGATCACCACCGCCAAGGCGCTCGGCAACGGCTTTCCCTGCGCGGCGCTGCTGATGAGTCCGCGGGTCGCCGCCGCCGTCAAACTCGACGCGCTCGGCACCACGTTTGGCGGCGGGCCGATGGCCTGCGCGGCGATCGAGGCGGTCATCGAGGCGATCGAATCCGAACAGCTGCTCGAGAACGTACTGCGTGCGGGGGCGCTAATCCGGGAGCGGTGCATAGTAGGCCCGGTGCGCGGCCACCAGGGCGCGGGCCTGCTCACCGGCCTGATCTGCAGGCGGCCAGCGCGCGAGGTGCACGCCGCGCTGCTCGCGCGCGGCATCCTCGCGGGCACCAGCGCCGATCCCGCGGTGCTGCGGCTCCTGCCGCCTTACATCCTCGAGCCGGCGCATGTCGAGCAGCTGCGCGCGGCGCTGCTGGAGATCGGCGCCTGATCCGCGCCCCGACCGCCATGCAGCGCTTCACGGATCTCGCGGAACTCGGGCTGGAGCAGGTGCAGGAGCTGCTGGCGCTCGCGCGCCGGCTGGAATCGCGGCCTGAACCGCGGGCGCTGGCCGGCAAGGTGCTGGGTCTGCTGTTCATGAATCCCTCGCTGCGCACGCTCGCCTCGTTCCAGTCCGGAATGGCGCGGCTCGGCGGCGACTCCTTCGTGATCACGCCCGGCCAGGGCACCTGGCAGTTCGAGACGCGCGACGGCGCGGTGATGACCGGTGCGGCCGCCGAGCACATTCGCGAAGGCCTGCCGGCGCTCGCCTCGTACTGCGACGTGCTCGGCATCCGTGCGTTCGCAGCCGGCGAAGACCTCGAGGCCGATCTCGCCGACCGGCGCTTCCACGCGATGGCGGCACTGGTCGATCGCCCGCTGATCAACCTCGAATCCGCGATCAATCATCCATGCCAGGCGCTGGCCGACTGGAAGACGCTCGATGAACTGCCAGCGGGCGGTCGCCGCAAGTTCGTGCTGAGCTGGGTCTGGCACCCCAGGGCGCTGCCGCTGGCGGTGCCGGCCGCCACCGTGCACATGGCGGCGATGCGCGGCATGGACGTGGTGGTGCTGCGGCCCGAAGGCTACGCGCTTCCCGAGGCCGTGATGGCCAGGGCGCGGCGCGCGGCGGCCGCCAGCGGCGGTAGCGTCACGGAAACGGCCGAGCGCGCCGTGGCGCTCGCGGGTGCGCACGTGGTGTACGCGAAGGAATGGGGCAGCACCCGCCACTATGGCGATGGGGCCGGCGACCAGGCGCTGCGCCGCGCGCTGCAGGACTGGTGCCTGCGCGACGACTGGCTGGCGGCCGCGGCCGGAGACTGCCGCGTGATGCATTGCCTGCCGGTGCGGCGCAACAGCGCCATCGCCGATGAGGTGCTCGATGGTCCACGGAGCCTGGTGCTGCGCCAGGCCTACAACCGCCTGCCGGCGCAGATGGCCGTGCTTTACCGCTTGCTCAGGCACTGACGAAGTCCCGAGTCCCCACCAACGCCCAAGCCCGGCAGGAGCCCGCGCCCGCAATGAAACTGCATCGCACCGACCAGGTCGCCACGATCCGCGCGCTGCGCGCGGCTGCGCCGTACATCCGCATGTACAAGGGCAAGGTGTTCGTCGTCAAGGCGGGCGGCGCCGTATTCGGCGACGCAGGCATGACCCGCGCGCTGATCGAGCAGATCGCGATCCTGCATTACCTCGGCGTGCGCGTGGTGATGGTGCACGGCGGCGGCCCGCAGCTCACCGCGCTCACCGAGGCGATGGGCGTGCCGACTCGCATGGTGCAGGGCCGGCGCATCACCGACGAGAAGGCGATCGACGCCACCTCGATGGTGCTCAACGGCCTGATCAACACGCGGATCCTGGCGCTCTGCCGCGACCTCGAGATCGCGGCGGTCGGGCTCTCGGGCGTGGACGCCGCGCTGGTGCAGGCGCATCGCCGCCCGCCGTTGAAATTGCGCCCGTCCGACACCGAAACCGTCGACTTCGGCTTCGTCGGCGACATCGACAGGATCGACACCAGCGTGATCCGCAAGCACCTCGACAACGGCCTGATGCCGGTCATCAGTCCGCTGTCCGCCGATGCACGCGGGCAGCTGCTCAACATCAACGCCGACACCGTGGCCGCCGCGATCGGGGCCGCGCTCCAGGCCGAGAAGCTGATCCTGTGCACCGGCGCGCCGGGGATCCTCGATGACATCAACGACCCGGGTTCGGTGATTTCCTACACCGACCTCGCGGGCCTGCGGCGGCTCCGCGAGGCGGGCCGGATCAACGACGGCATGCTGCCCAAGGCTGTGGCTATCGAGGATGCGATCAGCGGCGGCGTGCGCCGCGTGCACGTGATCGGCTACCGCTCGCCCGATGCGATCCTCGCCGAAGTGTTCACCAACGAAGGCACCGGCACGCTGATCGTGGCCGACGTCAAGGCGCTGAGCAGCGACGAGCAGCAATCCGGCGCCGGGCAGGCTGTAGACTAGGGCCTGTAGCCACGCACAGGCCCCGCTCGCCTTCCGCCATGCAGCCCAAGCACATGACAGCCGGCCAGGGGCCACGTCCGGGCGGCAGCCGGCCGCCTGCCGAACGGCTGAACACGCGGGCCGCCGGCATCATCGGCCTGGCGGTGATGTGCAGCCGCGTGCTCGGGCTGATCCGCGAGCAGGTCTGCGCGGCGCTGTTCGGCGGCGGCGGCGCGATGGATGCGTTCACGGCCGCGTTCCGCATCCCGAACCTGCTGCGCGACCTGTTCGCCGAGGGCGCGCTCTCGACCGCCTTCGTCACCACCTTCAGCAAGACCGCCGCGCGGCGCGACGACGCGGCGGCCTGGGCGCTCGCGAACAAGGTGGCGACGCTGGCGGCGGTGGTGCTGGGTGCGCTGTGCGTGCTCGGAATCGTGTTCACGCCGCAACTGGTCGCGACGCTCGCGCCCGGTTTCATGCCCGCCAAGGCCGCGCTGACCGTGACGCTGACGCGCATCATGTTCCCGTTCATCCTGCTGGTATCGCTGGCCGCGCTGGTGATGGGCATGCTCAATGCCAAGAACGTGTTCGGCATGCCGGCGATGGCCTCGAGCTTCTTCAACGTGGGCTCGATCGTCGGTGGCGTGGTGCTCGGCTACTGGCTGGACCCGCATTTCGGGCCGTTGGCGCTGGTGGGCCTGGCGATCGGCACGCTTTTCGGCGGCGCCCTGCAGCTCGGCGTGCAGCTGCCGCAGCTCCATCGGCTCGGGTTCCGCTACCGGCCGGATTTCCGGTGGCGCGACCCTGGTGTGAGCGCAGTTGTGGGCCTGATGGGGCCGTCCGTCATCGCGGCCAGCACCACGCAGTTCAACGTGCTGATCAACTCGATCTTCGCCTCGCAGCTGGGCGATGGGCCGATCTTCTGGCTCTCGATCGCGTTCCGGCTGATGCAGCTTCCGCTGGGCCTGTTCGGCGTCGCGCTCGGCACCGTCACGCTGCCGCTGCTCTCGCGCCTCGCGCTCAGCGGCGAGCTGGGCGCCTTCCGCGGCGAGCTCTCGCGCGGCATGCGCCTGGCGTTCCTGCTGACGATCCCCTGCACCGTGGGCCTGATGATGCTGGCCGAACCGATCGTCTCGGTGCTGTACGAACACGGGCGCTTCGATGCGCGCCAGTCCTTCGAGGCGGCCGGCGCGCTGCGCTACTACGCGATCGGCCTGGCGGGCTACGCAGCGCTCAAGGTACTGGTGAATGCCTTCTACGCGCTCGACCAGCGCCGCACGCCGATGTACACGAGTTTCCTCGCCGTAGCCCTCAACCTGCTGCTCAACTGGATCTTCACCCGCCAGCTCGGCTGGGGACACCGCGGCCTGGCGTTCTCGACCGGTTGCGTCGCGACCTGCAATTTTCTGCTGTTGTACGCGCTGATGCACCGGCACCTGCAGCGGCTCGAAACGCGGCGCATGACGCTGCTGCTGCTCAAGGCGGTGCTGGCCTCCGCGGTGCTGGCGCTGGTGTGCTGGGGCGCGCAGGTCTGGCTGCTGGCGGGCTGGGCGCAGCTCGGTTTCGCGCCGCGCCTCGGGCTGCTGCTGCTGACCATTGGCGCCGGCATCGCCGTCTTCCTGGGGTGCGGCATGGCGCTGCGGATCGAGGAACTGCAGGAACTGTTCGAGGCACTGCGGCGTCGCGTGCACCGTAAGGACTGAGCAGATAGCCAGGCTTGTTGTTTCTCTATTGATTCAAAAACGTCGAGTATCTTCATATATAACTCAATAATGCATCAATCGTACGGACCTGCGCGTGGCAGCCTCCAGCTGCTCGCGCCGAGCGTGGCCCGCATGCGCGGACTATCATGGGTCCGCCATCAACAGACCGGAACCGCATGAGCAGACTATGGGACAAGGGTGCGCCGCTCGATGAACGGGTGCTGCGCTACACCGCGGGCGAGGACCACGCGCTCGACGAACGGCTGGTGGCGGCCGACGTGCGCGCCTCGATCGCGCACGCCGAGATGCTGCGGGCACAGGGCCTGCTGAGCGCCGCCGACGCCGCTTCGATCCGCGAGGGACTGGCGGCGCTGGCCGCCGGGCATGCCCGCGGCGAATGGCGCATCGGACTGGAGGACGAGGATGGCCAGACCGCGCTCGAGAAGCGGCTGACCGCGCTCATCGGGGCGGCTGGCGGGCGCATCCACCTCGGCCGCTCGCGCAATGACCAGGTGCTGACCGCGCTGCGCCTGTACATGCGCGATGCGCTGGCGGAACTCGCTGCCGGGGCCGATACGGCCGCGGCGGCGCTCGAACGCCTGGCGCTGCGCCAGGGGACGGTCGCGCTGCCAGGCTACACGCACATGCAGCAGGCGATGCCGAGCAGCGTCGCATTGTGGGCCGGCGGCTTCGCCGCCGAGCTGCGCGACGATGCCGAAGGCCTGCGCGCGGTGCTGCGCCGCGCGGGCCGCAATCCGCTCGGCTCGGCCGCCGGCTACGGCACCCCGGGGCTGCCGCTCGATCGCGCCGCCACCACGCGCGCCCTCGGCTTCGATGGCACGCAGGAACCGGTCACCGCGGTGCAGCTCTCGCGCGGCAAGGCCGAGGCGCAGCTGCTGTTCGAGGTGACGCTGCTGATGCAGGACCTGGGCCGTCTCGCGGCCGACCTGCTGCTGTTCAGCACGCGCGAATTCGGTTTCGTCGAGCTGCCCGAGGCCTACACCACCGGCTCCTCGATCATGCCGCAGAAGCGTAATCCCGACGTATTCGAGCTGCTGCGCGGCCGTGGCGCCAGCGCGCTCGCCTGCCTGACCGAGGCGCTGGCGTTGTGCGCCAAACTGCCGTCCGGTTATCAGCGCGACCTGCAGCTGCTCAAGGCGCCGCTGTTCCGCGGCATAGACCTGGCGGCGCAGAGCCTGGATATCGTGCCGCCGGCGATCGATGCGTTGCAGTTCCGGCCTGCCGGGATCGACATCGATCCGGGCGTGCACGCCGCGGGCGAGGCCTTCGCGCTGGTGATGAAGGAAGGCCTGCCGTTCCGCGAGGCCTACCGGCGCATCGCGGCCCGCTTCACGCGCGGCGGCAAGTAGGCGCGCCAGCATGGACAGCGCGGAAACCAAGGTCGCGCGCCACGAGCCTTCCGAGGGCCTGGTGCACTACACGCACATGATCTATGCGCTGCACGCGCTCGCGGTGCTGACCGGCGTGCTGACGACCTCGTCGATCGCCGGACGGTTCCTGTTCGGGCTGCCGTCGATCATCGCGGTGGTCCTGAACTACGCACGCCGCGATGAAGTGCGCGGCAGCTGGCTGGAGACGCATTTCGAATGGCAGATCCACACGTTCTGGTACGCGCTGCTGTGGGTGTGCGTGACGCTGCTGGTCAGCGCGCCGCTGGTGGTCGTGTTCGTCGGCGTGTTGCTGGCGATCGCCGGCCTGGGCATCGTGGGCGTGTGGGTCGCATATCGCGTGGTGCGCGGCTGGCTCGCACTGCACGCAGGACAGGGCATGCCGCGGCACGAGCCGGCGGCGGCGCAGAAATAGGCACGTCCGCATGACACGGCAGCGTCACCGATATTCCGCCACCGGGCTGGGCGCGGTGCTGCTGCTGGCGCTGGCCGGCTGCGGCCAGAAGGGCCCGCTGTACCTGCCCGACAAGCGACCGGTCGCGGTACCGGCGACGCCCGTCACGGCGCCCGCATCGCAGCCGGCGCAGGAACCCGTGACGCGCAAGGCGCCACCAGCGCCGGCCCCCGCTACGGCGCGCTGAGCGCAGCCGGCACCGGCACTCCGGCCAGCGCGGCGTTCGGGCCGCGCAGCAGCGCGCCGTTGACCCGGGCGATCTGCCATGGGCTCGCGGTGCCGGCGATGCCAGTCGCATCGGCTGCCAGCACGATGGCCTGCAGTTCCGTGCTGCCCATCCGTGCTCCACTATACTTGCGCCGCAGAGGGCGCCCAATGTCTCCGAAACCCGACCTGATCCTCGTCGACGGCTCCTCGTACCTGTACCGGGCCTTCCACGCGCTACCGCCGCTGTCGACCTCGCGCGGCGAACCGACCGGCGCCATCCACGGCGTGCTCAACATGCTGAAGAAACTGCTGCGCGAATATCCGGGCGCACCGCTCGCGGTGGTGTTCGACGCACCGGGCAAGACCTTCCGCGATGATCTGTTCGCACAGTACAAGGCGCACCGGCCGCCGATGCCCGCCGAGCTGCGGGCGCAGATCGAGCCGCTGCTCGCCGCCGTCACCGGCATGGGCCTGCCGCTGCTGCGCATCGGCGGCGTCGAGGCGGACGACGTGATCGGCACGCTGGCCACGCGCGCGGCCGCGGCCGGCGGGCAGGTGCTGATCTCGACCGGCGACAAGGACATGGCGCAGCTCGTCAACGAGCGCATCACGCTCATCAACACGATGAGCGACACGTTGCTCGACCGTGCCGGCGTCAAGGCGAAATTCGACGTGTACCCGGAGCAGATCATCGATTACCTCGCCCTGGTCGGCGACAGTTCCGACAACATCCCCGGCGTCGACAAGGTCGGGCCGAAGACCGCGGCCAAATGGCTCAATGCCTACGGCACGCTCGATTCGCTCCTGGCGCACGCCACCGAGATCAGCGGCAAGGTCGGTGAGAACCTGCGTGCCGGCACCGACACGCTCGCACTCTCGCGCGCGCTCGCGACGATCCGCTGCGACGTGCAGCTGCCGCCCGACGCCGACGAACTGCAGCCGCGCGCGCCGGATACGGCCGCGCTGCGCGAGCTGTACACACGCCTCGAGATGCGCTCCTTCCTGCGCGCGCTCGATGGTGGCGAGGCCGCGGCTGCGGCCGGCAGCGCGCCG
>JAGWPD010000193.1 GCA_028870705.1 Gammaproteobacteria bacterium
CGCGCGCGATGCTGGCGCCGCTTTTCAGCACGGCCGGCGCGCGCGCGCGCGGCCGCGCCGATCCGGCCGCGAGGCTGCGCTTGTCGGTGGCCCACCTGAGCGGATCGGCGGCGCCCGAGGCCTATGAACTGCGGGTGGATCCGCGCGGCGGAGTCAGCGTGCGCGGCAATTCCGCGGCTGGTGTCGCGCATGGCCTGGAATCGCTCCGCCAACTGCTGCCGCTTGGCGGCGCGCATCCGGGACCGTTGGTGCTGCCGGCACTGCGTATCGACGACTCGCCGCGCTTCGCCTACCGCGGCTTGATGCTCGATGTCGCGCGCAATTTCCAGTCGAAGGCGACCGTGCTGCGCGTGCTCGACCTGATGGCGCGCTTCAAGCTGAACGTATTCCATTTTCATCTCACGGACGACGAAGGCTGGCGGCTCGAGATTCCCGGCTTGCCGGAGTTGACCTCGATCGGTGCGCGGCGCGGGCACGTCGGCGCAACGGTCGACTGCTTGCCGCCCGCCTACGGATCGGGGCCGGATGCCGGCAATCCGTTTGGCAGTGGTTATTTCAGCCGTGCCGACTACATCGAGATACTGCGGTATGCGGCCGCGCGCCACATTGAAGTGATTCCGGAGCTCGAGATGCCGGGGCATGCGCGCGCGGCCGTGGTGGCGATGGCCGAACGCGCGCGGCGCTTCGAGGCCGAGGGCCGCGCCGCTGCTGACCAGTACCTGCTCAACGATCGCGCCGACCGCTCGGAATACCAATCAGCGCAGCACTACACCGACAACGTGATGAACCCGGCGCTGCCGTCGACCTATGCCTTCATTGGGCACGTGATTGCCGAGGTGGCGGCCATGCATCGCGCCGCCGGTGTCCCGCTGCGCACACTGCACATGGGTGGCGACGAGTTGCCCTCCGGCGCATGGGAGCGCTCGCCTGCCTGCGCCGCGCTGATGCGACGTGAAGGGCTGGCCGATCGCACCGCCGTCTGGGATTATTTCTATGGCAGGGTGGAGCGCCTGCTGCGCATCCACGGGGTGCGGACTTCGGGCTGGGAAGAACTCGGCACCGTGCGGCGGCGGTTGGCAGGCAGCGAGCAGGTGGTGCCGAACGTGCATTTTCTCGGCCACGGCTACACCCTCTATGTCTGGCGCAACATCGAGGGTTCGGAAGACCTCGCGTACCGCCTCGCCAATGCCGGCTACGACACGGTGCTGACGCCGGCTACGCGCCTGTACCTCGACATGACGCCGTATCCGGATCCCGCGGAAGTGGGCCAGACCTGGGCGGCGTACATCGACCTCGACACCGTATTTGACTTCATTCCCTTTGATGACATTCGCGTGGCGCCCGACGCTCCGGCGCGGCTGCCGCACATGGAGCAGCTGACGGAGGCCGGGAGGCGGCACATCCTCGGGCTCGAGGCGCCGCTGTTCAGCGAGACGCTGAACGACCCATCGCGACTCGACTACATGTTGATGCCGCGGCTGCTGGCCGTGGCCGAACGGGCCTGGGCGCCCGATCCCGATTGGACCTCGCAGGCGGACCCGGCGCGCGCGGCACGACAGCATGCCGAAGCATGGTCTGCGTTCGTCACCAAACTTGGGCGCGATGTACTGCCGCGACTCGACGCCGAGTTGCCTGACATGCACTATCGGCTGCCGCCGCCGGGCCTGAAGCGTGCGGGCGACAACGTCCTCGTCAATGAACAGATTCCCGGACTCGAGCTGCGCTACACGATCGATGGCTCCCAACCCGGAGCGCACAGCCCGTTGGTCAACGGGCCGATCGCGGCGACCGGTACGGTGCGCGTTGCCGCATTCGATCGCAACGGCCGCGCGGGCAGGGCGGCGCAGCTCGACTCCCGCCGGGAACCGGGTCGATAGGGGTCATCGTGCCCACCGCCACGCGCCCACCGGCCGCTGACGCTCAACTGCGGCTGGTAGCACCGCTCGCCGGCTGGGCAATGCCACTGGCGGAAGTGCCCGACCCGGTATTCGCGGGCGGCATGGCTGGCGACGGCGTCGCCATCGACCCGACCGGCAATATCCTCCATGCGCCGTGCGACGGAGTCATCGCGCTGATGGGCACCGCGCGCCACGCGCTGACGGTGCGCTCGGCCGCCGGCGATGTGCTGCTGCACGTGGGCATCGATACCGTGCAGCTGGGCGGCGAAGGATTCACGCTGCTCGTGAACAATGGCGCAGCGGTGCATGCCGGGCAGCCGCTGCTCGAATTTGACCTCGACCTGATCGTGCGCCGCGCGCCGAGTGCGATCACCCCGATCCTGCTGGCAGGCGTGCCGGCCGGTGCCATCGCGCGGCGCGCGAGCGGCCG
>JAGWPD010000194.1 GCA_028870705.1 Gammaproteobacteria bacterium
TCGTGATGGTTGCCGAGACTGCCTTCCGCAGCCGCCAGCAGCAGCCGCGGAACCTCGATGCCGCCGCAGGCGAGCACGTAGTGCCGCGCCGCGACGCTGCGGCGTCGGCCGGCCCGGTCAATGAACTCGAGCGCCGCGAGCCGCTCTGCGCTGCCGGCGCGCCGCAGCGCGACGCAACGGCCACGCAGCGCGACCGTGACATCGGCCGCGCCGGACAGTCGCGCGCGATAGCGCGCCCCGAAATCGGTGGGCAGGCTGTAGCGCTCGATGCGGTCTGCGAGCACGACGCCGCCGCCGTCGAACCCCGCAATGGTCTGCGCCGCGCCCGGGAGCGAGCCGGCGACGGTGAAATCGCACTCACCTGCGTCGCAGTACTGCAGTGCGCGCGGATAATGCTGCGCCAGGTCGTGGTAGCGGATCGGCCAGCCACTGTGCGCCACGTAGGCCCGCGCCTCGAAATCGATCGGATCGAAGGGCACGCAGCGTCCGCCCCAGATGCCGGTCGTGCCGCCGAAGCGCACGCGCCGGTATTCGTCGGTCGCCGGATGCGGTGGCAATGCGCCGCCACGGTAATCGTCGCAGCTCGCCGGGTCGTCGTGCCAGCCGCCGGCCTCGAGCAGCAGCACGCGGAGGCCCGAGTTGATCAGTTCGCAGCCGAGCGTGATACCGGCGGCTCCCGCACCGACGATGCAGACGTCGGTGTCGAGCGGTCGTTCTGTGGGAAGGTCGGTGGAGTCGACGATCATGAGCCGCGGGCCCTCATCGATGGCGCTGCTGTGCGGAGCGTGTCTGGTGGAACCAGCGGGCGCAGGCCTCGAGACCGGCATCCAGGTCCGTCCAGTGGGGCGCCAGGTCGCGATTCGCGGCCTGCGTGTCGAGCCGCAATGCCTGCCGGCACAGCGCGACGAGCCAGGGTCGGATCGGTGGCCTCGCGTCCGATTGCGCGCGCTGCGCAAGTAGGCTGGCCAGTTCCACGAGCTTCAGAGCCGGGCCCACCGCCCGCAGCTCGAACGCCAGCCGGATCGGGCCGATGCGCCGCACTGGACCGAGGCCGAGCGCCGCTGCAAAGCGCGCGAAATAATCATTCCAGCTCGGCGCGCCGGGGGCGGCGATGTTGTAGATGCGCGTCCCGGCGGCGGGCAGGCGCAATGCCGCGATGATCGCCGCGGCCAGGTCATCCACGTGGACGAGGTTGCAGCAGCCATTGCCGGCCGCGCCGAGATCGCCGAGCCGTCGCGCCAGCAGCAGGCGCGCGATCCGGTCCGTCCACCAGGCGCTGCCCGGTCCGTAGACGATGCCTGGCCTGAGGATGATGCTGTCGGCAGCCTGCATGGCGCCGGCCTCGGCGGCCACCTTGGCGGCCGAATAAGGGCCCAGGTCGGCGCGGAGCGGTGCGCGCTCATCGAGTGTCCCGGAGGCCGTGCCGTAGACCGCCATGCTGCTGAGGTGCACGACGCGCGGCCGCGGAGAGCCGGCGGCAGCGGCCGAGTAGATCGCGCGCGCGCTGCCGACGATCGTGTCCGCGTCTCCGGCCAGGCAGTTGACCACGCCATCGCAATCACGCGTGGCCGCGCGCACGGCAGCCGGGTCGGTGGCATCGAGCGTTCGCCACTCGGCGCCGCGCGGCAA
>JAGWPD010000020.1 GCA_028870705.1 Gammaproteobacteria bacterium
ATCGCGTGTGGCGGCCGCCACGCTGCCGGCTGCGTCGACATGCTCATGCACCGCCTTCCACAGGCGGCGCAAGAAGCGATACTGCCCAAGCACGCCATCGTCGGACCACTCGAGCGTCTGCTCGGGTGGAGAGGCGAACATCATGAACAGCCGGGCGGTATCGGCGCCGTACTTCTCGACTAATACTTGCGGATCGACGCCGTTGTTCTTCGACTTCGACATCGTGCCGAGCCCGCCCTGCTCGACCGGCAGCCCGTCGTTGAGCCAGTAGGCGCGGCGCTCCCCGGCCGCGTCGGCGCGCCACCCGACCTCGGCCGGATTGACGTACACGCGCCGGCCGGCCGCGGGCTGGCGGTAGTAGATCTGGTTCAGCACCATGCCCTGCGTCAGCAGCCGCGCGAACGGCTCGGCCAGCTCGAGCAGGCCCAGGTCGCGCATCGCGCGCGTCCAGAAGCGCGAATACAGCAGGTGCAGGATCGCGTGCTCGATGCCGCCGATGTACTGATCGACCGGCAGCCAGTAGCGCACGCGCTCATCCACCGGCGCGGCATGCTGGTCGCTGCTGGCGAAGCGCAGGAAGTACCAGGACGAATCCACGAAGGTATCCATCGTGTCGGTCTCGCGGCGCGCCGGCTGGCCGCAGGCCGGACAGGCGCAATCGAGGAAGGCCGCGGACTTCGTCAGCGGATTGCCCGAGCCATCGGGCACCAGGTCCTCGGGGAGCCGTACCGGCAGCTCGGCCTCGGGCACCGGCACCTCGCCGCACCGGGCGCAATGCACCAGCGGGATCGGGCAACCCCAGTAGCGCTGGCGCGAGATGCCCCAGTCGCGCAGCCGCCACTGCACGCGCTTCGCGCCGCGCCCGCACTGCTGGAGCGCGGCGGCGATCGCCTCCACGGCGGCGTCGAAGGCGAGGCCCGAGAAGCGGTCCGAATTGCAGGTGATGCCGGCGGCGGAATACTCGGCACGCCACTGCGGGCCGACCTCGCTCCAGTCCGCGCCGGCCGGCCGCACCACGGTGCGCAGCGCGATGCCGTGGCGACGCGCGAATTCGAAGTCGCGCTCGTCGTGCGCCGGCACGCCCATGACCGCGCCCTCGCCATAGCTCATCAGCACGTAGTTCGCGACCCACACCTCGATCGCCTCGCCGGTGAGCGGATGCAGTACGTGGAGCCCGGTGGGCAAGCCGCGCTTGTCCAGCGTGGCGAGGTCGGCCTCCATCGTGCTGCCACGGCGGCATTCGGCCACGAATTGCGCCAGCGGCGCGCTGCGCTCGGCCGCGGCCGCGGCCAGCGGGTGCTCGGCCGAGACCGCGGCGAAGGTCACGCCGAACAGCGTGTCGACGCGCGTGGTGAATACTCTGAGCGCGCCATCGGCGCCGAGCGCCGCGCGCGTATCGGCCGCGTACGGAAACGACACGTCACAGCCTTCGCTGCGCCCGATCCAGTTCGCCTGCATGGTGCGCACGCGCTCCGGCCAGTCGCGCAGCCCCGCGAGCGCGCCGAGCAGCTCCTCGGCGTAGGCCGTGATGCGCAGGTAGTACATCGGGATCTCGCGCTTCTGCACCAGCGCGCCGGTGCGCCAGCCGCGCCCGTCGATGACCTGCTCGTTGGCGAGCACCGTCTGGTCGACCGGATCCCAGTTGACCACGCCGGTCTTCTTGTAGGCGATGCCGCGTGCGCGCATGCGCAGGAACAGCCACTGGTTCCAGCGGTAGTAGTCCGGATCGCAGGTGGCGAGCTCGCGGCTCCAGTCGAGCCCGAAACCCAGCGCGCGCAGCTGCTGCTTCATGTAGGCGATGTTCTCGCGCGTCCAGCGCGCCGGCGGCACGCCGTTGGCGATCGCGGCATTCTCGGCCGGCAGGCCGAAGGCATCCCAGCCCATCGGCTGGAGCACGTTCAGGCCCTGCATGCGCATGAAGCGCGCCAGCACGTCGCCGATCGTGTAGTTGCGCACGTGCCCCATGTGCAGGCGCCCGGACGGATACGGGAACATCGACAGGCAGTAATACTTGCCGCGGCCGGCGCTCTCGCGCGCGGCGAAGGTGCCGTGCGAATCCCAATAGTCCTGAGCGGCGCGCTCGACGGCGGCCGGTTCATAGCGTTCCTGCATGGCGCGCTAGGATACACGAAGCGGCCGGCCCGCCTGGCGCGGCGGGCCGGCTCCGGGCAGCGGGCGCCCGGCGGCGCTAGTCGAGCTGCACGGTGACGATGCGCTGCTGGGTCTGGCCCTGGCCCGGGTCGTAGTCCTGCACCAGCAGGGCGATCGCGTGGCCGGCCTTGCGCACGGCCTCGCGCAGCTCGGCCACCGAGTTCACGCGCGTGCGGTTCGCGCCGAGGATCACCTCACCGCTGCGCAGCCCGGCCTCGGCCGACGGCCCGTCGGTTTCGGTGATCACCACGCTGCCGGTGGTGTGCAACTGCGACTTCTCGGCGGCGCTCAACTCGCGCACGCTCAGGCCCAGCGCGTCGAGCTTGTCGCTCTCCTTGCCGCCGCTGATGTTGCGCGTCACGCTCGCCTTGTCCTTGAGCTCCTCGACCACCACGTGGATGTGGCGCGTGCCATGGCCGCGCCAGATCTCCAGATCCGCCTCGTTGCCGGGCTTGATGCCGGCGATGATCGCCGGCAGCTCGGAGGACTGTTCGATATTGCGGCCATTGACGCTGAGGATGATGTCCTCGGGCTTCAGGCCCGCCTTGTCGGCCGGGCCGCCCGCATCGACCGAACTCACCGCCGCGCCACGCGGGCGATCGAGTCCGAAGCTCTCGGCCAGCGCCGCCGTCACCTGCTGGATCGCCACGCCGATACGGCCGCGGGTCACGTGCCCGGTGGTCTCGAGCTGCTGGCGCACGTTGTTGGCGATATCGATCGGAATGGCGAACGACAGGCCCGCGTAGCTGCCGGTATTGCTGTAGATCTGCGAATTGATGCCCACTACCTCGCCGTTCATGTTGAACAGCGGGCCGCCGGAATTGCCGGGATTGACGGCCACGTCCGTCTGGATGAAGTTCACGTAGTTGTAGGCCGAGCCGCCGCGCACCTCGCGGCCCAGTGCGCTGACGATGCCCGCGGTGACGCTGTTCTGGAAATTGAAGGGCGAGCCGATGGCCACGACCCATTGGCCCGGCCGCAGCTTGGTCGGGTCGCCGATGCGCACGGTGGGCAGGTTCTTCGCATCGATCTTCAGCAGCGCGACATCCGACTTGTCGTCGGTGCCGATGACCTTGGCCTGGAACTCGCGCCGGTCGGTCAGCCGCACGGTCACGCGCGTGGCATTGTCCACCACATGCGTGTTGGTGAGGATGTAGCCGTCGGAGCTGACGATGAAGCCCGAGCCGATACCCTCCTCGGGCGGCAGATCGCGCGGCTGGCGATTCTGGAACTGGCGGAAGAAATCGCTGAACGGATCGTTGTCGTCCGAAAAGGGATTGCCGAAGCCCTGCTGCGC
>JAGWPD010000195.1 GCA_028870705.1 Gammaproteobacteria bacterium
GCATCTGGCGCGAGGTGCGCACGATCTTGTTGATGGTCTCGATCATGTGCACGGGAATGCGGATGGTGCGCGCCTGATCGGCGATCGAGCGGGTGATCGCCTGGCGGATCCACCAGGTCGCGTAGGTCGAGAACTTGTAGCCGCGGCGGTACTCGAACTTGTCGACCGCCTTCATCAGGCCGATGTTGCCTTCCTGGATGAGATCCAGGAACTGCAAGCCGCGGTTGGTGTATTTCTTGGCGATCGAGATCACCAGGCGCAGGTTCGCCTCGACCATCTCCTTCTTGGCGCGGCGCGCCTTGGCCTCGCCGATCGAGACCTCACGGTTGATGTCCTTGATGCCGCCGATCGAGAGGTGGTAGGCGACTTCCAGCGCCTGCAGCTTCTTCTGGCGGCGTTCGATCTCGTCCTTGAGCCGCGCGAGCGGCGCCGAGTACTTCTTGCCGGCCTTCACGTGCTTGGCGATCCAGCGGCTGCTGGTCTCGTTGCGCGGGAAGGTGCCGATGAAATCCTTGCGCGGCATGCCGGCATCGCGTACCGCGATGATCATGATCTCCTTCTCGATCTGGCGGATCTCGCCGATGTGCGTGCGCAGCTGCGCGGTCAGCGCATCGAACATGCGCGGCGAGAGCTTGAGCTCCATGAACTCGTCGGCCAGTTTCCTGCGCGCCTTCTGCGTGCGCGGATCCTCGGTGCCCTGCTTGGCGAGCGCCGCCAGCACCGCGTGCAGGTGCTTGCGGATCGTGCCCATGCGGCGCGCGACTTCCTCCGGATCAGGCCCGGTGTCGACCACCTCTTCCTCGGCATCGTCGTCGTCGCTTTCCTCTTCGTCGTTCTTCTCGCCTTCGGTCACCAGTTCGACCTTGGTCGGGTTCTGCGGCTGCGCGATCACGTCGGGCGCATTCGGGTCGATGAAGCCGACCACCAGGTCGATCATGCGCGCCTGACCGGCCTTGAACTGCTCGTAGGTGCGCAGCAGGTGCTCGTGCGTGGCCGGATAGCTGGCGAGCGCCAGCCGCACCGCATCGAGGCCTTCCTC
The DNA here is from genome assembly GCA_028870705.1 of Gammaproteobacteria bacterium. Classification (GTDB taxonomy): domain Bacteria; phylum Pseudomonadota; class Gammaproteobacteria; order Steroidobacterales; family Steroidobacteraceae; genus FEN-1191. The sequence continues at coordinate 1,040 of JAGWPD010000195.1, forward strand.
GATGCGCTTGGCGATGCGGATCTCGCCCTCGCGCGTCAGCAGCTCGACCGTGCCCATCTCGCGCATGTACATGCGCACCGGGTCGGTGGTGCGGCCGAGTTCCGCGTCGAGCGCGGCCAGCGCCGCCGCGGCTTCTTCGATCGCTTCCTCGTCGGCGGGCGAGGAAGGATCGGAAGCGAGCAACGACTGGCTGTCCGGAGCCTTTTCGTACACCGGGATGCCCATGTCGTTGATGGTGTTGACGATGTCCTCGATCTGCTCGGGGTCGACGATTTCCGAAGGCAGGTGATCGTTGACCTGCGCGTAGGTGAGGTAACCCTGTTCTTTGCCGCGCGCGATCAGCAGCTTGAGCTGCGATTGCCGGTCCTCGGGCACGCCGCTGGCGCGACGCTCGAGAACCGCGGCCAGCGCGGATCCCTTCGGCGCGGCGACCGCCGCCTTGCCGGACGCCGGCGCGGGCTGCGATTTACCGGCAGGCGCGGGCCGGGCCGCAGCGGGGGCCGCGTGCTTCGCCGCCGCGCCCGCAGGTTTCGCCGCGGATTTCGCCGCCAGCGGCCTGGCGGGTTTCGCGTTCGCCGTGCCCTTGGCCGGCGCGGCCGTGCGCTTCGCGCTCGTCGTCGAGCTCGACGTCGCGCTCGCGTGCGCCTTGCGCGCCGCGGCCGGCGGATGCTTCACGGCGGACCCTCCGTGCCCGGCACTCTTCGGTCGGGCGGCGGGCGAGGACTTCGTCTTGCGGTTCACGGGCATTGCGGTCTCTTTTGGGATGCGTAATGAGGACTGCCGTCCGGCAGCCGGGTTCCCCACGGGAATCACGGAATCGCGCCGGACGGGCAAAAGGAATGCGGAAAATCCTGTAATTATACCTAGTTGGGACGGGCAAAGGCCAGTTCAAGCCTGGATGGCAAGTGATTGCGCGCGGATCGCGCAGCTCAGCCGGGCTGGCGCTGCGGGCGCCGGTTAAGTAACTGAAATTCCGAGCGTTCCTCGGCACTTGCACTGCCTGATTCAACCTTCCGCAGCAGTTCGTCGTAGCGCCTGGCCTGGCGCTCGGCTCCCACCTGGCCGATGAGCCGATCGAGGATGCCCAGCAGTTCCGGACCCGCCTGCGCGGCATCGAGCAGCAGCCGCTCGGCATGCAGTTCCCCGAGGCGCCGGTGCTCGGGCCGCTCGCGCCATTCCTCCAGCAGCTGCGAGGTGGTGCGGCGCGGCTGCGCGCGCAGGGCCTCGAGCAGGCCGCGGAGCGTGTCGATGCCGCCGAGTTCGGCCTCGTCGATTTCCGCCAGCGCCGGATGGACGGCTGCAGGCACGCTGGCCGCGATGGCCGGAAAATGCAGCAGCGTCTGGATAGCCTGGGTCACCAGTCCGCGCCGCCCGGCGCCGGCGCCGCGGCCGCC
>JAGWPD010000196.1 GCA_028870705.1 Gammaproteobacteria bacterium
GCGGCGCAGGTGCGCATCGACGCCGCGCCCGAACTGCGGCTCGCCGGCACGATCAGCGAGATTGCGCGCGCGGCGGATCCGGCCACCGGGCTGTTCACGGTCGAGATCACGCTGGCACCCACGACGCTGCGGCTCGCGAGCGGCATGGTGGCCAGTGCGCGGCTCCAGCCTGCCGGTGCCGCGCAACTGGTGCGCATCCCGGCCGGTGCGCTGGTCACCGGCGAGGGCCTCGGCGGCAACGTGTTCGTCTATGCCGATGGGCGGGCGCGGCGGCGCGCCGTGACCATCGCCTTCATCGATGGCGCCGAGCTCGCGCTGCGCACGGGCCTTCATCCCGGCGAGCAGGTGATCACGGATGGGGCGCCCTACCTCGACGACGGTGAGCGGGTCGAGATCACGCCGGCGGCCAGCCAGGCGCGCTGAACCGCAACGCCCGCGATGCGCCTGCTCGAGATGCCGATCCGCCGCCACCAGTTCACGCTGGTGGCCTTCATGTGCCTGGTGGTGCTCGGGCTGTACGCCTTCCAGAACATCCCGCGCGAGGAGGACCCGCACATCAAGTTCGCGGGTTTCTTCGTCACCGCGATCTGGCCCGGCGCCGACCCCCAGGATCTCGAGCGCCTCGTGGCCAAGCCGCTCGAAGACCGCATCGCGGAACTCGACGGCGTACACAGGCTCGAGACGACGCTGGTCGACGGCGTCGCCTTCGTCGCCGTGGAATTCGAGGCGAGCGCCGATCCGGACCGCAAGTACGACGAGATGGTGCGCGAGATCAATGCGCTGCGTCCGACGCTGCCCAACGACCTGCGCGAGCTGGAGATCCGCAAGATCAGCCCGGCGCAGGTCAACATCCTCGAACTGGCGCTGGTGTCCGCGAGCGCCTCCTACGAGCGGCTCGAGGATGCCGCGCGCGAACTCAAGGACACGCTCAAGGCGGTGCCCGGCATCCGCACCGCCGAGAGCTGGGCCTACCCGGCGCGCGAGCTGCGCGTCACCGTCGACCTGCAGCGCATGGCACAGATGCACGTCACGCCGGGCGGCCTGCTGCAGGCGATCCAGAGCGACAATGCGAACATCCCGGCCGGTTTCATCGACATCGGCGCGCGCAGCTTCAGCCTCAAGACCGCCGGCCCGTACAGTTCGCCCGGGCAGGTGCGCGACACGGTGATCGGCGGCGCGGCCGGCCGCAGCGTGCGCGTGCGCGATGTCGCCACGGTCGCCTGGGCCACCGACACGCTCAGCTACGTCGGTCGCTACGACGGCCAGCGCGCCGTGTTCGTCACCGCCAACCAGAAGGACGGCTACAACACGCCGCGCGTGCAGCAGGACGTCGACCGCGCGCTCGACCGCTTCGAGGCCACGCTCCCGAGCGACATCCGCCTGGCGCGCGGCTTCGAGCAGGCGCGCAATGTGACGCGCCGGCTCGACCGCCTGTACCTCGACTTCGGCATCGCGGTCGCGCTGGTCGCGCTCACGCTCCTGCCGCTCGGCCTCCGCGCCGCCGGCATCGTCATGATCGCGCTGCCGCTGTCGCTCGCGATCGGCATCGCCGCGCTGTACTTCATCGGCTACTCGCTCAACCAGATCTCGATCGCCGGCTTCGTGGTCGCACTGGGGCTGCTGGTCGACGACTCGATCGTGGTGGTGGAGAACATCGCGCGCCATCTGCGCGGCGGCGCGACGCGGCTGCAGGCGGCGCTGGCCGGCACCGAGCAGATCTTCAACGCGATCCTCGGCTGCACCGCCACGCTGATCTTCGCCTTCCTGCCGCTGATCGCGCTGCCGGGCAACGCCGGCAAATTCATCCGCGTGCTGCCGACCGCGGTGGTGACCACCATCGTCGGCTCGCTGCTGATTGCGCTGTTCATCATCCCGTTCCTGGCCAGCCGCCTGCTGCCGAAGGCGAACGCCCGGCACGGCAGCCCGCTGCTCGGGCGCGTGATGGACGTGATCCATCGCTACTACCGGCCGGCCCTGCACTACTGCCTGGCGCGGCCACGCGCCACCGCGGTGACGGCCATCGGCGGCTCGCTCCTGCTGGCCGCGCTGCTCGTGCCGTTGCTCGGCTCGAGCCTGTTTCCCAAGGCCGATACGCCACAGTTCCTGATCAGCGTCGACACGCCCAACGGCGCCAGCTTCGCGGCCACCGACCGTGCGCTGCGGTTCGTCGAGGCGCGGCTGGCGCAGACGCCGGAGGTCAGCGCCTACTACTCGAACCTCGGCCACGGCAATCCGCAGATCTACTACAACCACGTGGTGCGCAACAACGCCTCGAATTACGCCGAGGTGTTCGTGCTGCTGAAGCGCTTCGACACGCACGACACGCCGCGGGTCCTCGACCGGCTGCGCAACGAGTTCGCGCCCTACCCGGCGGCGCACATCTACGTGAAGGAATTCGTGCAGGGCCAGCCGATCTCGGCGCCGGTCTCGGTGCGCGTGGTCGGCGCGGACCTGGCGACCCTCGAGGCGCTCTCGCGCCAGGTGCAGCAGGTCATCGAGCGCACGCCCGGCACGCGCGATGTCAGCAACCCGCTGCGCGTGCCGCGCACCAACCTGCGGCTGCAGATCGACACGCAGAAGGCGGCGCTGCTTGGCGTGGCGACGGTCGAGATCGACCGCGCCGCGCGCCTGAGCATCGCCGGACTCCAGGCCGGCGCGATGCGCGCCGGCAACGGCGAGCAGTACCCGATCATGGTGCGCACCGCGATCGGCGCGCGCGCCGGTCCCGACTCGCTCGCGCAGGTGCGCGTCGCCACCCGGAGCGGCGCGCTGCTGCCGCTCGCGCAGCTGGCGACGCCGGTCTTCGAGCGGGCGCCGACGGTGATCCAGCGCTTCAACCGCCAGCGCGCGATCACCATCGACGCCGAAGTGCAACGCGGCCTGAACACCGGCAGGGTCACCGCCGCGGTAGTGAAGAACCTGCAGGCGATGGCCTGGCCGCGCGGCTACGGCTTCGTGCTCGGTGGCGAGGCCGAGTCGAGCGCCGAATCCTTCGCCGGCATCGGCACCGCGATCATCGTCGCGCTATTCGGCATCTTCGCGATCCTGGTGCTGGAATTCGGCAGCTTCCGCGCCACCCTGATCGTGCTGACGGTCGTGCCGCTCGGCATTATGGGCGGCCTGCTGATGCTGCTGCTGACCGGCAACGACATCTCGTTCGTCGCCAGCATCGGCTTCGTGGCGCTGATCGGCATCGAGATCAAGAACTCGATCCTGCTGGTGGATTTCACCAACCAGCTGCGCGCGCAGGGCGTGCCGCTCGACGAGGCGATCGAGCGCGCCGGCGAGACCCGCTTCCTGCCGATCCTGCTGACCTCGGCGACCGCGATCGGCGGCCTGCTGCCGCTCGCGCTGCAGAACATCGCGCTCTACTCGCCGATGGCCTGGGTGATCATCGGCGGCCTCATCACCTCGACGCTGCTCGCGCGGCTGGTGACGCCGGTGATCTACAAGCTGATTCCGCCGGACGTGGAGCCGGCCGCGGGGGCGGCTTAGGGCCGGTTCATGCGCCTGCGGCCGGCTCGCGCCCGCCCGCTTCCGGGGGCGCCGCCTCGAAGCTGCAGGCCACGCGCAATCCCGGCGACAGATCGTGCAGCTCCAGCCGCCCGTGGTGCAGCTTGACGACGGCGGCCACCAGGCTCAATCCCAGCCCGCTGCCCGGCGCGGCCGCATCGCGCGCCAGGCGCCGGAACGGCAGCAGCATCGCCGCCTGCGAGGGCTCCGGTATGCCCGGGCCGTTGTCGGCGAGCACCACGTCCACGCGCCCGGCCACCTGCCGCACGGCCAGTTCGACGAAGCCTCCGGCCGGCACGTACTTGAAGCTGTTCTCCAGCAGGTTGGTCAGCAGCTGCGCCAGCAGCTGCTGGTGCCCGATGATGCTGGCGGTGGCCTCGGCCCGCACGCGCAGCGCGAGCTTGCGCGCCTGTGCTTCCGGCGCGTACAGCTCGCCAAGCTCGCGCGCCAGGCGCGCCAGGTCGACGCGCTCGGGTGGCATGCCGCCGCCACCGGCCTCGGCATGCGCGATCTGCAGGAGCGTCGCCAGCGTGCGCTGCACTCGCTCCAGGTCATCGAGCGTGGCGTGGATCGCGCTGCCGGTGGCCTCGTCCGCGCCGCCGCCATGCAGCGCGGTCTCGAGCCGGCCGCGCATGCGCTGGAGCGGTGCGCGCAGGTCGTGCGCCGCGCTGTTGAAGGTCACGCGCACCGCCGCGGTCTGCTGCTCGACGCGATCGAGCATGCTATTGACGGTCGCGGCCAGCTGGTCGAATTCATCGGCGCTGTGCTCGAGCGGCAGGCGGCGGCTCAGGTCGCCCGAGACGATGCTCTCGCAGGCCTGCGCCACCGCGCGCACGCGGCCGGCCATCCGGCGGCTGAACCACCAGGCGGTGAGCGCCGCGAATGCGCCGGTCAGGCCCATGCCCCAGAACGACGCCTCGCGCAGCCGGCGCGCAAAGCGCCGGCGCTCGGAGATATCGGTGCCCACCAGCAGCCGGTTGCTGTCGAGCGCCACCACGCCGGCCCGCACCGGGTGGTCGACCGAGCGGCCCTGTTCGTTGAGCGTGATCTCGAATTCGATCCAGCGGCCGCTGGTGGTGAAGGTCTTCGGCCAGGTGGTCAGGTTGCCACCGAGCGGCGCGCCCTTGCGGTCCACCAGCAGGTAGGCCGCGCCGAGCCGGCCCCAGTCGTCATCGCGCTGGTCGAGCACGCTGATCAGGCGCTTGAGGCCGCCACTGCGGTAGTTTTCGCGGAGCGACTCGATCTCGGTATCGATCACCAGGTCGACCTGCTTCTCCATCGCGCGCTGCGTGAACAGGTAGGAGCTGCCAAGCAGCGCGCTGACGCCGGCTGCGACGCCAACCATGTACCAGAGGGCCAGCCGCGCGGTCGAGGCGAACAGCCGCGGCAATCTCAACTGGCGGCCCCCGGATCCTTCAGGCAATAGCCGGAACCGCGGATCGTGTGCAGCAGCTGCGGGCTGAAATCGCGGTCGATCGCCTGCCGCAGCCGGCTCATGTGCACATCGATGAGATTGGTCTGCGGATCGAAATGCAGGTTCCACACCGACTCGAGCAGCATGGTGCGCGTGACGATCTGGTTGGCCCGCCGCACCAGGAATTCGAGCAGCTGGAACTCCTTCGCGGTCAGGTCGATGTTGCGGCCGGCACGGGTCACGCGGCGCGCGAGCAGGTTCATCTCCAGGTCGGCGACCCGCAGCACCCCGACGTGCCGGTTGTCGCCCGCGGCGCGCCGCAGCAGCGCCTCGACGCGCGCCAGCAGTTCGGCGAACGCAAATGGCTTGACCAGGTAGTCATCGCCGCCGGCGCGCAATCCCTCGACCCGGTCATCGATCGTGCCCAGCGCGCTCAGCACCAGCACCGGCGTGGGCACGCCCTCCTGGCGCAGCGCCCCGACCAGCGACAGGCCGTCGAGATTCGGCAGCATGCGATCGACGATCAGCAGCTCGTGGTGCGTGGCGCGCGCCTCGGCCAGGCCCGCCGCGCCATCGGCGCAATGCGTGACCGTGTAGCCGGCCTCGCGCAGCCCGCGGCTGAGGTGCGCCGCGGCCTCGATGTCGTCCTCGACCAGCAATATCTGCACGGCTGCTCCCGGATCCTGCGCGGATCGTAGCCCTGGCGGCTGCGATTCGATAAGGTAATTGCTGCCATGGCCGACCTCAAGCTCAAAGACCTGCGTTACCTGGCCGCGCTCGCCGCGACCCGCCATTTCGGCCAGGCGGCCGCGGCCTGCTTCGTCAGCCAGCCGACGCTCTCGGCGCAGCTGCGCAAACTCGAGCAGTACCTCGGCGTGCAGCTGGTCGAGCGTCACCCGCGGCGCGTGCTGCTGACCGAAGCTGGCGCCGCGATCGCCGAGCGCGCGCGCCAGATCATCACGACCAGCGACGAGATCGTCCGGCTGGCGCGCGACTGGCGCGACCCGCTGGCCGGTAGCCTGCGCGTCGCGCTGCTGCCGACCATCGGTCCCTACCTGCTGCCACGGCTGCTGCCGACGCTGCGCAAGGCGCTGCCGCGGCTCGAGCTGCTGCTGTTCGAATACCAGACCACGCCAATGCTCGCTCGCCTCCACTCCGGCGAGCTCGACCTCGGCATCATCGCGCTGCCCGCGCCCGAGCCGGGCTTCGAATCGCTCGCGCTGTACGACGAGCCTTTCCTGCTGGCGGTTCCCGAGCGGCATCGGCTCGCCGGGCGCCGGCAGGCGCAACTCAGCGACCTGGAGGACGAAGCGCTGTTGCTGCTCGAGGATGGCCACTGCCTGCGCGACCAGGCGCTGGCCGTGTGCGCGCGCAGCCGCGTGCACGAGAAGCAGGATTTCCGCGCCACCAGCCTCGAGACGCTCCGCCAGATGGTCGCGGCCGGTGCCGGCGTGACGCTGCTCCCGGCGCTGGCCTGCCGCGGCGCCTACAGCGGCGCGGCCGGCATGCGCGTGCTGAACCTGGTGAAACCGGTGCCGCTGCGCCACATCGGCGCCGTCTGGCGGCCAAGCAGCACGCGCACTGCGGCGATCGCCGCATTCTGCGGGCAGCTGGCGCGCCACGCAGGCAGCGGGCGGAGCACGTGAACGCCGCGCCCGACGGCGTCTCGATCTACGATCGCATGTGGCGCGACGATGCCGACCTGTGCGCACTGCTGGCGCTGGGCGGCGCGCGCCGCGAGCTGATCGCCGCGTTCGGCGCGGCCGACTACGCGCAGCTCGCCGGCCTTGCGCGCCAGGCCGCAGCGGCGCGCCGCCGCCACGCCGCATCCGTGTATCTGCTGCCGGGCATCATGGGCTCGCAGCTGGGCGCGGCGCGCGGCGCCGGTGCCCCGGCCGATCTGCTCTGGCTGGATCCGCAGGACATCATCGCCGGCACGCTCACGCGGCTGCGACTGCCGGATGCCGGCGCGCTCGGCCCGCTCGGCGCCATTCCGTTCAGCTACCTGGCGCTGCAGTTGCGGCTGCGCGCGGCCGGCTTCGCGGTAGCCGTGCACGACTACGACTGGCGGCAGGACCTCGAAGTGCTGGCCGCCGAATTCGCGGCGCGGATCGGCGCCGACCCCGCGCCGGAAGTGTGCATCGTCGCCCACAGCATGGGCGGCCTGATCGCGCGTCGTGCGCTGCAATCCGGCCAGCTCGCGCGCGTGCGCCGGCTGGTCACGCTGGGCACGCCGCACGGTGGGTCTTTCGGCGCCGCGCAGGCGATCCGCGGCACCTATCCCGTGGTGCGGCGCCTGGCGGCGCTCGATCGGCTGCACGATGCGGAATTCCTCGCTGCGCGCGTGTTCAGCAGCTTCCCGAGCCTGCACCAGATGCTGCCGCCGCCCGGGCCGGAGCAGCCGCTCGACCTGTTCGATGCCGGCAACTGGCCCCAGGCGGGCCCGCGGCCGGAGCCGCGACTGCTGGCGGCCGGCCGCGCTTTCGCCGCGCGGCTGCCATCCGCCGAGCCGCGCTGCATCGCGATCTGCGGCACGCAGCAACGCACCGTCACCGGCGCGCGGCTCGTCGACGATGATTTCCACTACCAGGTGAGCGACGCGGGCGACGGCACGGTGCCGCTCGCGAGCGCGCAGCTGGCGGGGAGCGACAACTACTACGTCCGCTGCGAACACAGCGCACTGCCCCGCAGCGCGAGCGTGGCGCGCGCGCTGGTCGAGCTGCTGCGCCACGGACGCACCACGCGACTGGCCATGCGCCCCGGCGTGCGCCGCGCGCGCGGCGTGACGGTGAGCGATCGGCAGCTGCGCACGACCTGGAGCGAGAAGGTGGACTGGGCCGCGCTTGCGCCCGAGCTGCGGCGCGACTACCTGAACCGGCTGAACCAGCCGCCGCGGCAGTACGCCGCCGTGACGTGAGCGAACGCGCGCGCACCGCAATCGTCTGGTTCCGCCAGGACCTGCGGCTCGCCGACAACCCGGCGTTGCAGGCGGCGCTCGCCACCGGCGCGCCGCTGGTCCCGTTGTACGTCGACAGTCGCGAGGAAGAAGGCGCCTGGGCGCCCGGCGGCGCATCACGATGGTGGCTGCACCAATCGCTGGCCGCGCTCGGCACGGAGCTGGCGCGGCGCGGCTCGCGCCTGGTGATCCGCCGCGGCCCGGCGCTCGCCGAGCTGCAGGCCTTGTGCCAGGAAGCGGGCGCCGATGCGGTCTACTGGAATCGCCGCTACGAACCGGCGCTGCGCGAGCGCGACGCGCACATCAAGGAGACCCTGCGCGCGCAGGGCCTGGTGGCCGAGAGCCGCAACGGCGCGCTGCTCGTCGAACCCTGGCAGGTCGCGACGCAGGGCGGCGGGCCGTATCGCGTCTACACGCCGTTCCGGCGCCGCGTGCTCGCGCTGCCGGCACCGCCCGCGCCACTGGCTGCTCCGGCCGCGCTGCCGGCGCCGGCAGCCTGGCCGCACTCGCTGCCACTGACCGGCCTCGGGCTGTTGCCGGCGAACGGCTGGTACGCCTCGCTCGCCGCGGCCTGGCAACCGGGCGAAGCCGCCGCCGCGCGCCAGCTGGCCTGGTTCGTCGAAAGCGGCAGCGCGCGCTATGCCGACTGCCGCGATTTTCCGGACGCTGCGGGCACCTCGCGGCTTTCCCCGCACCTGCACCACGGCGAGATATCGGCACGCCAGGTCTGGCACGCGTTGATGCACGCGGCCGCGCGGGCGGGCATGTCGCCGGCCGCGGCGAGCGGCGGCAAGTTCCTCGCCGAACTCCTGTGGCGCGAATTCTCGTACCACCTGCTGCACCATTTCCCGCGCACGCCGACCGAGCCACTGCAGGAAAGCCACGCGCGCCTGCCGTGGCGCGACGCGCCGCGGGAACTCGCGGCGTGGCAGCGGGGTCGAACCGGAGTGCCGCTCGTCGACGCGGGCATGCGCGAGCTGTGGAGCACCGGCTGGATGCACAATCGCGTGCGCATGGCGGTCGCTTCGTTTCTCGTCAAGAACCTGCGCCTGCCGTGGCTCGCTGGCGCGCGCTGGTTCTGGGATACGCTGGTCGATGCCGACCTGGCATCCAACACGCAAGGATGGCAGTGGGTCGCGGGCTGCGGCGCCGATGCCGCGCCCTACTACCGGGTGTTCAATCCGGTCGTGCAGGGCGAACGGTACGATCCGCAGGGAAATTACCTGCGGCGCTGGCTGCCGGAGCTCGCGCGCCTCGACCAGCGTCAGATCCACGCGCCCTGGCTGGCCGGCGATGCGCAGCTCGCCGCGGCCGGTGTGCAGCTCGGCCGCGAATATCCGCGTCCGATCGTCGACCTGCGCGCATCGCGCGCGGCCGCGCTCGCGGCCTGGCAGGCGCTGCGCGGCTAGGGCACTTTGCCCCGACCGAGGTTGCGCGTAGCATCGCTGGCCTGCATCCAACGGAGCACGCATATGGACAAGAAACCCTCCAGCGCGCCGAACATCGATCGCGATCGCCGCAGCCTGCTGCTCGCGTCCGCGGGCGTGGCCGCGCTCGCCGGCC
>JAGWPD010000197.1 GCA_028870705.1 Gammaproteobacteria bacterium
AGATGGAACGGCTGGCCGGAGAGCTCGCGCGCGGCGGCGCCCGCATCGGTGTGCTGGCGCAACGCCCGCCGCTCGCGAACTTCCATGGCGTCACCTGGGTGAATGCCGGCACGCGCCTCGACCGCTACGCGCACGATCTGTACGCAAACCTGCGCGCGCTCGACAGGATCGGTGCATCCTGGCTGCTGGTGCAGGAAATCCCGGCCGACGAGCGCTGGGACGCGGTGCGCGACCGCCTCACGCGCGCGGCCGCGGGCACCGCCACCGATCCCGGGGAACTGCCGTGAACCGCAAGCGATACATCGAACCGTTCGAGCCGGCGCAGATCCGGCGACTGGTGGCCGAATTCGGCTCGCCGCTCCTGATCGTGGACTGCGCGCGCGTGCGTGCCCAGTTCCGCGCCTTGCAGCGCGCGCTGCCCGGCGTTGACCTGCACTATGCGCTCAAGCCGCTGCCGCATCCGGCGGTGGTGCAGGCGGTGGCGGCAGCCGGCGGCTGGCTGGATCTGGCGACCACCGGCGAAGTGCAGCTCGCGGCCCGTCTGGGCATCGATCCCGGGCGCTGCATCCACACGCATCCGATCAAGCGCGCGCGCGACATCAACAACGCGCTGGCCTATGGCGTCACGACCTTCGTGGCCGACAACCCGGACGAAGTGCGCAAGTTCCGCGCCTATGCCGGCCGCGCCAGCCTGCTGCTGCGCGTCTCGTTCCGCAGCCCGGGCGCGATCTGCGACCTGTCGCGCAAGTTCGGCTGCGATCCGGAGCAGGCGCTCGAGCTGGCGCGGCTCGGCGCGCGCCTCGGCATCGGGTTGCGCGGGTTCTCCTTCCATGTCGGCTCGCAGGCCGCCGATGCCGCCAAGCATGTCGAGGCGATCGAGGCCTGCGCCGCGCTCCTGGCGGCGGCGCGGCGCGGGCGGCTGGGCCAGTGCGACACGCTCGATATCGGCGGCGGCTTTCCGATCGGCTACGACGCGCCGGCGACCGGCATCAGCCGCTACTGCGCGCCGATCCGTCGCGCACTGGCGCGGCTGCCGCGCCGGGTGCGCGTGATCGCCGAGCCCGGCCGCTTCATCGTCGGCCCGGCCGCGATCGGCGTGGCGACCGTGATGGGCCGGGCGCAGCGCGAGGGCCACTGGTGGTACTACCTCGATGACGGCATTTATGGCTCCTACAGCGGCCAGCTCTATGATCACGCGCGCTATCCGGTCGGCGTGCTGCGCGAGGGCGTACTGCTGCCCTCGGTGCTGGCGGGGCCGACCTGCGACGGGATCGACGTCATTGCCGAGGCGCTGCAGCTGCCGAAGCTGAACATCGGCGACCTGGTGATCGGCCGCCAGATGGGCGCGTACACCTGGGCAACGGCCTCCACGTTCAATTTCTTCCCGAAGGCGACCATCGTGGTCGTCAATCGCCAGCCCGGCGATGCCGGCGGCGTATGATCGGCGCCACCGCCATCCGGCCCGGCGCGAGGTGCCGCCTTGCCTTCCTTTGACGCCGTCTCGAAAGTCGACGCCCACGAGCTGAGCAATGCGGTCGACCAGGCCACACGCGAGCTCGACAAGCGCTACGACCTGCGGGGCACCGGGGCGCAAATCGAGCGGCAGGATTCCACCATCACGCTGCGCGCGCAGAGCGAGTTCCAGCTGGGCCAGCTGCTCGACATCCTGCGCTTGCGCCTGGCGGCGCGCGGCATCGACCAGCGCTGCCTCGAGCTCGGCGACGTACTGACGAATCTCGCCGGGGCGCGCCGTGTGCTCACCGTGAAGCAGGGCATCGAGCAGCCGGTGGCCAAGAAACTGGTGGCGAGCCTGAAGGAGTCGCGGCTCAAGGTCGAGGCGCAGGTCAACGACGGCAAGCTGCGCGTCAGCGGCAAGAAGCGCGATGACCTGCAGGCCGCGATGGCGCTGTTGCGCAAGAGCAGCCTCGAGCTGCCATTGCAGTTCGAGAATTTCCGGGATTGAGGCGGCCGCCAGGCCGCGCGGATCCTCATCCGTAAGCTGATCCGCCCCGCGACCCCTGTGATCAGCTGACCGGCGGGCCGAGCTCGCGCTGGCGCGCGCGCCACCACGGTGCGGTCAGCAGCTCGCCGTGCCGCGCGAGGAATACCTCGCGCAACGCCGGCGGCATCGCCAGGAACGGCAGCCACTGTTCCGGGAACACATCGCGCGGGCCGACGTAGAACCAGGGTTCCGCCGCGGTCTCCTCTGCATCGTTGCGCGCGGCCGGCAAGTCACGGAACTCGCACTCGCCCAGCAGTGCGACCTCGTCGTAGTCGTAGAAGATCACGCGCCCGTGGCGGGTGACGCCGAAGTTCTTCAGCAACAGGTCACCGGCAAAGATGTTCGTTGCCGCGAGGTCGCGCAGCGCGTTGCCGTAGTCGATGATCGCGGCTTCAGCCGCGGCCGGCTCGGCTTCGCGCAGGAACAGGTTCAGCGGCCGCAGCCGGCGCTCGATGTAGCAGTGCTCGATCACCAGCTCCTCGTCCTCGGCGCGGCAGCTGTGGCTGGCCTCGCGCAGCAGTTCATCGGCGAGTGCCGGCATGAAGCGCGCGCGCGGCAGGCTCAGGCGCCGGAATTCCTGCGCATCGACCATGCGGCCGGCGCGATCGTGGCGGAACACGAAGCGGTAGCGATCCATGACTTCGGCGCGCGTGGCGTGCTTCGGCGCGCCGAAGCGATCGCGGATCACCTTGAACACCAGGTCGTGCGAGGGCAGCGTGAACACGATCATCACCAGGCCGCGTTCGCCGGGCGCATGCACGAAGGCGTCGATCGAGCTGTCGAGGTGGCGGCGCAGCGCGAAGTAGCGCTCGGTCTTGCCCTGCTTGGCGCGGCCCAGCACCGTATAGAGCTCGTCGACCGGCTTGCGCGGCATGAACGAGCGCAGCAGCGTGACCGCCGCGCCCACCACCGGCAGGTCGACGTGGAAGTAGGAGTTGGCGTAGCCAAACTGCGCGCTGATCTCGTTGCGCGACAGCAGCACGGCCTCGGCCTGGACGCCGGTCGCGCCGTTGCGGAATGCAATCACCAGTGGCGTCAGGGCGCCGTCCCCGACCAGGCGACCGACCAGCAGTGCCTCGCCGCCGCGGTAGAACACGGGTTCGATCACTTCGATCGATTCCGGCGCCGCGCTGGTCGGCCGCGCTTCCAGGTGGCGGCCGAGCTCGGCGCTGACATGGCGCACGGCGGCGGCCGGCGACGCCAGCGCCACCGCGAAGGGCAGGTCGGCCAGCACGTCGGCGACCGCGGCCTGGAGGGAGTCCCCGACCGGGTAGACGCGCAGGGGCACGGGTCCCGAGGCGCGCCCGCTGTGGGTGGCGCAGAATTCCACCGCCGGATTGACGCCGACGGTGCCGAACAGGTCGCGGGTCACCGAGTTGTAGAAGGTCCGGTAGAAATCGCTGTCGGGCAGGCGCTCGATCAGGAGCGAGTAGGCGGCGGTAACGCTGGCCCAGAACGCGTCGGTCCTTGGCGCTGCGCAGTCCGTGTTCGGCCTGGCATCGCCGGCGTGCCCGGCGTCGCGCAGGGCCGCGAGCGCCCGCGCGACGTGTTGCTCGTAGAGTTCGATCCGCGCCACCGCGTCGCGCTCGCGCGCCGCGGCGTCGCGGCTGAGGAAATGCGCGGCGGCCCGCCGCGTGATCAGGCCGAATGCTTCGTTGTAGACGCGGAAATGCGCCGCGATCAGCGCCGCGGCTGCCTGCGACGCAGCCGCGCCCGGCGGCGCGTCCGGCGCAGCCGGTGGGGCGGCGGCGAGCAAGGCCCGGGCGTTCATGGCGCGACCTGCCCGTTCAGGGGGCCGCCGCGAGGGTCACCGCCGGTGCAGGAGAGCGGCGTTCCGCGGTGAACTGCTCCTGCTCGGTGCTGCCGGCCAGCGCCGCGGTCGAGCACTGGCCGGCGCTGATCACGGTCTGCACCGCGTCGAAGTAGCCGGTGCCGACGAAGGCCTGGTGCCTGGCGGCGCGGTAGCCGGCGGATTCCTGCGCGAATTCCCGCTGCTGCAGCTGCGAGTAGCCGTACATCCCCGTCTCGCGGTAGGCCGTGGCCAGCTCGAACATCGACAGGTTGAGCGCGTGCCAGCCCGCCAGCGTGATGAACTGGAAGCGATAGCCCATCGCGGCGAGTTCCTCGCGCCAGCGGCGCATGGTCGCAGCGTCGACGTGCTGCTGCCAGTTGAACGATGGCGAGCAGTTGTAGGCCAGCAGCTGGCGCGGATACTGCCGGCGGATCGCCTCGGCGAAGCGACGTGCCTGCGCCAGGTCAGGTTTCGAAGTTTCGCACCAGACCAGGTCGGCATAGGGTGCGTAGGCCAGGCCGCGCTCGATCGCCTGCTCGAGGCCCGCACGGACATGGAAGAAGCCCTCGCTGCTGCGCTCACCGGTGAGGAAACGGGCATCGCGCGGATCGTGGTTCGACAGCAGCAGGTTCGCGGCGTCGGCGTCGGTGCGCGCGATGATGATGGTCGGCACGCCGGCGACATCCGCGGCCAGGCGTGCCGCCACCAGCTTGTTGATGGCTTCGTCGGTCGACACCAGCACTTTGCCGCCCATGTGACCGCACTTCTTGGCGGAGGAAAGCTGGTCCTCGAAATGGACTGCCGCGGCACCGGCGCGCACCAGTGCCTTGGTGAGTTCGAAGGCATTCAGGTTGCCGCCGAAGCCGGCCTCGGCATCGGCGATGATCGGTGCGATCCAGTCGCGGTCCGGCCGGCCCTCGAGGTGCTGGATCTGGTCGGTGCGCAGCAGCGCGTTGTTGATCCGCTCGACCATCTTCGGCACCGAGTCGACCGGATACAGGCTCTGATCGGGATACATCTCGCCGGCCGAATTGCCGTCGCCGGCCACCTGCCAGCCGGAGCAGTAGATCGCCTGCAGGCCGGCCTGCACCGCCTGCACCGCCTGGTTGCCGCTCATGCAGCCGAGCGCGCCGATCACCGTCTCGCCGTGCAGCAGCCGCCAGAATTTCTCCGCACCCAGGCGCGCGAGCGAATGCTCGATGTGCACCGAGCCGCGCAGCCGCAGTACATCACCGGCCTGGTAGGGGCGGGTGACGCCCTGCCAGCGCTCATGCTGGGTCCATTCAGCCTGCAGGCGGGCGCTTTGCGGACTACTGGCTGGCTCCATCGCGGCGGTACTCCGGTAGGTGGTGGCGGGGGTTCGCGATTGACAGCCTAAGCCAATAAGGATGAAGATTTGCACAATGGAAAATTCACAATGTGAATTTCACTCATGAGCACGCTGCTGCGCCAGGGGCATTTCCTCGGCACCAAGCTCAAGGCGCTGCGCAAGCGCAACGGGCTGACACTCGACGAGCTGTCGGCGCGCTGCGTGCAGCTCGATGGCGCGCTGGCGCCCTCGGTGTCCTACCTCAGCATGATCGAGAACGGCAAGCGCGTGCCTTCGGGCGAGCTGCTGGCCATGCTCGCCGGGCTGTTCGGCAAGGACGCGCGCTGGTTTCTGGACCAGAACACGGCGGTCGAGAGCGCGCCGGTGCGCCGCGAGCGCGGCGGCCTCGAGGCGATGCCGCTCGAACCGGCCTTCCTTTTCTCGCACGAATTGCTGCAGAACGCGCTGCCCGAGCTGCTGTCGCAGACCGGCACCAGTGGCCGCCAGTTCGCGCAACTGCTGATCCGGGTCTGGCAGGAGACGCACCACAATGACTTTCCGGACATCGAGCGGGCGGCCGAGTCGGTGGGCCGGCGCGAGCTGCCGCTGTCGCTGGAGCGGCTGCAGGGCATCTGCCGGCAGCTCGGCCTGCAGGTGCGCTGGTTTGATCCGGAACGTGGCGCCGCCGCGCCGCCGCTGCTGCGCGCGCGCTTCGATCCGCCCGATACCCTGCTGGTGAACCGCCAGCTGCGCACGCAGCAGGAGCGCCTGCGCTACGAACTGGCGTACTTCATCGGCCACAAGCTGCTGCACAACGGCGATGGCCTGGTATCGCCGCGTGCGGCGAGCTGGAGCGCCGAGGCGGACGGCCAGGCGGCCGCGCCAGGCGCAGCCGGCATGGGCGCGCAGGACGTGCTCTACGCCTGGCGCGACTTCGAGTGCAGCTTCTTCGCCGCCGCGCTGCTGTGCCCGCGCGTGCCCTTCCGCCGCTTTCTGGTACGCGAGGCGCACCGCTTGTCGGCCGGGCGCAGGCTCGGGGTCACCACCGCGGTAGTGATGCGGCGGATGACGGCGGTCTCGCCCTACCGCCATTGGCACTACTTCGACGCTTATCCGCCCGGCTTCCTGCGCGCCGTATACCGCGGCAATGGCATCCCGCTGCCCTGGGGCAACATGAGCCTGGTCTCCGATCCGTGTCCGCGCTGGGCCGTGTTCCGGCTGCTTGGACACCCGCCGCCGCGCGCGGGCGTGCTCCAGCCACGCGCGCAGATCTCGGTCATGCAGGATGGCAAGCGCGCCAGGCTGTACTGCTGCCATTCGGTGGTGACGCGCGATGCCGCGCGCGCCGTGCACGTGCAATCGGTGGGCGTGGATCTCGCACCGGCGCTCGCCGCGCAGGGCCACGATGCCGATGTCATCATCGCCGAGGTCGCGCTCGCCTGCGCGCGTGGCGGAGGCGATGCCCCGATTCCGGCCAGGCCGCTGGCGGCGCTGCGGACCGTGGCGCAGGTGCTGAACATCCACTGGATCGGCGACGCGCTGGCGATGCCCGCCGGCATCATCTGTCCGCGCAGCGGCGGTTGCCCGCGCACGCCCCGGCGCTGCGCCGCCGGAC
>JAGWPD010000198.1 GCA_028870705.1 Gammaproteobacteria bacterium
CCCGAGGCGGCGCGCCAGCTCACCGATGATCTCCACGTCGTCGCGGGCGCCGTCAGGCTGGTCGAGCGCGCGCCGCACGCGCTGGACGCGGCGCTCGCTGTTGGTCACCGTGCCCTCGGACTCGGCCCAACCTGCCGCCGCGGGCAGGACGACGTCTGCCAGCTCTGCCGTCTCGGTTAGGAAGATGTCCTGCACCACGAGGTGGCGAAGGCCGCTGAGGAGGCGCACGGCGCGCTCCTGGTCGGCCTCGGAGCGGGCCGGGTTCTCGCCGACGATGTACAGCGCGCGCAGCTGGCCGTGGTCCATGGCCTCGAACATCTCGCTGAGGTGCCAGCCCTTCTTGCGCGGAAATTCCGCGCCGTCCCAGGCCTTCGCAAACTTGTCGTGGACTTCCTCGTTCTCGACGTCCTGAAAGCCCGGAAGGCGCGCGGGGATGGCGCCCATGTCGCCGCCGCCCTGCACGTTGTTCTGCCCGCGCAGCGGGTTGATGCCGACGCCTTCGCGGCCGACGTTGCCGGTGGCCATCGCCAGGTTGGCGATGCCCATGACCATCGTCGAACCCTGGCTGTGCTCGGTCACCCCGAGCCCGTAATAGATCGCGCCATTGCCCGCCGTGGCATACAGGCGCGCCGCCGCGCGCACCTGCTCCGCCGGCACGCCGGTGACCGCGGCCATCGCCTCGGGCGAGTTGCGATCCGCGCCGACGAACTTGCGCCATTTCTCGAATGAGTCGGCTTCGCAGCGCTCGCGCACGAAGGCCTCCTTCACCAGGCCCTCGCGTACCACCACGTGCGCGAGGCTGTTGATCAGCGCCACGTTGGTGCCGGGTCGCAGCGCCAGATGCTGCGCAGCCGTGATATGGGGCGTGCGCACCAGGTCGATGCGGCGCGGGTCCGCGATGATCAGCTGCGCGCCCTGGCGCAGCCGGCGCTTCATCTGCGAGGCGAACACCGGATGGGCGTCGGTGGGGTTCGCGCCGATCACCATGATCACGTCGGCATCCATCACCGAATCGAAGGTCTGCGTGCCCGCCGATTCGCCCAGCGTGGACTTGAGCCCGTAGCCGGTCGGCGAGTGGCAGACCCGCGCACAGGTGTCGACATTGTTGTTGCCGAAGCCCGCGCGCACCAGCTTCTGCACCAGGAAAGTCTCCTCGTTGGTGCAGCGGCTAGAGGTGATGCCGCCGATGCTGTCGCGCCCGTACCTGGCCTGGATGCGGCGCAGCTCGGCCGCCGCGTGGCCGATGGCCTCCTCCCAGCCCACCTCGCGCCAGGGATCGGTGATGCTGGCGCGGATCATCGGCCGGGTGATGCGGTCGGGGTGCGTGGCGTAGCCGATCGCAAAGCGCCCCTTGACGCAGCTGTGGCCGTGGTTCGCGTGGCCATCCTTGTTCGGCACCATGCGCACCAGCTCTTCGCCGCGCATCTCGGCGCGGAACGAACAGCCGACCCCGCAATAGGCGCAGGTCGTGACGACGCTGTGTTCGGCCTGGCCCTGCTCGATCAGCGATTTCTCCGACAGCGTCGCGGTCGGGCAAGCCTGGACGCAGGCGCCGCAGGACACGCACTCCGAGTCGAGGAACGACTCCCCCTGGCTGGCCACAACCTTTGAGTCGAAGCCGCGGCCGCTGATCGTCAACGCCAGCGTGCCCTGCTGCTCGTCGCAGGCCCGCACGCAGCGCGAGCAGACGATGCACTTGCTGGCATCGAAGGTGAAATACGGGTTCGATTCGTCCTTGGACGCATCGAGGTGGTTCGCGCCTGCATAGCCGTAGCGCACCTCTCGCAAGCCCACAGCCCCGGCCATATCCTGCAGCTCGCAATGGCCGTTGGCCGGGCAGGTCAGGCAGTCGAGCGGATGATCGGATATATAGAGTTCCATGACGCCGCGGCGGAGCCTTGCCAGCTCGCCATTCTGCGTCGTCACCTTCATGCCCTGCGCCACCGGCGTGGTGCACGAGGCCGGATAGCCCTTCATGCCCTCGATCTGCACCAGGCACAGGCGGCAGGAGCCGAAGGCCTCGAGCTGGTCGGTCGCGCACAGCTTCGGGATCTTCATGTCCGCGAGCGCGGCGGCGCGCATCACCGAAGTGCCGGCAGGCACCGTGACCTCGCAGCCGTCGATCTGCAGCGTCACCTGCTGCTGCGAGCGGCGCTCCGGTGTGCCCAGGTCATTTTCAGCTATGGATTGCATGGCGCTAGCTTCCGGCTGCCACGGCAGCCTTGGGTTTGACAAAGTCTTCGGGGAAATGTTCGAGCGCGGACAGCACCGGGAGCGGCGTCAGGCCTCCCAGCGCGCACAACGATCCATGGGTCAGCGTGTTGCAAAGGTCGCGCAGCAGCGCTTCCTGTTGCGCTGGCCGGTCCCCGGCCCGCAGCCGATCGATCACCTCGACGCCACGCGTCGAGCCGATGCGGCAGGGCGTGCACTTGCCGCACGATTCCAGCGCGCAGAATTCGAACGCGTAGCGGGCCTGCGCGGCCATGTCGACGGTATCGTCGAACACCACGATGCCACCGTGCCCGAGCATGCCGCCCTGCTGCGCAAAGGCCTCGTAGTCCAGCGGCGTGTCGAATTTCGACGCCGGCCAGTACGAGCCGAGCGGCCCGCCGACCTGCACCGCGCGCACCGGCCGGCCGGTACGCGAACCGCCGCCGAATTCCTCCAGCAACGTTCGCAGCGGCACGCCAAACGCGCATTCCACCAGCCCGCCGCGCCTGATGTTGCCCGCCAGCTGCACGGGCAGCGTACCGCGCGATCGGCCAGTGCCGAAGTCGCGGTAGCAGGCGGCGCCGCGCGCCAGCACGATCGGCACGCTGGCGAAAGTGATCACGTTGTTCACGACCGTCGGGCTGTCGAACAGGCCGCGGATCGCCGGGAGCGGTGGCTTGAAGCGCACCTGCCCCCGCTTGCCTTCGAGCGATTCGAGGAGCGAGGTTTCCTCGCCGCAGATGTAGGCGCCGGCACCGAGCCGCACCTCGAGGTCGAAGGCCCGGCCGCTTCCGGCGACGCTTTGGCCCAGGAACCCGGCGGCGCGCGCCGCGGCGAGCGCCGCGTTCAGGGCGGCATGCGCGTGCGGGTACTCGCAGCGCAGGTAGATGTAGCCGCGCGTCGCACCAACCGCGAGCCCGGCTATGGTCATTCCCTCGATCAGGCACAGCGGGTCGCCTTCCATCAGCAGCCGATCGGAGAACGTGCCCGAATCACCCTCGTCGGCATTGCAGACGATGTACTTCTGCGGCGCCGCTGTTTCGAGCACCGTACGCCACTTGATGCCGGTCGGAAAGGCCGCGCCGCCCCGCCCGCGCAGGCCCGAATCGGTGACGGCCTTGACAATGCCTGCGCCGTCCATGGCGAGCGCCGCCTGCAGCCCGGCATAGCCGCCATGCGCCTGGTAGTCGGCGAGGCTCTGCGGGTCGATGACTCCGCATCGGCCCATCGTCAGGCGCAGCTGCTTGTGCAGGTACGGGATCGCTTCGACCGCACCCTGGCCCAGCCGGTGTTTTCCGCCTTCGAGAAAGCCGCTGTCGAACAGGCTGGCGACATCGCCCGCGCGCACCGGGCCATAGGCGACACGTGCGTTGCCGGTCTGCACTTCGACGAGGGGCTCGAGCCAGAACGCGCCGCGCGATCCATTGCGCACGACCCGCAGCTCGAGGCTGCGGCGCGCTGCCTCCGCGGCGATTGCCGTGGCAACCGCCTCGGCCCCGAGCGCCAGCGCGGTGGCATCGCGCGGTACGTAAACGGTCGTGCTCATGCACTCACTCCGCCACCAGTTCGTCGAACCGCGCCGGCGTCACGCCGGCGTGCAGTTCCTTGTCGATCAGCACGGAGGGCCCGCAGGCGCAATTGCCCAGGCAGTAGACGGGCTCGAGCGTGTAGCGCCCGTCAGCGGTGGTGCCGTGGAAATCGACGCCGAGCCTGCGCTTCGCGTGCGCCTCGAGCGCGCCCGCACCCACCGCCTGGCAGGCCTCGGCACGGCACAGATAGACCACGTGGCGACCGGGCTTTGACTCGCGGAAGTAGTGATAGAAACTCAGCACGCCGTGCACCTCGGCGCGCGACAGGTTCAGCTCGAAAGCGATCAACGGCACGGCCCGCGGCGGCACCCAGCCCAGGCGATCCTGGATCGCATGCAGCACCGGCAGCAGCGGGCCCGGCAGATTGCCGCAGGCCTGCACCGCCTCGAGTACCGCGCTGCGCTCCGGCGGCGGCAGATCCGATCCGGGTTCGACCCGCAGCGGCACCGTGACCGGACGGCGGGCGCTCACGCCAGGGCCCCGCAATAGACCGTGAAGCGCGGCGGGCGCGCCCAGCCGATGAGTGTCATGCCGGCTTCGGTGGCCAGGCGCAACGCCAGCGTCGTCGGCGCGGAGATGGCTGCAACCAGCGAGCAGCCGACTTCAGCCGCCTTGTGGACCACCTCGTATGAAGCCCGCGAGGTCACCAGCAGCGTGTGCGGCGCGCCACCCGCACGCATCACCGCCCCGACCGCCTTGTCGATCGCGTTGTGGCGTCCGACGTCTTCGCGCACGAAGAATCCTCCGTCTGTGGCCAGGAGCGCCGCGGCATGGACGGCACCGCTCGCCTCGTTGTACGGCTGCATCGTCGCCAGGCGCTCCATGCCGGCGCGGAGCGCCGCGGCATCGACTCTCGGAGCGCCCGCCGCAACATGCCGCACCGGGCGAATCGCCGCCTCCAGCGTGGAGGTGCCGCACAGCCCGCAGCCGGTGCGGCCCGCGAGATTGCGCTCACGGGTCTCGAGCAGCGCGAAGCGCACTTCGGGTATCCGCATGTTCAGCGCCACGCCGTGCGGCGTCCAGTTCTGCTCGAGGAGCTTGAGCTCATCCGCCCTCCTGACTATGCCTTCGGTCAAGGCAAACCCCAGGCCAAAATCCTCCAGGTCCGCGGGTGTCGCCATCATAACCGCGTGCGACAGGCCATTGAAATGCATCGCCACGGGCGTCTCGACCGCCAGCGTCTCGGTTATGTCCCGCGCCGCGGCACCATCAATGCGGCGCGCCGCCACGGCAGCGGTCGCACTGACCATAACGCCTGCCATCTAGTAAACGACGACGGAGCGTATCGATTCGCCCCGCGCCATCAGCTCGAAGCCCGCGTTGATCTGCTCGAGCGGCAGCGTATGCGTGATCAGGTCGTCAATGTTGATCTTGCGCTCCATGTACCAGTCGACGATCCGCGGCACGTCGGTCCGGCCACGCGCGCCGCCGAAGGCCGTGCCCTTCCATACGCGGCCGGTCACCAGCTGGAACGGGCGCGTGGCGATCTCCTGGCCCGCGGCCGCGACGCCGATGATGATGCTCTGCCCCCAGCCGCGGTGGCAGCACTCGAGCGCCTGGCGCATCACCTGCGTATTGCCGATGCACTCGAAGCTGTAGTCGGCGCCACCGCCGGTCAGTTCGACCAGGTGGGCGACCAGATCACCCTTCACTTCCTTCGGGTTGACGAACTGCGTCAGGCCGAACTTGCGCGCCAGCGCCGCGCGCGCCGGATTCGTGTCGACGCCGATGATCCTGTCGGCGCCGGCGAGCCTCGCGCCCTGCACCACATTCAAGCCGATGCCGCCCAGGCCAAATACCACTACGTTTGCACCCGCCTCGACTTTCGCAGTAAAGATCACCGCCCCCAAACCGGTAGTCACGCCACAGCCGATGTAGCAGGCCTTGTCGAAAGGCGCGTCCGCGCGGATCTTCGCCACCGCGATCTCCGGCAGCACCGTGTAGTTCGCGAAGGTCGAGCAACCCATGTAATGGTAGATCGGCTTGCCCTTGAACGAGAAACGGCTCGCGCCGTCGGGCATCAGGCCCTTGCCCTGCGTGGCGCGGATCGCGGTGCACAGGTTGGTCTTGCGGGAGGTGCAGCTCTTGCACTCGCGGCATTCGGGCGTGTAGAGCGGAATGACGTGGTCGCCTTGCTGCAGCGACCTGACGCCGGGGCCGACATCGACCACGATGCCGGCGCCTTCGTGGCCGAGGATCGAAGGGAACAGCCCCTCGGGGTCGGCGCCCGAGAGCGTATACTTGTCAGTGTGGCAGATGCCGGTGGCCTTCACCTCGATCAGCACTTCGCCGGACTTCGGCCCGTCGAGCTGCACGGTCTCGATGCTGAGCGGCTGGCCGGCGGCAAACGCCACCGCGGCACGCACATCCATGGTCAGATCCTCTCGATTCGACCGCCGCAGCAGCCCCGCACCCAGCCTAACCCTTCAGCACACCCGCGGCCTTGGCCAAATGCGTCGCGATGTAGTCCATGAGCGCCGGGGAGAGGCAGTCGTAGGGCTCGAGCCCGAGCGAGCGGAGGCGGGCACGCACCGCGCCCATCTGCGCCGGGTCGGCGCCCGCTTCGATGATCGAGGAGACGAACGCGGCGAATTCCGGCGCCGACCAGCCCGACTGGGGCGACAGTTCGGTATGGATGAAATCGAGCCCGTAGAACGGGTGCCTGGTGTTCTCGATGCGCCCATAAAGGTGCACGCCGCAGCCCTGGCAGGCATGGCGCTGGATGGTCGCGGCCGGATCGATGATCGCGAGCTTCGCGCCGTTCCTGCTGACGCCGAGCTTGTCGCGCGGCACCACGGCCACGACCGAAAACAGCGCTCCCTTCGGCTTCCAGCACTTGGTGCAGCCGCAGGCATGGTTGTGGGCCGACTGGGACTTGATCGTGACCTCGACCGTATTGTGCGTGCACTTGCAGACCAGCGTGCCGCCGGCGAAATCCTTGGCGGCCGGGCGAATGCCGTTGTCCACGGACGGATGGATGGAGATCGTAGCCATGGAACCCCCCTCGTTCTGACCAACCGGCGGATTCTAGGGGCGGTCGGCCCCCGAAGGCCAGACCGTCAGCCACCGGCGCGCGCCAGGGCCGAGGCGAGGTCGCCGCGCAGGTCATCGAGGGCTTCGATACCGATAGAGAGGCGCAGCAGGCCGTCGGTGAGGCCGGCCGCGCGGCGCGAGGGTTCGTCCATCGCCGCATGCGTCATCGTCACCGGATGGGCCACCAGGCTTTCCACCCCGCCGAGCGATTCAGCCAGCGTGAAGCAGCGCAGCCCGTCGACGAAACGCTTCACCCCCGGGATCCCGGCGCGCAGCTCGAAGGACACGATCGCGCCAAACCCCTGCTGCTGGCGCGCCGCCAGCGCGTGAGCGGCATGCGTGGGGAGACCCGGGTACCAGACCCGCGCGACCGCAGGATGTCCGGCCAGGAATTCCGCCGCGCCCTGCGCATTGCGGCCGTGCACGGCCAGGCGGGCGTGCAGCGTGCGCACGCCCCGCAGAGTCAGGTAACTGTCGAAGGGCGAGCCCGTCAGCCCGAGCGTATTGGCCCACCACGTGAGCCGCTCATGCAGTTCGGCCGTCCTGGCGACCGCCGCGCCGCCGACCACGTCGCTGTGGCCGTTGATGTACTTGGTGGTCGAGTGGACCACGATGTCGGCCCCGAGCCGCAGCGGCTGCTGCCAGGCGGGCGACAGACAGGTGTTGTCCACCGCCACGATCGCCCCGGCCCGGTGGCCCTGCTCGGCCACGGCGGCTATATCCGTGATGCGCAGCAGCGGATTGCTCGGCGTCTCGATCCAGACCAGCGCGGCCGGACGCGACAGCGCGGCGCGCACCGCCGCGGCATCGCCGAAGTCGACGAAGTCGACGCTGAACTCGCCGCGCCGCTGCCATTCCTCGAACAGCCGATAGCTGCCGCCATAGCAATCGTGCTGCGCGACGATCCGCGCACCCACCTTGAAGAGGTGCCCCACCAGCGTGATGGCGCCCATGCCTGAACCGGTCATGACCGCGCCGGCACCCCCTTCCAGGTCCGCGAGCGCACTGCCCAGCAGGTCGCGGGTCGGATTGCCCGAACGCGAATAATCGTAGGCCCGCTTGTCGTCGTAGCCGCGGAAGGCGTAGGTCGTGCTGAGGTGGATCGGCGGCACGACCGCGCCGGTGGCCTGGTCGCTGGCCAGGCCGGCGCGCACGGCGCGGGTTTCGCTGGCCGCGGGCTTGTCGGTGCTGGTGGTCACGTCGTCCTCCGGAATTCGGGCTGCGAGTCTAGGGGTGGCGCGCCGAGCGCGTCAAGCCGTGGCCGGCGCGCTTGCCGGCGCCCGCCGGCTCGTGTAGTGTATTAACGCGTTATTACATTAGGATCAGGATGAAGCCCCACAACAACCTCACCGACCGGCAGGAATCGCTGGCCGAGCAGCGCCTGGCCGAGGCGCTGTTGACGCTGCGCACTCCCGCCGAGTGCCGCGCGTTCCTGCGCGACCTGTGTTCGCCGGCAGAACTGCAGGCGATGGCCGACCGCTGGGCGGTGGTGCGCGACCTGGGGCGCGGCCTGCCCTACCGCGAGATCCATGACCGCACCGGTGTCAGCGTAACCACCATCGGTCGCGTCGCGCGCTACCTGCTGCAGGGCAACGGTGGCTACGCGCTGGCCGCGCGACGGCTGGCTGGCGGCGCGCATGGATGAGCAACCGCGCCTCAAGCTCGCGGTGCAGAAGAGCGGGCGACTCACCGATCCTTCGCTCGACCTGCTGCATCGCTGCGGCCTGAAGCTCGCCCGGGGCAAGGACCAGCTGGTCGGTTTCGGCGAGAACCTGCCGCTCGACCTGCTGTTCGTGCGCGACGATGACATACCCGACCTGGTGCAGGAGGATGTCTGCGACCTCGGCCTGGTCGGTCTGAACGTGCTCGAGGAGCGCCGCCTGGAACTGGCGGCGCGCGGGGCCGTGGCACGCTTCGAGAAGCTCCGCGACCTGGACTTCGGCCGCTGCCGGCTGGCCATTGCGGCGCCGCTCGAGGCGCGCTTCGACGGCATGGAATCACTGCGCGGCCGGCGCATTGCCACCACCTATCCGTTCATGCTCGGCCGGTACCTGCGTGAGCGCGACATTGCCGCCGAGATCGTCACGCTTTCCGGCGCGGTCGAGATCGCACCACGTCTGGGCCGCGCGGACCTGGTTTGCGACCTGGTCTCCACCGGCTCGACGCTCCAGGCCAATCACCTGCGCGAAGTGCTCACCGTCGCCGAGAGCCATGCGGTGCTGATTCGCACGCCGGTGCCGCTGCAGGCGTTCAAGGCCGGCTGGGTGGAGCGCATGCTGCTGCGCATCGACGGCGTCGAGCGAGTCAAGGAGAGCAAGTACGTCATGCTGCACGCGCCGCGCGCGGCGCTGCCCGAGATCCGCAGGCTCCTGCCCGGGAGCGAGTCGCCGACGATCATCCCGCTCGATGGCTTCCCGGAACGCGTGGTCGTGCATGCGGTGTGCCGCGAGAACGTGTTCTGGGAAACGCTCGAAAGCCTCCGGCAGGCGGGCGCCAGCGCCGTGCTGGTGCTGCCGGTCGAGAAGATGCTGGCCTGACGGCGATGCAGATCCTCGATTGGCAGTCGCTGGATGGGGCCGCAAGGCATGCGGCACTGGCGCGCCCGCCGGCTGGCACGAGCGCCGCCGTGCAGGCCGAGGCGCGCGCGATCATCGA
>JAGWPD010000199.1 GCA_028870705.1 Gammaproteobacteria bacterium
CAGCGCAGCGCGCAACCCGGCCAGCAGCTCGGCCGCGCTGCGCGGCACCGGCAGCGCGCGCGCGCCGATCGTGAAGGCGCGCTCGTCGAGCCGCACCTCGAGCGCCTCGCCGAAGCCGATGAACGAATAACGCGCCAGGCGCTCGCCGCCCTCGACGCTCTCGAGCAGGAAGCGCGGCCGGAACGCCGCCAGCTTCGCGTACGCCGAGACCGGCGTGTCGAGATCCCCTGCGATGTCAAACGGCGCTTTCATTGCAGCTGACGATGTCCAAAAAAATACCCACCCCGGAGCTTTCCGGAGATGGGTCTGGTGTTCGCTGGAAAATCGGGATTTGGTCGAATACAGCCCAGGGCCCACTCCGTCCTCAGGAGCGGGGCCACCACCAGCGGATCGCGGCGGACTTGGCGGCTTCGTGCATACCGGACCAGTATGGCCAGCGCCCGCCGCGGGCGTCAAGCGAGCTCAGTTGCCCGCCGCGCCGGCGGGCGCAATGGCGGCCGGCGCACGCGTCGCCCCAGCGGCCAGCTGCGCGCACAGCGCCTCCGTGGCGGTCACGGCCTCGGGGCCGAGGCGGCTGAGGCGTGCGTCCACGAACGCGTAGAGCCGCCCGTGCCGCACGGCGCTCAGCCCGGGGTAGGCACGCCACTGCCTGAGCCACTCGCGCCCGCTGCGCTCGTCCGCCGGGAGCGCGAGGATCACGTCCGGATCGCGCGCCGCGATCGATTCGAGCGAGACAGCCGGTGCAGCATCGCGCAGCTCGCCGTAGAGATTGCGGTAGCCGCAGGCCTCGATCGCATCGGAGATCAGCTGCTCGCCCCCGAGCGTGTAGACCGGTCGGTCCCACACCTGCAGCAGGAGCCGCGGCTTCTCGCTGCGCCGGTAACGCGCTCGCAGCGCCGCGATGCGCGCGCCAAGCGCGGCGGCCGCGGGATTGGCGATCGCCGGCGTGCCGAGCAGGGCGCCGAGCCGTCGCAACGCGATCGGCAGGTCGTCCAGGCGCACGAGGCGATGCCGGTAGACCGGGAGCCCTGCGCGCTCGAAGGGCAGCAGCTGCGCCGCCGAGAATGCGCCGGTCCACGCGACCACCAGGTCCGGATGGAGCGCGAGGATCCGCTCCAGGTCGAAGCCATGGCTGTCGCCGATGCGCGTGATCCCGGCCGCGGCGGCGGGTTCGACCGAGAAATCCGGCGTGCCGACCACGCGCGCGCCGCCGCCCGCGGCGAACAGCATCGCGGTCGCGCCGGGCGACAGGCTCACGATGCGCTGCGGGGAGGCGGGGAGCGAGATCAGCCGGCCCTCGTCATCATGCACCTGCCAGCCGGTCGCAGCCGCAGCGCTCATCGAGGCGAGGGCCAGCGCGCAGAGCATGATTTTGTACACTCGTCCGGTTATTGACACTGCGTCAAGTCCCAATTAGCATGCGGGCATGAACTATATCGCCGAACGGCGCCTGGAAGAAAAGGACCGCCGCCGCAATGCGATCCTCGATGCGGCCGAATCGGTCGCGGCCGTCGACGGCATCGAGGCGCTGACGATGGACCAGGTCGCGCGCAAGGCGCGCATTTCGCGCGCGCTGCTGTACGTCTACTTCAAGGACAAGGCCGACCTGCACTTCGGGCTGTGCGAGCGCGCGCTGGCGCTGCTGCTCGAGCGCTTCGTCCAGGCGACCGCGCGCCACGGCAACGGGCTCGAGCACATCACCGCGATGGGCCGCGCATATGTGGCATTCGCGGCGGAATTCCCGGTGCATTTCGAGGCGCTGGCGCGCTTTCAGGCCCACGAGGTCGGCGTTGCGGGCGCCACCGGCAACGTCGCGCAATGCTTCGCCGCCGGCGAGCGCGTGCACCAGATCATGTTCGCGGCGATCGAGGCCGGCCAGCGCGACGGCAGCATCGCCGCCGCAGCCGGCGCGCCGGTCGCGATCGCGATGACGCTGTGGGGATTCATGCACGGCATCATCCAGATCGTGGCCACCAAGGGCGGCCTGCTCGGCGAATATGGCCTGAGCTCCAAGTCCCTGGTCGACCAGGCGCTCAAGGTGGCCGCCGACGGCCTGCGGCCCGGCCGCGACTAGTTTTCTTGCCGATGCTGGACAGATATCCAAAATATCTACGCGTGCTTGTCGCGCTGCTGGCTGTGGCTCCGGGCCAGGAACTGCGCGCCGGGCAGGATGCGCCTGCGGCGACGCGACCCCTGCAATCGATCATCGGCGATTACGTGCGCTCCGGCTTGGCCTCGAACCTCGCGCTCGCGAACCAGGGGCTCGAGATCGACCGGAGCCGGGCGGCGTTGGCCGCCGCGCGCGCGCGCTTCTTCCCCGAGGTGGCGCTCGCGGCGCGCTACACGCGCGCCGAGGGCGGTCGGCAGATCGACCTGCCGGTGGGGCAGCTGCTCAACCCCGTCTACCAGACACTGAACGAACTGCTGCTCGCCAACGGCGCCGTCGCGAACTTCGGCGCAATCTCCGACCAGTCGATCCCGCTGCAGTTGCCGCGCGAGCAGGACACGCGCATCACGCTGCGCCAGCCGCTGTACGCACCGGCGATCACGGCCGGCGTGGCCGCGGCGCGCGCCAACCTCGGCGCAGCGGGCTATTCGCGCGACGCCTATCGGCGCGAATTGCAGCGCGACATCACGCTGGCCTACCTCGACTGGCTCAAGGCCCGCAACGGCGCGACGATCCTGTCCGCGGGCGAGGCCGCGCTGGCCGAGAACCTGCGTGTCAACCAGGCGCTCTACGACAACGGCAAGAGCACGCACGATGCGGTGCTGCGCGCGCGCGCCGAGTGGCTGGACGTGCAGCAGCAGCAACTCGACGCGCACAACGGCGCCGACCAGGCGCGCAGCTACCTCAATTTCCTGCTGAACCGGCCACTGGCCACGCCGCTGGAGGTGCCCGCCGATGTGGCGCCGCCCCCCGACGCGGCGGCGCAATCCGACGCGGCGGTACCGCCTGCCGCGGCGGCGCAGGCTGAAGCGGCCGGGCTGCGGCCGGA
>JAGWPD010000003.1 GCA_028870705.1 Gammaproteobacteria bacterium
CCCACCTCATCGGCAGCGACGCCTTCCAGGAGGCCGACACCGTCGGCATCACGCGCGCCTGCACCAAGCACAACTGGCTGGTGCGCGACGTCAACGATCTCGCCCGAATCCTGCACGAGGCCTTTTACGTCGCCACCCACGGCCGTCCCGGCCCGGTGCTGGTCGACATTCCCAAGGACGTGCAATTTGCCACCGGCACCTACGTCCCGCCGGACGAAATCACGCACAAGACCTACCACCCGCGGGTGACGGGGGACGAGCGCGCCATCCGCGCTGCGGTCGAGCTGATGGCCAAGGCCAAGAAGCCGATCTTCTACACCGGCGGCGGCGTCATCAATTCCGGGCCGCGCGCCACCGAACTGCTGCGCGAGCTGGTGCGCCTCACCGGCTTCCCGATCACCTCGACGCTGATGGGGCTCGGCGCCTATCCCGGCTCCGATCCGCAGTGGCTCGGCATGCTCGGCATGCACGGCACCTACGAAGCCAACAATGCCATGCACGGCTGCGACCTGATGATCGCGCTCGGCGCCCGCTTCGACGACCGCATCACCGGGCGCGTCAACGCGTTCTCGCCGGGCTCGCGCAAGATCCACGTCGACATCGATGCCTCGTCGATCAACAAGAACATCCACGTCGACGTGCCGATCGTCGGCGACGTGGCGCATGTGCTGGAGGCGATGCTTTCCGAGTGGAAGCGCATCAAGGCGCGGCCGGACAAAGCCGCCGCCAAGACGTGGTGGGCGGAGATCGACCGGTGGCGGTCGCGCAATTGCCTGGCGTACAAGCAGAACGCCGACATCATCATGCCGCAGTACGCGCTCGAGCGGCTGCGCGAAGCGACCGCCGGCAAGGACGTCTACTTCACCACCGAAGTCGGCCAGCACCAGATGTGGGCGGCGCAGTTCCTGCGCTTTGAGGAACCCAAGCGCTTCATGACCTCGGGCGGCCTCGGCACCATGGGCTACGGGCTGCCGGCCGCGGTCGGCGTGCAGATCGCGCATCCCGAGGCGCTGGTGATCGACATCGCCGGCGAGGCAAGCACGCTGATGAACATCCAGGAAATGAGCACGATCGCGCAGTACCGGCTGCCGGTGAAGCTGTTCATCCTGAACAACCAGTACATGGGCATGGTGCGCCAGTGGCAGGAGCTGCTGCACGGCGGCCGCTACGCCGAGAGCTTCATGGCGGCACTGCCGGATTTCGTGAAGCTCGCCGAAAGTTTCCATGCGAGCGGCTTGCGCGCCGAAAGCGTGGGCCAGCTCGACGAAGTGATCCGCGTGATGCTGGCGACCGACGGGCCGGTGATCGCCGATATCGCCGTCGATCCCAAGGAAAACTGCTTCCCGATGATTCCCTCCGGTGCCGCGCACAACGACATGATTCTCTCCGCGGCCAGCGAGGATCGCGCCGCCGGCATCACCGATCCCGGCCTGGTCCTGGTCTAGTGTGCCGAACTCTATGAGTTTGATGAAAAGCCAGAGCAAGGGCTCCGCCCTTGACCTGCTGGGGCCTGAGGCCCCAGACCCC
>JAGWPD010000200.1 GCA_028870705.1 Gammaproteobacteria bacterium
CAGCCTCGGCAACCATCACGACCTGGTCGGCCGCTATTACGGTTGCCACATCGAGACGACGCACGGCCGCCTGGTATCGCACGGCGCCGCGGTCGCTTTCGATTTCGAGACCACCCGCGACGGCGTCTACTGCCGGCGTAAGTTCCAGTTCAGCGACACCGCGCAGCGCGCGCAGCGGCTGCTTAACAGCGCGTTCCGCCTGCATTTTCCGAATTACGCGGATGCCAGCCATGGCAGCAGCGTGATGTCGGCGATCTACCTGGCCAAGTCGGCGCTGCTGCCCGAGTATCGCGCGATCCTGCAGCACGATGCGGCCGCGCCGCCGGCGCCGCTCGGTGCGCACGCGGGCAACGTGCTGCGCGGCCTGCCGTCACTGGCGCGCTTCGGGTGGCGCTGGCTATGGCATCGACAGCTCGCCCGGCGCAAGCTCCCTTATACGCTGGTGGCCAATGCCGACGGCAGCTTCCCACTGGAGTTCAACTGCGAGCAGACGCCGCTCGCGGCGAGCCGCGTCATGCTCGGCGGCGAGCGTGACCGGCATGGGCTGCCGCGCGTGCACATCGACTGGCGCATCGATGCGGCGGACATCGCGGCCTGCGAACGTGCCTGGGCGCTGCTGCGCGCGCAACTGCAGCGCAGCGGCACCTGCCGGCTCGACTATGACGCGGAGGCCCTGCCGGAGCGGCTGCGGCGCGCAGCCCCGCTCGGTGGTCACCACCTGGGTACTGCGCGCATGGCCGCCAGCGAACGCATCGGAGTGGTGGACGCCGATTGCGCTGTCTACACGCTGCCCAATCTGCTGATCGCCTCGTCTGCCGTGTTTCCTACCGGCAGCCACGCCAATCCGACCCTGAGCATCGTGGCGCTGGCGCTGCGTATCGCCGCTCGGTTGCGCAGGAGCTCGGAACCGCGTCGCATTTCCACCTGACAAACCGCGCCACGGCCGGCAGAAAAGCGGCCATTGCCGGGTAGCGCAGCCTATAATCACTGCGCTGATGATCCAGCCGGTCCTACTTCGCCAAAGCTTCCTGATCGCGGCCATGACCGCCGTGCAGTCGGTGGTGCCGTGGGCCATTGCCATGGCGAGCTGGGTCGCGTTGATGGCCGTTTATGGCCTGCCGTTCTACCCGGACCGGATCGACCTGCTGGTCGTGGCGGTGCTCTGCCTGGTGTTGATCGAGCCGCCGCGTGACGTCACCATGCAGCTGGCCTCGGCCAGCCTGCCGGCGGCGACCGGCATCATCGCGCGCTGGCTGCTGCTGCTGACCGGACTGTTCGTGGTGCACTTCCTTGGCGGCATTCTCGCCGACTTCCCGCGCCGCTTCGTCTGGACCTGGCTGCTGCTCACCCCATTCCTGCTGATTGGCGCCTTGCTGCTGATGCAGACGCTGATGCGACGCCAGCTGATGCGCGCCTCGGGCCTGCGGCGGGCGGTATTCGCCGGCTACAATGAAACCAGCCTGATGCTCGCGCACCGGATCCGCGACAACCCGGTGATGTGCCTCGCGGTCGACGGCTTCTTCGATGACCGCAGCGCCAACCGGCTGCAGCTGGACGTCGAGACCGAACTGAGGGGTTCGCTGACGGACCTGGTCAGCTACGTCAACAGCCACCGGACGGACATCATCTTCATCGCGCTGCCGATCAGGCACGTGCGGCGGGTGATGACGCTGCTCGATGAGCTGCGCGACACGACCGCCTCGATCTACTACGTGCCGGATATCTTCGTCTTCGACCTGATCCAGGCGCGCGCCGGCGACATCCGCGGCATGCCGGTGGTGGCGCTGTGCGAGACGCCGCTGTACGGCTATCGCGGCGTCAGCAAGCGGATCACCGACGTGGTACTGGCCTCCGGCCTGGTGCTCGGCCTGTCGCCGGTGCTGCTGGCGATCGCATTGCTGGTGAAACTGTCGTCACCCGGCCCGGTAATCTTCAAGCAACGTCGCTACGGCCTCGACGGACGCGAGATCGCGGTCTACAAATTCCGCTCGATGACAGTCACCGAAGACGGCGGCGCCATCGCCCAGGCCTCGCGCGGCGATGCACGCATCACGCCGATCGGCAGGGTGTTGCGCCGGCTGTCGCTGGATGAGCTGCCGCAGCTGTTCAATGTGCTGCAGGGACGCATGAGCCTGGTCGGACCGCGCCCGCACGCCGTGGCACACAACGAGATGTACCGCAAGCTCATCAAGGGCTACATGGTGCGCCACAAGGTGCTGCCCGGCATCACCGGCCTCGCGCAGGTCAGCGGTTGCCGTGGCGAAACCGCGCGCCTCGAGGACATGGAAGCGCGCGTGCGCTACGACCTCGACTACCTGCGGCACTGGACGCCGATGCTCGACTTCAAGATCCTGCTGCTGACCGCGATCAAGCTGTTCCGCGACGACCAGGCTTACTAGCGCCCCGGCGCCTGCCTCAGGCCGGCGCGAGCTCGCGCGCGCTCCGCCGCAGCAGGGCGATCGCCTCTTCGGCAGCGCGCGTCGGCCGCAGCGGCGGGAGCGCGGAGAGCAGCGCGCGGCCGTAGCCGCGCGTCAGCAGCCGCGGGTCGCAGAGCATGACCACGCCGCGGTCTGTTTCGCTGCGGATCAATCGGCCCACGCCCTGCTTGAGCGCGAGGGCCGCCTCGGGCAGCTGGTAGTCGCGAAACGCGTTGATGCCCTGCGACTGCAGGTATTGCGCGCGGGCGCGCACCTGTGGATCTTCGGGCGAGGCGAATGGGAGCTTGTCGATCACCACCAGGCGCAGCGCAACGCCCTGCACGTCGACGCCTTCCCAGAAGCTGGCGGTGCCGAGCAGCACGGCCCGGCCCGATTCGCGGAACCGCCGCAGCAACAGTTCGCGCGGCGCCTCGTTCTGCACCAGCAGCGGCCAGGCGGCCGGCCAGCCTTGGGCACGCAGCGCCTGCGCCGCGATGCGCAGCGCACGATGGCTCGTGAACAGCAGGAACGCGCCGCCGTCGCTCGCTTCGAGCAGCGGGCGCGCGGCGGCGAGCACCGCCTCGGTGTATCCAGACGTCGCCGGATCCGGCAGCGCCGCCGGGAGGTACAACAGCGCCTGCTGCTCGTAATCGAACGGGCTGTCGAGGCAAAGCGTCGCGGCATCGGTGAGTCCGAGGCGCGATGAGAAATGCTGGAAGTTGCCGGCCAGCGCCAGCGTCGCCGAGGTGAAGATCCACGCGCTCGGGTGCTGATCTACCAGGCTGCGGAAGCGGGCCGAGATATCGTAGGGCAACAGGCTGAAGGCAAAACCGCGGGACGTGACCGCGACGCTGCGCGCGCCGCCGGACTGCGCGTCGGCCGGTTCACTCATCATCTGCGACAGGTCTGCGGCCAGCGCGCGCGCGCGCGCAGCGCATTGTGCGATGCCCGGCGCGTCGCCCTGCGCGTCGAGGCCACGGGCGAACTCCAGCAGCGCCGCGTGGAGCATTGCGCAATCAGCGCGTGTGCCCGCGGCCAGTTCTTCCCACGCAAGCCTGCGCTCCCGCCGGCCGAAGCGCTCGCCGACGGCACGCAGGGGCTGCTCGACCAGCGCCCCGAGACGCGCAATAGCGCCGGCCGGCACGGCCAGCGCAGCCAGCTCGGCGCGGGTATCGCTGAGCAGGGCCTCGAACTGTCGGCTCGAGCAGGAAACACCGAAGAACTCGGCGGCCAGATCGGGCAGCTGGTGGGCTTCATCGAGGATCAGCGCATCGACGCCAGGGAGCAGCTCGCCGAAACCCTCTTCCTTCAGTGCCAGGTCGGCGAGCAGCAGATGGTGGTTGACGACCACCAGGTCGGCCTCGAGCGCGGCGCGGCGCGCGGCGAACACATGGCAGCGCGAGAACTCGGCGCAGCGCGCACCGCTGCAGGCTTCGCGCGTACTGGTCAGTTGCGCGCGCAACGGATGTGATTCGCCCAGCCCGGCCACCTCCGCCAGGTCACCGCTGCGCGTGCTTGCCGCCCATGCGCGCACCCGGGACAGCAGTGCAGGCTCCTCGTCGGCGAGCAGCGCCTGCTGGGCGCCGGCGCCCGCGAGCTTCGCCAGGCACAGGTAATTGGCACGGCCCTTCAACAGCGCGGTGCCGAGCGGCCGGCCGAGGGCGCCGGCCAGCAGCGGAATGTCGCGCGTGTAGAGCTGATCCTGGAGCGTGCGCGTACCGGTCGAGATGAGCACGCGCAGACCGGAAGTCAGGGCCGGCACCAGGTAAGCAAAGGTCTTGCCCGTGCCGGTACCGGCTTCGACCAGCAGGAGTTCGCGCTGCTCGAGGGCCTGCGCGATGCGCCCGGCCAGGCGCCGTTGCGATGGGCGGGACACGAAGCCCTCGAAGTTGCGTGCGAGCGTGCCACCCGGCCGGAACACTTCGTCAAGTGCGCTCATGCGGGACGGGGTGCAATCGATGCAATCGGACTCAAGGGATGGTGCACAGGATATACTTGCGGCTTCCACCAAGGATACGCCATGGCGAGCGCGCCCCATACACTCGCTTCCCTGCCCGATATCTCCAGAAACGTCGCCGACTGGGTCGCGGACGTCGTCGTGCTCACGCAGCCCGAGCGCATCCATTGGTGCGATGGCTCGACGGCCGAGCGCGACCAGCTGCGCGACGAACTGATCCGCCGGGGCGAGCTGCGGCCGCTCAATGCCGGGACATTTCCGCGCTGCTACCTGTATCGCTCCGATCCGGCGGATGTGGCGCGGGTCGAGCACCTGACTTTCGTCTGCACGCGCAACCAGGATGACGCCGGTCCCAACAACAACTGGCTGGCGCCCGCAACCGCGCGCGCGCGGATGCGTGAACTGTTCCGCGGCTGTATGCGCGGACGCACGCTCTATGTCGTGCCCTATTGCATGGGGCCGCTCGCCTCGCCCTTCACGCGCTGCGGCGTGGAGATCACCGACAGCGCCTATGTCGTACTGAACATGGGCATGATGACACGCATGGGGCGCGCGGCGCTGGAGCGCATCGCCAGCGACGGCAGTTTCGTGCGCGGGCTCCATTCCACCGGTGAGCTCGATCCCGAGCGGCGCTTCATCATGCATTACCCCGAAGAGCTCGCGATCGAAAGCTTCGGTTCCGGCTATGGCGGCAATGCGCTGCTCGGCAAGAAATGCCACGCGCTGCGCATCGCCAGCTACCAGGCGCGCACCGAAGGCTGGCTCGCCGAACACATGCTGATCGCCGGACTGCGCAATCCGGCCGGCGAAACCCATTACATCGCGGCGGCTTTCCCGTCAGCGTGCGGCAAGACCAATCTGGCGATGCTGATCCCGCCCGAGTCGCTCCCGGGCTGGCAGGTCTACACGATCGGCGATGACATCGCCTGGTTGCATCCCGGGGCCGACGGCCGCCTGTGGGCGATCAACCCCGAAGCGGGCTATTTCGGCGTGGCGCCGGGCACGAATCGCGCCACCAACCGCAACGCCTTCGACATGATCAGCCATGATGCGATCTTCACCAATGTCGCGCTCACCGCCGATGACGAACCCTGGTGGGAAGGCCGCAAGAAGCACGTGCCCGTCACCGACTGGCGCGGCCGACCCTACGACCCGGCCAACGGCCCGGCCGCGCATCCGAATTCACGCTTCACGGTCGCGGCCACGCAGAACCCGAGCTACAGCGACGCGGCGGAAGACCCGCGCGGCGTGCCGATCTCGGCGTTGATCTTCGGCGGCCGCCGGCGCGAGCTGGCGCCGCTGGTCTACGAGGCGCGCAACTGGCAGCACGGCGTGCTGGCGGCCGCCTCGGTCGCCTCCGAGACCACCGCCGCGGCCACCGGCCAGGTCGGCATCGTGCGCCGCGATCCGATGGCGATGAAGCCCTTCGCCGGCTACAACTTCGGCGACTACTTCGCGCACTGGCTGCAGACGGGCCAGCGGCTCGCGCGCGCGCCGCGCATCTTCCACGTCAACTGGTTCCGGCAGGACGCCGCCGGCAGGTTCCTGTGGCCGGGATACGGCGAGAACCTGCGCGTGCTGCAGTGGATGCTCGAGCGCTGCGCCGGCCGGGTCGGCGCGCAAGATGGCGCGATCGGGCTGCTGCCGCGGCCGCAGGATCTCGATGTTACCGGGCTGGCGATCGATCCGGCGGTGCTGGCCGAGCTGACTTCGGTGCCGCCAGCGGCGTTGCGGCGTGAGCTCGCCGACATCCGCACCTACCTGCAGGGGTTCGGCGAGCGCACGCCGGCCACGCTGTATGCGGAACTCGACCTGATCGCGCGCCGCCTCGAAGCCGAAGCATGAGCGGCCGCTAGGCTTCCTCGCAGACGAAGCGCAGCGTCTGTGGCGAAGCGGCGTCGGGCGTCTTGCCCAGTCCGATCATCCCCTCGCCCTTGATCGGAATGGTGTCACGGCGCACGAAGGCCTCTTCCTGCCCGGCGATCTGCACGAAGGTGCCGTTGGTGCTCTGGTCTGTGAGCGTGAAGCGATTGCGATTGAACTCGATGCGCGCATGAAGCCGCGAGATCAGGTTGCCGCGCACGATCACGTCGCTTTCATCGGCGCGCCCGATCACGACCTGCGGGTGCAGCTGGTCGACCACCACCTCGCGGTCGGCCACCGCCAGCCGCAGCCGCAGCGTGCGCCGCTGGTCGCGCGCCGTGAGCGCGATCGCCGGCAGCATGCTGGTCACGTCTTCGGTCTGCCACAGTACTTCATAGAGCGCCACCTCGGCGCCCTGCCCGCGAATCGTCGCGACATCGATCTGCCGCACCGACGCGCGCCATTCGGGCGAGAGGCGCTCGACGGTTGCCGAAGTGGTGATGATCTGACCGGCCTTGGCCTGGCTGGTCATCCGGTTCGCGGTGTGCACGCTGGCGCCGAATACGTCGCGCGCCTCCAGCACCACCGGCCCGAAGTGGCAGCCAATGCGGATCGACACCGGCTGGCCATCCATCTTGAGCTCGGCGTGCGCGGCAATCTGCTTCTGCATCTGGCCGGCCGCATTGAGCGCGTCGTCGGCCTTCGGGAACGTCGCCATCACTTCATCGCCGATGGTCTTGATCACCGTGCCGTTGTGCTGTTCGGTGGCGGTGCGCATCACGTCGATGCAGATCGCGACCATCGCGCGCGCCTTCTGGTCGCCGAGCGTCTCGAACAGCCGCGTCGAGCCAACCACGTCGGCGAACAGGATCGCGAGTTCGATATCCTTGGCCATGGTTCTTATGGTCGGCGTCGTTGGCAGGCGGCCGCCCCCGGCGGCCTGCCACGATTATACGCGAGCAGTTGCTCTTGACTACGATAAATGTGCGTTAAGTGCATGATCGTTACAGGAAAAAATCCGGCCGCGCACCGCCTGCACGCGCGCCCGCGGCCAATCGCGCCCGATAGGCCCGCGCTCCGCTCTGGCCGGCGTAGAGTCCGAACATGTGGCGCGTGATGGCGCTGAGCGGCTCTCCGGCGGCGCACTCGCGCGCGGCGTAGGCAGCCATGCGCCCGAGCAGCGCGCGCTCCGCCGGACGCTGCCATTCGTCCGCAAAGATGCGCTGATGAAGTTCCGCGATCACGTAGGGTCGATGGTAGGCCTCGCGCCCGAGCATCACGCCCGCGCACCACGCGAGCGCCGCCTCGGCCTGCGCCACCGTGCGCAGTCCACCGTTCAGCACGAACCGGAGCGCGGGGAATTCCGTGGCCAGCCGTTGCACCACTTCCGGATGGAGTGGCGGCACCTGCCGATTCTCCTTGGGTGACAGGCCGCCCAGCACCGCCCGTCGCGCATGCACGATGAACACCGCGCAGCCGGCGGCGCTCACGGCCGAGGTGAATGCCACCAGCCGCGCATAGTCCGCTTCGCCGTACGTTCCGAGCCGCGGGCGCACCGCGACACCCGCTCCGCCTTCGATGATGCCGATGCGCATCTTCACGGTGACGGGAACACTCACCGCCGCACGCATCGCGGCCACGCATGCGGCGACCAGCGCCGGCTCGGCCATCAGGCAGGCGCCGAACGCGCCGGCATGCACGCGATCGCTCGGGCAACCGCAGTTGAGGTTGATTTCGACGTACCCGGCCTGCTCACCGAGGCGCGCCGCGGCCGCGAGGCGCGCCGGCTCGCTCCCGCCGAGCTGCAGCGCCACGGGCTGCTCCTCGTCCGAGAGGCGCAGCAACCGCGCGGAATTTCCGCGCAACAGCGCCTCGGCGGTGATCATCTCGGTGTACAGCAGCGTGCGCGGCGAGAACCCGCGCAGGAAGTAGCGGCAATGCCGGTCGGTCCAGTCCATCATCGGAGCGACGCAGAGTCGACGGTCGATTGTTGCCGGCATCGGCGGCAGTTTAAGCCCTGGCGGACAAACATAAAGGCGGCGGCACGTTGCAGCCGCGTCCGGCGCGCCTGCAGTCGGCCGCTCGGCAGCACCGCGGCACGCGTGCTAGAGTCGGTCGCTTGCAGCCTGGCCAGGAGATGGTCATGAAAACCGGCTCGCTGATGGTCGCAATTCTCCTGCCGTGCCTGACCGGTTGCGGGCAATCGACCGGCTCCGGGGGCGGCGCTGCGCCGGGCGCGCCCGCCACAGTGAGCAGCGCACCGGCTGCGCATGCGATGCCGGCGTTGCCGGGCAGCGTGGCCGAATGGGCCCGTGGCGCACAGATCTTCGACGGGCTCGGCACCAGCCATCGCGCCATAACCACGAGCTCGCCCGAGGCCCAGCAATATTTCGACCAGGGCCTGCGCCTGATGTGGGGCTTCAACCACGACGAGGCGACGCGTTCGTTCGCGAAGGCCGCCGAGCTCGATCCCCACTGCGGCTCCTGTTATTGGGGCGTGGCCTACACCGTGGGCCCCAACTACAACCTGCCCTTCCTCAGCGCCGCGCGGGCCAAGGTCGCGTTCGAAGCCCGAGGGCTCGCGGAACGGAATGTGGCCGGGGCGACGCCGGTCGAACAGGCGCTGATCGCGGCGCTCGCGCAGCGTCATCCGGCCGCGAGGCCACTCGATCCGGCCGCCGCGCTCCCGGTGTTGACCGCATTCGCGGGCGCGATGCGCACGGTGGCGCAGCGCTTCCCGCAGGATCTCGATGTGCAGACGCTGTACGCCGAATCGCTGATGAACATCAACGCGTGGAAGCTGTGGAGCCGCGACGGCAAGCCGGCCCCTGGCACCGAGGAAATCATCGCCACGCTGAAGGGCGTGCTGGCCCGCGACCCCGAACATCCCGGCGCCAATCACTATTACGTGCACGCGGTCGAAGCCTCGCCGCATCCCGAGGATGGCGTCGAGGCCGCGCGCCGGCTGATGGCGCTGGAGCCGGCGGCCGGCCACATGGTGCATATGCCGGCGCACATCATGGTGCGCATCGGCCGGTACGAGGAGGCCGCGGAAGCGAACCGGCGGGGAGCGAGTGCCGACATGGCCTACGCCGCGCGGGCGCGGCCGCCGGATTACTACCCGACCATGTACACCGCCCACAATTACCAGTTCCTCGCCTACGCCGCCGCGATGGAAGGGCGGCGGGCCGAGACGATCGCTGCCGTGGACAATTCGCGCAAGTCCGTCAGCGATGCGATGCTCGCCGGGATGCCTGGCGTCGACTGGTGCGTGGCCGAGTCATACACTGCGCGCGCCCGCTTCGGGCTGTGGCCGGAGCTGCTGGAAATGCCCGCGCCCGATCCCAGCCTCGTGGCGCTGACCGGCGGCTACCTCTTCGGTCGCGCGCTGGCGCAGGCGGCCACCGGCCAGCTCGCGCAATCGCGATCGACCGTGCAGCAGCTGCGCGCCATTGCGGCTGGCCCGAAGGCGCAATTGCCCGCGGGCATGAATACGCTCGGCGATGTGCTCGCGGTCGCGATCCCGGTCGTCGAGGCGCGCATCGCCGCGGCCGAACACCGTAGCGCCGAAGCCGTACGCCTGCTCCGGCAGGCCGTCGAGCGCGAGGACCACCTCGCATACAACGAACCGAAGGACTGGTTCTTCCCGGTCCGCCACCTGCTGGGCGCGGAACTGCTCGGGGCCGGTGCGGCCGCGGATGCGGAACGAGTCTACCGTGAGGACCTCGCGCAGAATCCCGGCAATGGCTGGTCGCTCTACGGCCTGGGCATGGCGCTCGACGCGCAGGGCAAAGCAGCCGAGGCCAGGCAGGCCCGCAAAGCCTATGCCGCGGCCTGGCAACATGCCGACGTGCAGCTGACTTCCTCGGCGTTCTGAGCGCGGAGCCTAGATCGCGCCCTGCGCCGCGAGCGCATCGATCTGCGCATCGCTCATTGACAGCACCTCGCGCAGCACGGCGCGCGTGTGCGCGCCCAGGGCGGGGGGCGGCAGGCGGTATTCAACCGGCGCCGCCGACAGGCGCAGCGGACTGGCGATGCCGCTCACGGGCGGTGGTGGCTGTGGCAAGCCCGACGCTTCCGAACCCGGCGATATCGGCACATTCAGCTGCCGCGCCCGTACCTGCGGATCCGCGAACACCCCGGCGATGTCGTTGATCGGGCCGCAGGGCACGCCCGCAGCCTCCAGCGCCGCGAGCCACTCGCGCGTGCCGCGCGTCTTCGTGACCGCGCTGATCATCTCCACCAGCAGCACGCGGTTGGCGACGCGCCGCGGATTGGTGGCGAAGCGCACATCGGCCGACCAGTCGGGATGCCCTATGCAGCTGCAAAAATGCGCGAACTGTCCGTCGTTCCCGACCGCCAGCATCATCCAGCCATCCGCGGTCGGGAAATCCTGGTAAGGCACGATGCTCGGATGCGCATTGCCGGGACGATCCGGTGCCGTGCCGGTGGCCAGGTAATTCATGCCCTGGTAGGCGAGCATCGCGACTGCCACATCGAGCAGGCCGAGGTCGATGTATTGTCCGCGGCCGGTGCGCGCGCGCTGCACGAGCGCTGCAAGCACCGCGATCGCCGCATACAGGCCCGTGGACAGGTCGACCATCGCCACGCCGATCTTCTGCGGGCCGCTGCCCGGCTCGGCGCGCGGCTTGCCGGTGATGCTCATCAGGCCGCCCATGCCCTGGATCATCGCGTCGTAACCCGCGCGCGCAGCGTACGGGCCCGTCTGGCCGAAGCCGGTGATCGAGCAATAAACGAGCCGCGGATTGTGCTGGCTGAGCGTCGCGTAGTCGAGGCCGTGGCGCGCCGCGCCGCCCACCTTGTAGTTCTCCACCAGCACGTCGGATTGCCGCGCCAGCGCCGCGATCAACTGCTGGCCAGCGGGGCTGGCGATATCGACGGTCACCGAGCGCTTGTTGCGATTGGCGCTGGCGTAATAGGCGGAATAGCCCGCGGCCGTGAAATCGGGCGGGCCCCAGGCGCGTGTGTCATCGCCGCTCCCCGGTCGCTCGATCTTGATGACCTCCGCGCCGAGGTCTCCCATGATCTGCGTCGCCCACGGGCCTGCGAGTACCCGCGACAGGTCGAGTACGCGGATCCCCGCCAGTGCGCCTTGGTTATTCATGCATGGTCGCCATGATCGCCATATCTGCCGGGCGCCCGCCGCGGCCGATAGTTCGCCACGCGCGGAATGCTGCATTGCAGCAGGATCGGGATGGCGTCCCCAAGGGGATTCGAACCCCTGTTACCGCCGTGAAAGGGCGATGTCCTGGGCCTCTAGACGATGGGGACGCCGGAACCTGCGGTGAAAGTGGTGGAGCCAGGCGGGATCGAACCGCCGACCTCTTGCATGCCATGCAAGCGCTCTCCCAGCTGAGCTATGGCCCCACGAGAGGGCGCGAAGGTACGCACCGCCTGGGAACCTGTCAAGACGGCGTCGCCGCCGCGATGGCGATCGCACGCTTCATTCGCGCCAGCGTACGCTCCCGGCCGATGAGCGCCACCGTCAGGTCGATCGGCGGCGACACGGCCGTGCCGCAGACCGCGACCCGCAGCGGCTGGGCAACGCTGCCGAGGCCCGCGCCACTGCGCGTAGCCACCGCATCGAGTACCGTGTGGATGGCGCCGGCGTTCCATTCCGCCAGCGACTCGAGCCCGGCACTGACGGCTTCGAGCGCGGGCAGCGTCGCGCCCGTGAGATGCTTGCGTGCGGCCTTGGCATCGTACTGATCGAAATCGCGGAAGAAAAACAGGCTCTGCTGCGCCATCTCCTTCAGCGTCTTCGCGCGCTCCCGCTGCGCGTTGGCCACGCCCTCGAGCAGCGCCTGGTCGTCTGTCGCGACACCGAGGCGCGCGAGACTGGTGCGCAGCGCCGCTGCCAGCTCGCGGGTCGGCGCGCGCATCATGTGCTGCTGGTTCAGCCATTGGAGCTTCTCGCCGTTGAAGGCCGAGGCCGCCTTGTTGACGTCCTTGACGTCGAAGGCTGCGATCATCTCGGCGCGGCTGAAAACCTCCTGGTCGCCATGCGACCAGCCGAGCCGCACCAGATAGTTGAGCAGCGCGTCGGGCAGGTAGCCCTCTTCCTGGTATTGCAGCACGCTGACCGCGCCGTGCCGCTTGGAGAGCTTGGCGCCATCGGCGCCGAGGATCATCGGCACGTGTGCGTACACCGGGAGCGGCGCGCCGAGCGCGCGCAGCATGTTCATCTGCCGCGGCGTGTTGTTCAGGTGGTCGTCGCC
The DNA here is from genome assembly GCA_028870705.1 of Gammaproteobacteria bacterium. Lineage (GTDB taxonomy): Bacteria > Pseudomonadota > Gammaproteobacteria > Steroidobacterales > Steroidobacteraceae > FEN-1191. Next base: position 12,477 of record JAGWPD010000200.1, read on the forward strand.
GCGGATGACATGGGTGATACCCATGTCCATGTCGTCGACCACGACGCAGAAGTTGTAGGTGGGCGTGCCGTCGGATCGCTCGATGATCAGATCGTCGAGTTCGCTGTTCTGGAACACCACGCGCCCGTGCACCTGGTCGTCCACCACTACCTCGCCCTGCAGCGGATTCCTGAAACGGATCACGGGATCCACGCCCGGGCGCGGCTCGCCGAGCCCGCGGCAGCGGCCGTCGTAGCGCGGTTTCTGCTTGGCCGCGAGCTGCTGCTCGCGCATCGCCTCGAGCTCCGCCTTGCTGCAGTAGCAGCGGTACGCGTGCCCGGCGGCGAGCAACCCCGCCAGCACCTCGCGGTAACGATCGAAGCGGCGCGTCTGGAAATAGGGGCCCTCATCGGCGTCGAGCCCGAGCCATTGCATGCCCTCGAGGATGACCCGCACCGCGGCGTCGGTGGAGCGCTCGCGGTCGGTATCCTCGACGCGCAGGATGAAGCGGCCGCCGTGGTGCCGGGCGTACAGCCAGGAGAACAGCGCCGTGCGCACGCCGCCGATGTGCAGCAGTCCGGTCGGGCTCGGCGCAAAGCGGGTGACGACGCTCATGATGGGCGGAAATCTCGCAGTCAGTGTGGTGGCGCGCGGGCGGGAAGCTGAATCGTATCCGGCCCGGCGCCGGCGCGCCATGTGCGATTGCTTCGCTGGTGCGGGGTCACTACACTAGCGGCCCCGCGCAACCGGGCGGTTAGCTCAGCGGTAGAGCACTGCTTTCACACGGCAGGGGTCACAGGTTCAATCCCTGTACCGCCCACCACTCACTGACCAGGGGCCGGCTCGGCCAGGGGCTCGGGCCGCGCCAGGTGATAGCCCTGCGCGAAATCGATGCCCAGCTGTGTCAGCCGCTCGAGCGCCTCGGCGCTCTCGACGCGCTCGGCGATCGTCGCGATTCCCAGCGCACCAGCCACCTTGCTGATCGCCTCGACCATGCTGCGGTCGACGGGATCGTTGGTGAGGCTCCCGACGAACTGGCCATCGATCTTGAGGAAGTCCACCGGGAGCTTTTTCAGATAATGGAACGAAGACAGGCCGGTGCCGAAATCATCGAGCGCAAAGCGGCAGCCGCGCTTGCGCACTTCCTGCGCGAAATACACGATCTGCGACATGCCGGCGATGATCGCCGACTCGGTGATCTCGAAGCACAGATGGCTGCCGATCGCCGGATCCTCGACCAGCGTGAGCACGAAGTCGAGGAAATTGCGCTCGCAGATCGAGGTGCCCGAAAGGTTGAGCGAGAGCAGCGGCAGCTCGATGCCGGCGGCCAGGCACTGGCGCAGTCGCGCCACGCTCTTCTCGAGCACCCAGCGGTCGATCGCGCCGATGATATTGTAGCGCTCGGCCGCCGGAATGAATTCGCCCGGCAGCACCAGCTCGCCGTCATCGTCGCGCAGCCGCACCAGCAGCTCCTGGAACAACGGCAGGCGCGGTGAGTCGAGGCGCGTGGCCACGATCGGCTGCGTGTAGAGCTCGAGGCGCCCTTCGTCCACCGCGCGCGTCACGCGGCTGACCCAGTACATCTCGCGATGCCGCCCGGAGACTTCGCTCGAATCGTAGACGTGCACGCGGTTGCGGCCCGCATCCTTGGCGGCATAGCAGGCTATGTCCGCGGCGCTCAGCAGGCTCGCGACGCTGTCGCTCTCGCCGGTGATCGCCACCACGCCGATGCTGGCGCCGATGCTGGCGGCGTGCTGCTCCCAGCTGAAGCGGTAGTCGCGCACCGCCTGGCGGATCTGGTCGGCGATGCGCGTCGCCTGCTCGAGCGAGCAGTGCTGCACCAGGATGCCGAATTCATCGCCGCCAAGCCGCGCGATCAGGTCGGCCGAGCGCACCTGCTGCTGCAGCAGCGCCGTGACATCGCGCAGCAGGCGGTCGCCGGCCGGGTGGCCGCAGGTGTCGTTGACCACTTTGAACTGGTCGAGGTCGACGTACAGCAGCGCGTGCGTGCCCTGCCCGTTGCGCGCGCCGTGCAGTGCGACCTGCAGGCGGGTGTCGAATTCGCGGCGGTTGATCAGGCCGGTCAACGCGTCATGACTGGCCTGGAAAGACAACGCGCGCTTCAGCCGGCGTTCCTTGGTGACGTCGCGGAACACCAGCACCGCGCCGACCGTGCGGCCATGGCGGTCGCGGATCGGCGCGGCCGAGTCCTGGATCGCGATTTCCTGGCCGAGGCGGTTGATCAGCACGCTGTGCTCGCCGAAATTGACGACCTTGTCCTCACGCAGGCATCGCAGCAGCGGGTTCTCCAGTTCCTCGTGCGATACATCGTCACGCATCCGCAGCACCTCGGTGATGCGCGTGCCGCGCGCATCGGCGCCCCGCCATCCGGACAGCTGTTCGGCGACGGGATTGAGATATTCGATCCGGCCGTCGCGGTCGGTGGTGATGACGCCATCGCCGATCGACTGCAGCGTCACCTGGGCCCGTTCCTTCTCCTCGAAGATCGCCTGCTCGACGCGCTTGCGCTCGGTGATGTCGGCGATCGTGCCCTCGTAGGCCACGACCTGCTGCAGTTCATTGCGCACCACGCGCGCGCTCTCGAGCACCACCAGCTGGGCGCCGTCATGGCGGCGCAGCAGCGTTTCGGCCGCGTGCACCTCGCCGGCCCGCTCCAGCTCCTGCACGAACGCCGCGCGCGCGGCCGGATCCCAGTAGAGCGCGGCAGCGCCCGGCAGCGCGTAGATGTCCTCGGCGCTGGCGAAGCCCAGCAAGCGCACGAACGCCGGATTCACCGCCAGCACCTTGCCGGCGGGCGAGAACTGGTAGACGCCCTCGAGCACGCTCTCGTACAGGCCGCGGAATCTCGCCTCGCTGCTGCGCAGCGCCTCGGCGGCATCGCAACGCTCGATCGCGACTGCGGCCAGCCGCGCCGCGTGGGCGATCAGCTCGAGGTCGCGCTCCGCCGGCTTGCCGGCCGCGGCGCGGTACACGGTCAGCGCGCCGAGCACCTTGCCGCCCGCGGCCTTGATCGGCATGGCCCAGGCGGCGCTGAACCCGGCATTCAGGGCGAGCTCGCGCCGCCGCTGCCAATAGGGATCGGTGCGTACGTTGCCAGCCAGCACCGCACGCCCGAGGTACACCGCGGCCGCGCTCGAGCCGTTGCGCACGTCGATGGCAATGCCTTCGTCCGCGGCGCGCAGCGGCTCGGGCAGGCGCGCGCCGATCACCTCGACGAAGCTGCGGCCGTCATGCGCCAGGCGTCCGATGCTGACGACGAAATCGGGGCAGATCTGCTCGGCCAGTGAGACGGTGGCCGCCAGCACCTCCTGCAGCGGCGCATCCGCGGCGATGCGCTCGAACACGTTGCGCTCGCCGGCCATGATGGTCTGGGCGCGCTTGCGTTCGGTGATGTCGGTGATGCTCGCGCGCACCAGGCCGGCGCTGCCGGTCAGCGGCATCAGCCGTACCTCGGTCACGACGGTTGCGCCGGTGGCGCGCCGGTGCAGCCATTCGAACACGCACGGACCCGGCCTCCCGGCACCGCTATCGGCCGCGGCCGCGGCGGACGGCGCCGCCTCGCCGGCCTGCAGCAGGTCGTGCAGGTCGAGTTCGTCGATGCGCTCGCGCGTCGCGTCGAAGAAGCGCAATGCGTTGTCGTTGGCGTCGGTGCAGGCGCCGCTCGCCACGTCGATCACGACGATGACCTCGGGCGCGGTCTCCACCAGCGTGCGGTAGCGGGTCTCGCTGTCGCGCAGCGCCTGCTCGGCGGCCAGCCGCTCGCTCATGTCGCGCAGGCAGATCACGAATACCTCGCGCCGGTCGATGCTCACCGGGCTGGCCACGACTTCGACCGGGAACAGTGCTCCGTCCTTGCGGCGCGCCTGCGTGACCCGCGGCTCGGATTGGCGGCCGTGGGAACCCAGTTCGACCGTGAAGGCCTGCAGGCCACGGGCCAGCGAACCCTGCACGGGCAGGTCCGGCAGCAGGCGCAGGATCGACACGCCGATCAGTTCGGCCTGCGAATATCCGAACAGCTGTTCACCGGTCGGATTGAACACGCAGATCGCGCCATCGCCGGTGATCGTGACCACCACGTCCTTGATGTGATCGAGGATCGCGCGCAGCTGGCCGGCATCGGCGTTGGTCAGGCCTTGTGCAAAGCAGCGCGCCTCCTCCGCCAGCATCTGCATCGAGCGGACCACGCCGCGGCGTTCTTCGTCGATCTGTTCGTACTGCGTACTGATGACCGGCAGCAGCGCGCTCATCGCTACGGCCGGATTGGCCGAGCGGCCCAGCCCAAGGGCCTCGAGCTGGGCCCGCAGTCGCGGGTGCAGCTCGGCGCCCGAACGGAACGCGCCGGTCGCGCCAGGCGCCGCGGCGGGCTGGAGCGTGGGCACCGGCAGCGAGGCCTTGCTATCCCTTGACATAACCCTGGCAGTGGCTTCGACCAGGGTGATGATACGAAGCGCCCGGCGCGGGGCGCGTGAGGCATATCGCGGAATAGGTTTAAAGGCGCGGCCGCGCCGCGGCCGGCTAGGACGCGGGGGGCACCGCGATCAGCGGGATCAGGAAATAGTGCGCGACCGAGGTGTTGGCGGAATCGACCAGCACGGTGGCGCCGAGGCTCAGGACGCCCGTCTGTTCGGCTTTCAGGGTAACGTTCATGCGCTGCGTAGCGCCCGGGGTGGGCGCACGGAATTCAAAACTGTGGTCGGCCTGCAGTTGCAGTCCGTCACCGGGCTGGAGCGAGACCAGCATCGAGCTGATCTCGACTCCCGGCTGCTGCGTCAGCACCAGCTCGAGCTGCAGCGGCTGTCCGACGCGCGGGGGTTGCTGCATGCGGAATTTCAGACCCACCGGCGCCGCGGAACTATCGGAGCTGACCGCGCTGACGAAATCGGCTTCGGCCGCGGCGGCGGCGGCGGCCGCCCCCGCGGTCCGGTCTGCGCCGGCCCTGGCCCGCGCGTGCGCGTCGTGCTC
>JAGWPD010000201.1 GCA_028870705.1 Gammaproteobacteria bacterium
ATGGCGTGGCGATCCATTCACTGCCGGTGATGATGGCGAACGCCATCACCGTCGTGCTGGCGGCGGCGGTCCTGGTGGCCAAGATCCGCTTTGGCGGTGAGTGAACGGTCAGACTGCAGCGGCTGCTTGCGGCCTGCGCTGGCGGATCTGGCCCGTTCCGACCGGGAAGCACCATACCTTGAACCTGGGGCGCGTGCGGCGCTGCCGGATGCCGCGATTGGATACTTCATCGCGATCCACGACTACCGCGGCCTCGACGATCGTGACGGCTGGCGACGCAGATCGCGCCGCCCGGGCATTCCTGCATCTACGGCGAACCCGATCGGCTCGCAGCACCGATCCTGGCGATGGCGCGACGCCTACGCGCCACGCGGACCTGACCCGCCTCCATGACATCGATGGATTCCTGCGCGCGATCTACCTTGGTGCGCACTTCGATGCGTCGGCCGATGACGATGCATTGCTTCCGGTTGCCGAGCAGATCCTCAAGATCGCTCCCCTGGCTGGCGGCTCCCGGGCCGGCATCCACCTGCAAGTGGTCGGGGTGACAGGATTTGAACCTGCGACCTATACGTCCCGAACGTAGCGCTCTACCAGGCTGAGCTACACCCCGAAATCATCGACTCAATGCTTGCGCTCGATCGCGAAGCGGGCCAGCGCAGCGAGGCCAGTGCGGAATGGCGTGACCGGTAGCGCCGCGAGCGCGGCCAGCGCCTGGTCTGCCTCGGACTGCGCGAGCCGGGCAGTGTACTCAAGCCCTCCGGTCGATTCAATTGCAGCCAGTATGGCGCCGAGCTGCTCGCGGCCGCCGCCGACGATGGCCGCGCGGATCACCGCGGCGATTTCCGGATCGCCGGAGCGGAGCGCATGGATCAGCGGCAGCGTCGGCTTGCCCTCGGCCAGGTCGTCGCCGAGATTCTTGCCGCGCGTCTGCGGATCCGACTGGTAGTCGAGCACGTCGTCGATGAGCTGGTAGGCGGTGCCGAGGTGCTTTCCATAACGCGCGAGTGCGCGTTGCATGTCGGGCGTTGCATCGCTGACCACGGCCGCGACCTCGGCGCCGGCCTGGAACAGCTGCGCGGTCTTGCGGTGGATGACTTCCAGGTAGCGCTGCTCGGTGGTGCCCGGGTCGCGCGCGTTCATCAGCTGCAGCACTTCGCCTTCGGCAATGATGTTGGTGGCTTCCGCCATGATTTCGATCACGCGCTGCGAGCGCACCGCGGCCATCATCTGGAAGGCGCGCGAATAGACGAAATCGCCGACCAGCACGCTGGCCTGGTTGCCGAATACTTCGTTGGCGGTGTCGCGGCCGCGGCGGAGCGCGGACATGTCGACCACATCGTCATGCAGCAAAGTGGCCGTGTGGATGAACTCGATGAAAGCCGCGGCCTGGATATGTGCGGCGCTGCCGGCGGCACCGCCGACCGCGCTGCCAGCCCTACAGGCGCGGCCGGCGAGCACGACCAGCAGTGGACGCAGCCGCTTGCCGCCCCCGGCGATGATGTGCTCGGCGATCTGGTCGACCAGCGGCACCACGCTCTTCAGGCCGCTGCGGATGGCCGCATCGACGGCCTCGAGGTCGGCCCGCACGAGCTCGCGGATGGCTTCGAGGGCACCCGCCGAACCGGGCAACGGCTCCGGTCCGGCTGCGCTCATCGCCTCCAGGGGCCTGATGACACTATTCAACTCGCTGTTTCTCCAAGGAAAACCCGGTTTGACCGGGCGCCCATCCCTTCAGTAGAATGCGCGTCCTTTTGGCGCTTCCTGCCCCCACGCGGGCCGGCAGCGAATCATACGGAGCTCGACGCAAATGTACGCGGTCATCGCCACGGGCGGCAAACAGTATCGGGTCGAGAAGGATGGCGTGCTGCGCATCGAGCTGCTCGAGGCGGCACCGGGCACCACGGTCGAGTTCAACGACGTGCTGCTGATCGCCGACGGCGACAAGATCACGGTCGGGAAACCGAAGCTCAAGGGCAGCAAGGTGCTCGCGACGGTCGAGTCGCACGGCCAGGGCGACAAGGTCGCGATCGTGAAATTCCGGCGCCGCAAGCACTACCTGCGCATGAAGAATCATCGCCAGAAGTACACGCAGGTGCGTGTCACCGCGATCAACGCCTGAGCGGCATCATCGGGAGTCGATACAGATGGCACACAAGAAGGCGGGCGGCAGCACGCGCAACGGGCGCGACTCCCACAGCAAACGGCTGGGCGTGAAGGCGTTCGGCGGGCAACAGGTGCTGGCCGGCAACATCATCATCCGCCAGCGCGGCACGCGCGTGCGTCCGGGCGCGAACGTGGGCGTCGGCACCGACCACACGCTGTTCGCGCTCACGCACGGGCGCGTCAGCTTCCGGCGCCGCGGCGCGGAACAGCGCATGTATGTCAGCGTGCAGGCCGCGGGCGCCGAAGGCACGAAGAACTAGGGGCCGTGACCGGCAGCGGTGTTCGCGAACCCCGGCCACGTGCCGGGGTTTTCATTTGCCGGACTGCCAGCCGGGACTGCCAATCGGGACTCGCCGCGCCGGCAGGAATTAGGCGTAAGCTGGCCGGATGAAATTCGTCGACGAGGCAACTCTGCGCGTCCAGGCGGGCCATGGCGGACGCGGCTCCGCGAGTTTCCGCCGCGAGAAGTCCAATGCCTTCGGCGGGCCGGACGGGGGCGATGGCGGGAGCGGTGGAAGCGTCCTGCTGCGCGCGGCCGAGGGGATCAACACGCTCGCTGATTTCCGCATCCAGCGCACCTACCGCGCGCAGCTCGGCGAGGGCGGCTCGAGCAACGACTGCACCGGACGGAGTGGCGATGATCTCTACATTGCCGTGCCCGTCGGCACGGTGGTCAGCGACCTGGATACGGGCGAAGTGCTGGGGGACCTGAAGGCCACCGGAATGGAGCTCAAGGTGGCGCAGGGCGGCAAGGGCGGCTGGGGAAACACGCGCTTCAAGAGCAGCACCAACCGCGCGCCGCGCCAGTTCGGCCCCGGCTTGCCCGGCGAGAAGCGCGCGCTCGCGCTCGAACTCAAGGTGATCGCAGACGTGGGTTTGCTGGGCCTTCCGAATGCCGGCAAGTCGACGTTGATCCGCGCGGTGTCCGCCGCACGGCCGCGCGTGGCGGACTATCCGTTCACCACGCTCCATCCAAACCTGGGCGTCGTCTATTGCGGCCAGCATCGCAGCTTCGTGATGGCCGACATTCCGGGACTGATCGAAGGCGCGGCCGAGGGCGCCGGGCTCGGGCACCGGTTCCTCAAGCACCTGCAACGCACCGGCGTGCTGCTGCACCTGATCGACATGGCGCCGGGCGATCCGGCCGCCGACCCGGTGCGCGACGCGCGCGCGATCGTCGCGGAGCTGAAGAAGTACAGCAAGGACCTCGCCGACAAGCCGCGCTGGCTGGTGATCAACAAGCGCGATCTGTTGCCGGACGCCGAGGCCGAGGCGCGCGCGCGGGATATCGTGCGGCGGCTGCGCTACAAGGGGCCGGTCCACCTGATCTCGGCGGCCACAGGGCGCGGTACGCGCGAACTGGCCGAGGCGGTCATGGCTTTCCTCGAGCAGCGCCGACTCGAACAGCAGCCGGCCGCAAAGGCGCGCTAGCCCATGCGCAACAGCAAGGTGCGGCAGCGCATCGCGGCCGGCAAGCTGAAGCTGCGCATCCGCGATCTGCGCAACCTCGGCGTGAAATCGGAGCAGCTGCTGGCCGGCATCGGGATCCGCAGCGCCGATGAGCTGCGGCGCCAGGGCGCGGTGCGCAGTTACGCCGAGCTCAGGCGCGCGGGCGCCTCACCCTCGCTGAACATGCTGTGGGCGCTGGCTGGCGCGCTCGAGCCCTGGCCCGAGGGTACGCACTGGCGCGAGATCGCGCGCGGCGACGCGCGGCTGTCGCTGCTGCTGGCAGTCGAGGATCTGGAGAAATCGGCGCAGACGCGGTCGGGCGACGCGCGCGTGGGGCGCCTGGCCGGGTGATGGCCCGGGCCAGGTGAGGCTCAGCCGAGCGCCTTGACCCGCGCGGCCAGGCGGCTCTTGTGGCGGTCGGCCTGGTTGCGGTGGATGATCTTCTTGTTGACCAGCGTGTCGATCAGCGGCACGGCCGCCTGGTAACTCGCGCGCGCATCTTCCTTCTTGCCGGCGGCGGCCGCGTCGATCACCCGGCGGATTGCCGTACGCATGCGCGAGCGCATGGCCACATTCCGTTCCCGGTGCGCCACCGCCTGCCTGGCCGCTTTTTCCGCCGATTTGGTGTTTGCCACGCCTGTGCTCCGCCGTCCATGTTCCTCGAGGGCCCCCCGAAGGGCCGCGTAGTGTGCGTACTCGGTTTCTCGTTGTCAATGCGGCTCCGGTATAGTCCCGGGCACACCCCATGAGCCGCGAAAGTCCCGATAAAAGTAGCCGGATCAGGCCCCTGCGGCTGGTCCGCGGCAGCGGTACGCAAGCGCTGGCTCCAAGCGTGCTGGCCATCGGCACCTTCGACGGGATCCACATCGGGCACCAGGCGCTGATCGCGCGCGCGCGCGCGCGCGCCGCGGCCAACGCTGGCTTCGAGGCGGGCCTTCTGTCCTTCGAACCGATGCCGCGCGAGGTGCTGAGCCCGACCCATCCGCCCGCGCGGCTGACCAGTTTGCGCGAGCGCTGGCGACTGCTCGAGCACAGCGGGCTCGATCGTTTGCACCTGCTCACCTTCGATACCCGGCTGCGGTCGAAATCCGGCGCCGAGTTCATGGCGCTGCTGCAGGGGTTGGGCGCGCGCTGCCTGGTCATCGGTCACGACTTCCGTTTCGGGCGCGGTGGCCAGGCCAGCGCAGCGTGGTGTGCGGCCGAAGCGCACCACTACGGCTTCGATGTCGAAGTCATCGCCCCGGTGATGGTGGATGGCGAGCGCGCCAGTAGCGGCCTGATCCGCGCCGCGCTTGCTGCCGGCGACCTGCAGCGCGCCGCCCGCCTGCTCGGGCGCCCCTATTCGATGCGCGCGCGCGTGCGGCGCGGCGCACAGCTCGGGCGCACACTGGGGTTTCCGACCGCGAACCTCGGCATCGCGCGCCGCCGCAGCCCGCTGGCTGGCATTTTCGCAGTACGCGTACGCGGCGTCGTTGCGCCGGCATCCACCGGCACGGCCGCCGGCGGGCGCGCATCCATCGGTGCCGGCAAGGCCTGGCCTGCGGTCGCGAGCCTCGGCACGCGCCCGACGGTCAATGGGGTCGAGCCGCTCCTCGAAGTGCACCTGTTCGATTTCGAGGGCGATCTCTACGGCGCGGAACTGGAGGTCGAGTTCGTCGCTCGGCTCCGCGCCGAGCTGCGCTTCGAATCCGTCGGTCTGATGGTCGCGCAGATGCATCGTGACGCTGCGGCGGCGCGGGCCGCGCTGGGCTAAAATGAATGGTTTAGCACCGCCACCTGCTCCAGGATTCTCCGCCACGTGACCGACTACAAGAACACCTTAAACCTGCCGCAGACGGGCTTTCCAATGAAGGCGGACCTGGCGCAGCGCGAACCAAAACAGCTGGAGCGCTGGGCCGCGCAGGACATCTACGGCGCGATCCGCACGGCCGCGCGGGGCCGGCCGCCGTTCGTGCTGCACGATGGGCCGCCCTATGCCAATGGGGTGATTCACCTCGGGCACGCGGTCAACAAGATCCTCAAGGACGTGATCGTCAAGGCGCGTACGCTTGCAGGATTCGACGCGCCCTACGTGCCGGGCTGGGATTGCCACGGACTGCCGATCGAGCTCGCGGTCGAGAAGCAGCACGGGCGGCCCGGCCAGAAGCTCGACGCGCGCGCCTTCCGCGCCGCCTGCCGCCAATTCGCCGCGAAGCAGATCGATTCGCAGCGTGCCGATTTCAAGCGGCTCGGCGTGTTTGGCGATTGGGAGCGGCCATACACGACGATGGATCCTCGCTACGAAGCGCAGCAGATCCGCGCGCTCGGCAGGATCATCGACAACGGACACCTGTACCGCGGCCTCAAGCCCGTGCACTGGTGCCTCGATTGCCGCTCGGCGCTGGCCGAAGCCGAAGTGGAATACGAGGAGCGTACCTCGACCGCGATCGACGTGGCGTTCCGCGCGGCCGAGCGCGCGGAATTCCTCCGCCGCACCGGCATCGCCGCGGCCGCGCTGGGCGCGGCACCGGTCTCGCTCGTGATCTGGACCACCACGCCGTGGACCCTGCCCGCCAACGAGGCGGTGGCGCTGCGCGCCGATCTCGAGTACGCCTGCGTGCTCGTCACGCGCGCCGGGAAACCCGAGGCGCTGGTGATGGCCGACGGGCTGCTCGCCGCCTGCCTCGGCCGCTACGGCCTCGAGGGCCAGCTCCTCGGGCGTTTTGCCGGCGCGGCACTCGAGGGCCTGCAGCTCGAACATCCGTGGCTTGCAAAGCAGGTGCCGGTGATCCTCGGCGAACACGTCACGCTCGAGGCGGGCACGGGCGCGGTGCACACGGCACCAGCGCATGGCCTCGAGGATTTCATCGTCGGCAAGACCTATGCGCTACCGGTCGTGAACCCGGTGGGACCTGATGGGCGTTTCGCAGCCGGCACCGAGCTGGTTGCCGGGCTCAAGGTCGACGCCGCCGGCCCGGTCATCATCGGCCGGCTCGAGGAGCACGGCCGGCTGCTGCACCAGGAACCGCATCCGCACAGCTATCCGCACTGCTGGCGCCACAAGACGCCGGTGATCTTCCGTGCCACTTCGCAATGGTTCATCAGCATGGATGGCCAGGGGCTGCGCGCCGGCGCGTTGCGCGACATCAAGCGCGTGCAGTGGACACCGGCCTGGGGAGAGTCGCGCATCACCGGGATGATCGGGAGCCGCCCGGACTGGTGCCTGTCGCGCCAGCGCACCTGGGGCGTGCCGATCACGCTGTTCACGCATCGCGACACCGGCGCACTGCATCCGCGCACCGGCGAGCTGATCGATGCGGTGGCCGCGCGCGTCGAGCGCGAGGGGATCGACGCCTGGTTCGCGCTCGAAGCGGCCGAGCTGCTCGGCGCCGAAGCGGAACACTACGAGAAAGCCGCCGACGTGATGGATGTGTGGGCCGACTCGGGCCTGTCATTTGAATGCGTGGCCGCGCTGCGGGACGATTTCCAGGCGCCGGTCGACCTGTACCTCGAGGGCTCCGACCAGCACCGCGGCTGGTTCCACAGCTCGCTGCTGATGTCCGAGGCGCTGTATGCGCGCGCGCCGTACCGCGGCGTGTTGACGCATGGCTTCACGGTCGACGAGCAGGGCCGCAAGATGTCCAAGTCGCTGGGCAACGGCATCGAGCCCCAGGACATCACTAAGACGCTCGGCGCCGACATGCTGCGCCTGTGGGTGGCGGCGACCGATTTTTCCAATGAGATGAGCCTCTCGCCGGAGATCCTCAAGCGCATGGGCGATTCCTATCGCCGCATGCGCAATACCGTGCGCTTCCTGCTCGGCAACCTGCACGGCTTTGAACCCGCGCTTGCCGTGCCGATGGGCCAGCTGGTCGCGCTGGACCGCTGGGCGATCGAGCGCGCGCGCGAACTGCAGGCCGCGCTCGACGCCGCCTATCGCGACTACCAGTTCCACCTCATCTACCAGAAGGTGCACAACTTCTGCGTCGTGGATCTCGGCGGCTTCTACCTCGACATCATCAAGGACCGGCTGTACACCACGCCCGCGGCCGGCGTTGCGCGCCGGTCGGCGCAGACCGCGATGTGGCACATTGCCGAAGCGATGGTGCGCTGGCTCGCGCCGATCCTCTCGTTCACCGCGGAGGAGATCTGGCGCGAGCTGCCTGGGGCACGCGCCGGGTCGGTGTTCCTGTCCGTGTGGCATGAGATTCCGGCGCTGGCGCCCGCTGCCGCGGTCCCTGACGGCGCAATTGCCGCGACCATCGACTGGCCGGCGCTGATCGCGCTGCGCACCGAAGTCGCGCGCGAACTCGAGCGGCTGCGCGTCGGCGGTGAGATCGGCGCGCCGCTCCAGGCCGAGCTCGATGTGTACTGCACCGACGCACAGTACGCGCGCCTCGATGTCCTCGGCGAGGAACTGCGCTTCCTGATGATCACGTCGAAGGCGCACGTGCACCGCGTGGCCAGTGCGCCAGCTGGCGCGGTCGAAGCGCCCTCGGTGCCGGGCGGCGGCGTGTGGCTGCGCGTGCGGCGCACGAGCGCCGCCAAGTGTGTTCGGTGCTGGCATCACGTCGACGACGTGGGCCGGGCAGCCGCGCATCCTGGATTGTGCGGGCGCTGCATCGTCAACATCAACGGGCCCGGCGAAGCACGCCGGTACGCCTGATGTCCGGGTGGCCGCGCGTCGGCGGACGGGGACAGTCGCGCTGGCTGGCCCTGAGCGCCGTGGTGATCGGCCTCGACCAGTGGAGCAAGCATCTGGTGGAGCGCTCGCTGCAGATGTACGAGGCGATCTACTGCCTGCCGGTGTTCAACCTCGTGCGCGCCCACAATCCCGGCGTGGCTTTCAGCATGTTCGATGACGCATCGGGCTGGCAGCGCTGGGCGTTCAGTGCCCTGGCCGCGGTGATCAGCGTATGGCTGGTGGTGTGGCTGGCGCGCCTCGGGCCGCGCGCCAACCTGCAGGGCGCCGCGCTCGCACTCATACTCGCTGGCGCGGTGGGCAACGTGATCGACCGGCTGCGACTGGGCTACGTGGTCGACTTCCTGCAGGTGCACTGGCACGAGCATTATTTCCCGGCCTTCAACGTCGCCGACTCGGCCATCACGATCGGCGCCGGTTGCCTGCTGCTCGATGCGCTGCTGGCGGGGCGCCGCCCCGCGCCCGCCTGAGCGTGCACATGCGCGGGACCTGAACGATGCGCGTGCTGCTCGCCAATCCCCGTGGATTCTGTGCTGGCGTCGATCGCGCGATCGAGATCGTCGAACGCGCGCTGGCGATGTTCGGCGCGCCGATCTACGTACGCCACGAGGTCGTGCACAATCGCAACGTGGTGGAGCGCCTGCGTGCGCTGGGCGCGGTCTTCGTCGACGAGCTGGACGCGGTGCCGGATGGCGCGACCGTGATCTTCTCGGCGCACGGCGTATCGACGGCGGTCGAGCAGGAGGCGCAGCGCCGCGGCCTGCAGGTGTTCGATGCCACCTGTCCGCTGGTGACCAAGGTGCACATGGAGGTCGCGCGCTTCGCACGCGAGGCCCGCGAAGTGGTGCTGATCGGGCACGCCGGGCACCCGGAAGTCGAAGGTACGATGGGGCGCTTCGACCGCTCACGCGGCGGGCGCATCCTGCTGGTCGAGAGCATCGCCGACGTGGAGCGGCTGGAGGTGCGCGACCCGGCCGCGCTCGCCTTCGTCACCCAGACCACGCTCTCGGTCGACGACACCGCCGCGATCGTCGCGGCGCTGCGCCGCCGCTTTGCGACCCTGCAGGCGCCGCGCAAGGAAGACATCTGCTACGCCACGCAGAACCGGCAGGACGCGGTCAAGCAGCTGCTCGAGCACTGCGGCTTGCTGGTGGTGGTCGGATCGAAGAGCAGCTCCAATTCCAATCGCCTGCGCGAACTGGCGGACCGCGCGGGCGTTCCAGGCTACCTGGTGGACGGCGCCAGCGACCTGAAGCGCGAGTGGTTCGCCGGCGTGGAAGCAGTCGGCGTCACCGCCGGAGCCTCGGCGCCTGAACAGCTGGTACAGGAGGTCGTGGCCCGCTTGCGCGAATGGGGCGGTGCACCGCCGGCGGAGTCTTATGGCAAGCCGGAGCACGTGGTCTTTGCGTTGCCGCGGGCGCTGCGGTAAAAGGAGCGGCATCATGACCGCGACACCCCAGCACTCGGCGCCGGCGGCCGGCGACGTCACGGCCCGGCTGCAGGCCCGCGGCATCCGCGCGACCGCGCAGCGCCTGCAGATCGCGACACTCCTGCTCGGGGCCCCGCAGCACCTGTCGGCCGAACAGATCGCCGAGGCGCTGCAGGCGCGTGGCGTCGCGCTGTCGAAGGCCACCGTCTACAACACGCTGAACCTGTTCGCCGCGCGCGGGCTGATCCGCCAGCTGGCAGTCGATGACAGGCGCAGCTGGTTCGATTCGAACGTCGAACCACACTACCACTTTCATGACGAGGTGACTGGGGCCTTGACCGACGTCGCGCTGCCGGAGGTGGAGTTCAGCCGGCTGCCGCCGATCCCTGCGGGCATGGAGGTCGCCAGCCTCGACCTGGTGATTCGCCTGCGCCCGAAGGGCTGACGAACGCGTCACAGTCGCGTGGCCCGCGTTGCCTGCCGAGCGTGGATCCTCTTAGAATGCCGCCCCCGCGCGAGGTTTGTCCGCTGCCGGAGTAGCTCAGTTGGTAGAGCGGCGCATTCGTAATGCGTAGGTCGTAGGTTCGATTCCTATCTCCGGCACCATTTAGACTTCCAGGCACTTCCACAGACGTCCACCAGCATCCAGAAAATGCCTTTTTTCAGGCGTTTTGGCACCGCTGGCGTCCACGGCGGTCAGTTGACAGCCACGGGTACAGACGGGTACGAATGCGGGTACGCGAAGGCAAGAAGGGGCTCCGTACCCGTCTCGTACCCAAATGCCACTCACCGAAAGCCAGATCCGGGCGGCCAAGCCGCGTGAGAAGCCCTACAAGCTGACGGACGGCCAGGGGCTGGTTTTGCTGGTTTCCCCGACCGGGGCACGGCTCTGGCGCCTCCGCTACACCTTCGCCGGGCGCGAAGGGATGATCTCGGTCGGCACCTACCCGGCCACCAGCCTCAAGGAAGCGCGCGAGCGGCGGGACGTCGCCCGCAAGCAGATCGAAGCCGGCCTCAATCCATCGAGTATCCGGGCCGAGGCTCGCCAACAGAGGGAAGTGACCTTCGAGGCGATCGCGAAGGAGTGGCTTGCGCGGCAGACCTTCACCGAGAAGACGCGCACCAAGGCCGAGTGGATGATCAAGGAGTCACCATGGGTAGCAATGATGCTGTCGTCTAACTACGCGTTGTACCGAACCGGTCACGATAAAGTGGCAAGCCCGTGGCCGTTGTGCCGTGTCGAAAGGCGCGTGCCTTAGGCTGCTATCTATGGCACTGCCTCTCACGCTCTCTGAACAGCTAACCCACAGTACTACCCGCATTCAGTGCACGATGGCCGACGGTAGTACTGGAACCGGTACCGGCTTTTTTTGCGCGTTTTGGCAAGGTGCAACCGGCAATGTGCCCGCTATCGTTACAAATCGACACGTAGTAGCCGGAGCCGTGACTGGACAATTCTGCCTCACACTGAAGGCTCCAGACGCTGGCCCGTTGGTTGGCCGGCACTTGACCATTTCGCTGTCTAACTTCGCCCAACGATGGATAGGCCACCCAGATCCAAGTGTCGATCTATGCGCAATGCCAATTGCGCCACTGCTTCAGGAAGCGGCTGCCTCAAACCAATCATTCTTCTTTATCAGTCTGGAATCCAAGCTGCTGCCGACGACTGAAGAACTTAGCGACCTTGGCGCCTTGGAGGACATATTGATGATTGGGTACCCAGTAGGCATCTGGGACTCGACGAATAACATGCCCATACTCAGGCGCGGCGTAACAGCAACGCACCCAAATATCGACTATGAGGGGCGACAAGAATTTCTAATAGATGCGGCCTGTTTTCCAGGGTCTAGTGGCTCGCCCGTGTTCCTGTTCAATACGGGCGGTTGGACGACTCGCGATGGGAACATCATCATGGGAGGGACACGAGTCAAGCTTCTGGGAGTGTTGTACGCAGGTCCTCAGCACACGGCGACGGGAGAGATTCGGGTAGTGTCGATCCCAACCCAACAACGAGCTGTTGCTCTATCTGCAATTCCAACCAATCTCGGATTCATTATTAAGGCATCGCGCCTAAACGAGCTGGAGGCAGTAATCCGTGCAATGCTTCCCAAATGAGGCTGACCTGCGATTCGATTTTGTAGCGACTTAGGCAGTGCGCCGATCGCTCAGCCGGAGGTGCCCACCGTGAACGGTGTGACGTTCGAAGAGATCAAGCTGCAGGCCCTCGGATTGACGGCGCGGGAGCTTGCCCAGCTTGCGAATACCCTGCTCGCCAGCGTCGAGCACCTGTACGAACTGGTTTCCGATAGCGACGAGGCGGGAAAGGCCCCGGACGAGGCGACCCGACTGGCACAGAAACCGAGCCCGGGACAGTAGACCCGAGTGCCTCGCCCGTAGGCTGTCAGGGATGCCTATCACTGAACGTCGGCCCACTGTGGGGGCTGCACCGAGGCGGGTTTTGTCCTCTATCGACACTAAAACCTAAAAATGGTAAAACACGAAAACCTAAAGATCGTGCAACCACCGGGTGCGCCGTGCCCACGCCTGCCCAAGCCCTGGCCGATTCCCTGGCCCTGCTGAAGTCCCGGCAGGACGCCGGCCAGGTTGCGCTCGTCGCCCGTGACTTGCCGAGGGCTCATCGGGAGCGCTTGCTGCGCAACGGCTTCATCCGCGAAGTGATGAAGGGCTGGTATGTGCCTGCGCGTCCCGATGAGCAGGCCGGAGACAGCACCTCGTGGTACGCAGCCTTCTGGCCCTTCTGTGCGTCGTACCTCGAGCATCGCTTTGGTGCCACCTGGTGCGTGAGCCCGGAGCAGTCGATCAGCCTGCACGTGGGCAATCGCAATGCACCGCGCCAGCTGCTGGTGAGATCGCCCAAGGGCGGCAACAAGCCCACAGCGCTGCTCCACGGCACTTCAGTGTTCGACCTGCGCCTCGCATTGCCGCCGGCTACGGATCTCGAGCGCATCGACGGCGTGCGCGTCTACGGCCTGGCTGCCGCGCTGATAGCTTGCCCGCCGTCGCACTACGCTTCGCGGCCTACCGAGTTGCGTGCAGCGTTGGCCATGGTTCGCGAGCCCTCGGAGCTGCTCCGGCGCCTGCTCAAAGGGGGCCATACCGTGGTCGCCGGTCGGCTGGCAGGTGCCTTTCGCAACATTGGCCGAAGGCGCATTGCCGACGAGATCCTGGCGGCCATGACGGCTGCGGGGTTTCGATGTGCGGCGAGTGATCCCTTTGAGGACGGTGCGCCGCTCATCTTCGGTGCCCGCGAGACTTCACCCTATGTAAATCGCTTGCGCCTCGACTGGGCCCGGATGCGCGAGGACGTGCTGCGGCACTTTCCGCCGCCGCCGGGATTGCCGAAGGCGGGCACCGCGTACCTCAAGCAGGTTGATGGCATCTACGCCAACGATGCCTACAACTCGCTCTCCATCGAAGGCTATCGAGTCAGCGCCGAACTGATCGAGCGCGTGCGCTCCGGCCGATGGAATCCCGAGTCAAACCAGGACGACGACGCGCACCGCAATGCCTTGGCAGCCCGGGGCTATTGGCAGGCATTCCAGGCGGTCAGGCGCAGCCTTGGTCGAGTACTCTCAGGTGACAACCCGGGCACGGTTGCGGATGGCGACCACGCTGGGTGGTATCGCGAGCTGTTCGGGCCTAGCGTGGCGGTGGGCCTGCTGGCGCCAGCCGACCTGGCGGGTTACCGGAGCGGCCCGGTGTACATCCGCCGGTCGATGCATACGCCGCCCAACCGGGAGGCCGTGCGCGATCTCATGCCTGCCTTGTTCGAATTGCTGGCCGAGGAGCCGAGCGCTGCGGTGCGCGTGGTGCTCGGGCACTTCCAGTTCGTCTACGTGCACCCTTACCTCGATGGCAACGGGCGCATGGGCCGCTTCCTCATGAACGTGATGGCGGCCTCGGGCGGGTACCCCTGGATCGTCGTTCCGCTGGCGCGCCGCGAGACCTACATGAAGAGCCTGGAGAGTGCGAGCGTGGATGGCGACATCGTGCCGTTCACCCGGTTCCTGAGCTCTCTGGTGAAGCCGACTGCTTCTCTTGGGAGCGGAACCAAGGCCTCGGCCAAATCAAAGGCCAAGGCGCGATCCAAGCGGCGGCGCTGACTGGTGGCCGACTGGCGGCTGCACAGGCAAGTCACCATCCATGGGCCCCAACGGGTACGCCTGCGGGTACGTCGCCTTGTCGCGAGTTGCCATTTCCCAGCCAATTGAATGACTTAACCCGCCCAATGCGGCGCCAATCTCCGGCACCAGCTCAATCAGCGGCTTAGCATCAGAATCGTTCGCGGCACGTACCAATAGAGGGGTTGCCGTATCAACTCCTGAAGGAGTTCGGCACCGTCGTCGCGCTGATCTGGGCAGCGCGTGCGGGCATTCGTCGCTGGCGTCGTTCGCGCATTCGCGCGGAGCACGCGCGCCAGAGCGCGACGTCCTGGCCATGGATTCAATGATCGCCAAACGCCCCGACGCCCGTCGGCACCCGCCCGCGCCGCAGCGCTTTCATTCGACCATCGAAATCAGGGGCATCAATCCCTACGTGCTGATCGACGCCGAACGGGCGGGACGGCTCAGCGCACGGTGGCGGCGGCCGATGCCCGTGCGCGTTCAGATCAACGATAAGCCAGATACGCCCTGGCGCGTGAATCTGATGCCTGCAGGAGACGGGAGCTTCTTCCTGTACCTCGCGGGCCCTGTCCGGAAGGCGGCCCGTGTAGCGGTGGGCCAGAAAGTCAGAGTGTCCATCGCCTTTGATCCGGACTACCGCGGGGGTCCGTCGCATCCACTGCCGGCCTGGTTTCGTAACGGGTTGATGGCACATCCACACGCCAAGCACGGCTGGGATGGCCTTGCGCCGAGCCGTCAGAAGGAAATCCTGCGCTACTTCTCAGCGCTCAAGTCATCGCAGGCACAAGCGAGGAACCTCGAGCGCGCGCTTAAGGTCCTCTCCGGCACGCCGGGGCGATTCATGGCGCGGACCTGGAATGCAATGGACACTTGGAGAAAATCAGGCTGAAGGCCTGCCATATGCGGGAGCGGCATCCGGGCTGGCGCACTGGGGCCGCTTAATTCCCGAACCGCGATCGACAGGTTACGTCACCCGCCTCGCAAACCACTTCCTGGCGCCGGGCCGGCGATGCGGGCATCCAGGCCAACAACACGGGCGGCGTTTTCCCGCCGCAAGATCCTCGACTGCACGTTGGATGCGGCGGCCACGTGTCGATGCTTGCCTGGCCGAAATCACCCAGCAAATCCATTCGTTCCGGGCCAGCGGCGTCAGATCCTTCCAGGCTGCCTGCGTCGTGGCTTGAAAGCCGAGGGCCCTGCGCATATCTGCCGGGGTCTTGTGCACGGGTCCGGGATTGGGTTTGCTCTTGGTCATCACGCTCCAGGCGGCCCCGATGCGCCGGCACGCGATCCGGTCACGATACCGCTCATCGGAATATCGAAAGGCTGCGGATAGATCGATTCGATCGCGGCTTCCGGGTAGCCGATGCCGATGGTGACCGGTCGCGGGGCGAATTGCGCCAGCGTGCGATCGAAGAAGCCGCCACCGTAGCCGAGCCGATAGCCCGCGCGGTCGTAGCCCACCAGGGGAGCCAGGATCATGTCCGGAACGACCACGGCCATTTCCGCCGGATGCGGAATGTTCCACAGACCGCGCGCCATTGCGGCGCCTGGCCGCCATGCGCGAAATTGCAACGGTTGGCGCAATGCCACCGCGACGGGCAGCGCGATGCGCAGGCCCCGCGCAGCCGCGGCGTGCATCCATGGCCTGAGGTCCGGCTCACCGCGAATCGGCCAGTAGGCGCTGACGATCGGGCCGGCGTGTGCTGGAATACGCGCGTCCAGCTCGCGCGCGATGGCCTGCGCCTGCGCCGCGCGATAGTCCGGAGCGAGTGCGAGGCGCGCGCTGATCAGGCGCTCGCGTTCGAGCTTGCGCCAGTCCTGCACGGCGTGCGCATCGTGCGGATCGATCATCGCCGGCCTCCGGGTCGCCGGCCATGTGCCGGCGGGATTGTGCGTACAATTATCGCCTTTCCCGCCATCCGCAGGGATGCCGATCTCGATGCACTCACTGCTCGCCATGCTGTGCGGGTCGCTGGTCGGGTTCTCGCTCGGCCTGATTGGCGGCGGCGGTTCGATACTCGCGGTCCCGCTGCTCATTTATGTGGTCGGGGTGCGGAGCCCGCACGTGGCGATCGGCACCAGCGCGCTGGCCGTGGGCATCAACGCGCTGGTCAACCTGTTCGGGCATTGGCGGCGGGGCAACGTCAACTGGGCTTGCGCCGCTGTGTTCGCCGCCGCCGGCGTGCTGGGAGCCTACGCCGGTTCGAGCCTGGGCAAACTCGTCGACGGGCAGAAGCTGCTGATCCTGTTCGCGCTGGTGATGCTGGCGGTCGGCGCGGCGATGCTGCGGCCGCGTGCGAGCGGCGGCGATCCGGGCGTACGGCTCGTTCCGCGCATCGCCGTGCGATTGTTCAGCCTCGGATTCCTGACCGGCGGCATCTCAGGCTTCTTTGGAATCGGCGGCGGCTTCCTGATCGTGCCGGGCATCATGTTCGCCAGCGGCATGACGGTGCTGGACGCCATCGGCTCCTCGCTCCTGTCGGTCGCCGCATTCGGGCTCACCACCGCGGCCAACTATGCGAGTTCCGGCCTGGTTGACTGGCGCATCGCGCTGGAATTCATCGCCGGCGGCGCGCTCGGCGGGTGGCTGGGAGTGGCACTGGCAACGCGCCTGGGTGCGCACAAACACACCCTGTCGGTGCTGTTCGCGGTGGTGGTCTTCGCCGTGGCGGCCTACATGCTGGCGCGTGCGCTGCGCGCCCCGTAGCGGCGCAGGGCTTCGTTCGCGAGAATACCGGGCATGCAGATCACGGATCCGCGGGCGGCATTGGCCAGGCGCAGACGCGGCCTGGCCGGGCTGGCGCTGGCCCTGCTGCTGCAGATGCCGGCCGCCGGGCTGGCCGCGCGGCAGGATTCGGTCACGGTGTTCGCGGCGGCTTCGCTCACCAACGTGCTGCAGGAATTGGGCGCGGAGTACACCAGGAAGACCGGCCACGCCATAGGCTTCTCGTTTGCGGCAACTTCCGTCCTGGCACGCCAGATCGAGAGCGGCGCGCACGCGGACATCTTCTTTTCCGCCGACCAGGAGTGGATGGACTACCTCGGGCAGCGCGGGCTGCTGCAGCCGTCCTCACGCCGCAACCTGCTCGGCAATCGCCTGGCATTGGTGGCGCCAGCCGACAGCACGGTGCAGCTCAAAGTGGAACCGAACTTCAAATTGGCCGTAGCGCTCGCCGGCGGGCGGCTGGCGATGGGTGATCCTGATGCGGTGCCGGTTGGGCGGTACGCGCGTTCGGCATTGCGGCGGCTCGGCGTCTGGGACGAACTCGCGCACCGGCTCGTCCTCGCCGACAACGTGCGCACCGCGCTCGCATTCGTCGCGCGCGGCGAGGCGCCGCTCGGCATCGTCTATGCGACCGATGCAAAGATCGAACCCGGCGTGCGCATCGTCGATCTCTTCCCGTCCGGATCGCATTCTCCCATTGACTATCCCATCGCCCTCACCAGCGGTGCGCGCCCGCAGGCTGCGGCGTTCATCGAGTTCCTGCGCGGCCCCTTCGGCACCGCGGCATTCGAGAAATACGGGTTCATCGTCCTGCGTTGACGTCGCGCTGCGCCGACAGAGAGCCGCCGCGATTGCTGCCGTCCGCAGCCATGAGCTCCCGGGCGCCTTTTGTGTGAACCCCGTCACGGTGCCACGGCTGTCGCGGCCGGGCACGTGACTTATTCGTGACAAAGGGGCTCCAGGCGGCGGGTAGCCTTGACCCTCATGAAGCTGGCTGAACTCCAGGTCCTGCATTTCGATGCCACCGCGTTCAGGCTGACGCCGGCCGACCTGGCCGCCGCGGGCGGATTGCAGCAGGCCTGGGTCATCTCGACCTGCCAGCGCGTGGTGATCGTGACCGCCGGGCGCGCGGCGCGCGAGCGGATCAACGATCGGTTGGCCGTGGCGGCGCGCGCGCAGTGTTTCAGCGGCGCCGACGCCTATGCGTTCCTGCTGCGCTTTGCCTGCGGGCTGGAGAGCCGCCTGGCCGGCGAGACCGAGATCTTCGGGCAGATCAAGGAATCCTGGCGGGTGTTCAGCGCCGCGCCCGGGCTGCTCTCGCGCCAGCTCGACAGCTGGGTGCAACTGCTGTTCAAGGATACGAAGGAAGTTCGCGCCGGCCCGCTCTCGAGCCTCGGCAGCGCTTCCTACGGTTCGCAGGTGCGGCGCCTGCTGGGCGCCGGCGCGAGCGGGCCGACGCTGCTGGTGGGCGCCGGCCAGCTGGCCCAGACCGTGGCGCCGTGGCTGGAAACGACCGAGTTGCTGCTGTGGAACCGCAGCCGGGAGCGCGCCGTCGAGTTGGCGCGGCTGGTGCGGGAGCGCAATCCGGAGCGGGCCTGCCGCGTACTGGAAGAATCCGCCGAGGCCGAGCTGGCCGCATGGACGAGCGCGGCGGATGTCGTGCTGTGCGTGCCCGCCGATGCCGGGCGCGATGCACAGCGCATCGCCGCCTGGCGGGCGCGCTCCAGGGAGGGCGGCCGCATCGTGCACCTGGGCCTGGGGAGTGATGCCGCGGGCTCGCACTGGCAGGGCGTGGTGGGGCTGACCAGCCTGACCGCGCTGTTTGACATGCTGCGGGCGCAGTCCGACCAGCGCAGCCTGCAGCTCACGCGCGCGCGGCGCGCCTGCGCCGAGAAGGCGGTGCTGCGTTCGCTCGGACCGAGCGCCACGCAGGCGCACGGCTGGGAAGATCTCGCCGCATTTGCCACTATTAGCCCCTGACCTTCGCCCAGGGGCCCGATCCTGATGTCGCAGCGGCCAATACGGCTAGGCACCCGCCGTTCCCTGCTCGCGCGCGCGCAAAGCAGCGCGGTGGCGCGCCAGCTCGAACGGCTCCACCCGGGCCTGGCGGTCGAACTCGTCGGCATCGACACGCGCGGTGACCGCATCACGGAAATTCCGCTCTCGCAGGTCGACGGCAAGGAATTCTTCACCGCGGAGATCGACGCCGCGCTGCGCGCCGGCACGGTCGACCTGACCGTGCACTCATACAAGGACCTGAGCCTCGAGCGTCCGCCCGAGTTCCACCTGGCCGCCGTGCCCGCGCGTGAGAACCCGCGCGACATCGTGTTCTTCGCCGGCGACACGCTGCGTCGGCTCGCAGCGGGTGCGCCGCTGCGCATCGGCAGTTCCTCGCCGCGCCGCCAGGCCTTCGTGCCCGGATTCCTGCAGCGTGCGCTGCCCGGCGCACCGCGCATCGAGCTGTGCGAGCTGCGCGGCAACGTGGATACGCGGCTGCGCCGCCTGCGCGAAGCGCGCGGGAGCGAGCGCCACCTCGATGGGGTGATCCTGGCGTTCGCCGGCCTGGCGCGCCTGTGGCAGGACGAATCGGTGGGCGCCGCCGCAATCCTGCGCGAGCTGCTCGCGGGACTCCCGCGCATGCTGCTGCCGCTGAGCCTGTGCCCGTCCGCGCCGGCGCAGGGCGCGCTGGCCATCGAGTGCCGGACTGACGACGCGCACACGCGCGCCTTGCTTGCCTCGATCGACGATGCCGCGACCCGCGCGGCCGTAGCGGCCGAACGTGCGCTGCTGGCCGAGCGGGGCGGTGGCTGCCACCAGCGCTTCGGCGCGACGCAGGTGCAGCTGCCAGGACTGGGCGCGCTGCTGTACCTGCGTGAGGCGGGCGAGACCGGCGCGGCCGAGCCCCAGCTGCGCGGGCCGCTGCCGGCGCCGCCGCGCGCGCCGCTTCGACCCTGGGACGGGAGCGCGCAACCGGCGCCGGCGACCGAGCCGGTTGCGGGAGTCGCGGAACGCTGCGCGCAGCGGCTCGCCGTAGCGGGCGCCGCATTCATCGCGCATCGCCGCGCGTTGCCGGAGATGCCGGCCGCCGCGGTCAATCGCTGCGCGCACATCTGGGTCGCAGGCACCGGGAGCTGGTTTGCGCTCGCGGCGCGCGGTGTCTGGGTGGAGGGCTGTGCCGAGTCGCTGGGCTTCGAGGCACTGCGGCCGACGTTGGCGGCACCGCTCCTGGCGCTGCCTGCGCTCGATGATTGGCTGGCGCTGACGAATGAAGAAGCGGCCGCCGGCTGGAGCGATGCGCAGGTCCTCGCGACCTATCGGCACGCGCCCGTGCCATTGGCGCCGGCCGGTCCCGGCGAGGCCCGACAGCTGTGGTGGTCAAGTGGCGTACAGTTCGAACGCTGGCGCGGGCAATTGGGTTCCGGTGTCCAGCATGCCTGCGGACCGGGCAAGACGGCCGCGACGCTGCGGCGCGCGGGGGTGGCGGACGTGACCGTGTTCCCCTCGGTCCAGCACTGGCGGGAGTGGTTGCGCGCGTGAACAACAAGGCCGGGAAGGGCAGCCTCAGCGTGATGCCGGCGCGGCGGGCGCGGCTGTTCGCGGCGCTCGCGGCGCTGTGGATCCTGCTGGTGCTGGTGCTCGGCGCCGGCTGGGTCATGCTGCTGATCAGCCAGGCACATCAGATCAGCGAGCTGCAGGCGCTTACCGGCAGCGCCGACAGCACCGTCACGGCGCAGTGGGCCAGCACGCACCGGCGCGTGGTGGGCGAATCGGCGGTATTCCTGCTGCTGCTGCTCGCGGTCAGCGCCCTGCTGGCCTGGCTGTATTGGCGCGAGAGCCTGCGGGCGCGCGCGATGCAGGCGTTCTTTGCGGCCGTCACGCATGAGCTGCGCACGCCGCTCACCAGCATCCGCCTGCAGGCCGAGGCGATCGCCGAGGGTGACCAGCGGGTCGAGCTCGCGCGCCGGCTGCTCGAGGATTCCAACCGGCTGGAATCGCAGATCGACAAGACGCTGGAGCTCGCGCGCATCGAGGGCGGCGGACCGCTGGCCGAGCAGTCGGTACCACTGCAGGACTGGCTGCGCCGCACCGCCAGCGCCATAGCCGCGACCCACGGTGCGCGCGTGGACTTGCAGGTCGAAGCCGCGGCGGGCCTGCCGCCGGTGCTGGCGGATGCGGCCGCGGTGCAGATGATCCTGCGCAACCTGGTCGAGAATTCCGTGCGGCACGCGCAGCTCGAGCGCGTGCAGGTTGGGCTGCATGCGCAGCGGCGCGGCGAGCAGGTGCTGCTCGAGTACCGCGACAACGGCGCCGGCTGCGCGGTGCGTGGACCCGAGCTGGGTCGATTGTTCGGTCGCGGTGCCGCCTCCGGCGGCAGCGGCGTCGGGCTGTACCTGGTGCGCGCGCTGATGGAGCGCATGGGCGGGCGCGCCGAATTCCACAGCTCGCCCGGCAACGGCTTTCGCGCCGAGCTCAGCTTCGTCGCGAGCCAGGAGGCGCCGCCATGAACGGGCCGGCGCACCTGCTGGTAGTCGAGGACGAGAAGAACGTCGGCGAGACGCTGGCCGAGCGGCTGCAGGCTGCAGGCTACCGCGTGACACTGGTCGCCACGGCGGCGCGTGCGCGCCAGGCGTGGCGCACCGCGGCGCCGCAGCTGGCCCTGCTCGATGTGGGCCTGCCCGACGGCAACGGCTTCGACCTGGCCGCGGAGCTGCGCGCGGCGGTGCCACAGACGGCGGTCGTGTTCCTGACCGCGCACGGCAATCCGGAGGAGCGCGTGCGCGGCCTCGAGCTGGGCGCCGACGACTATCTGACCAAGCCGTTCCACTTCCGCGAACTGCTGTTGCGGATCCAGAACTGCCTGAAGCGGGCGCAGGACCTGGCCGAGGTGCCGCAGGAGATGCGCGGTGTGGCGCGCATCGGGCGCGCGCGCGTCGATTTCGAGCGCTTCAGCGCCGAGGTCGACGGCGTGAGCCATGCGCTCACGCACAAGGAGTGCGCGGTGCTGCGGCTGCTGGCCAGCCGCGCCGGCAAGGCGGTGAGCCGCGACGAGATCCTCGACAAGGCCTGGTCGGCGGACGAATTCCCGACCTCGCGCACGGTCGACAACTTCATCGTGCGCCTGCGCAAGCTGGTGGAGCCCGACGCGGATGAAGCCCGCGTGATCCGCAGCATCCGCGGCGTGGGCTACCTGCTGACCGAGGTGACGCATGAGTGACACGCTGCTGGGCGCGGCGCTGGCGCGCCGGAATGCGCTTCGGCCGCCAGTCTGGTTCATGCGGCAGGCCGGTCGCTACCACCGGCACTACCAGGCCCTGCGCGCGCGCCATGAGTTCATGGCGCTGTGCAAGCAGCCGGCGCTGGCCGCCGAAGTGACCATGGGTCCGATCGACGAGTTCGGCTTCGATGCGGCGATCCTGTTCTCCGACCTGCTGTTTCCGCTCGAGGCCATGGGCATGGGCCTGCGCTACGAACCTGGGCCGAAGCTCGACTGGTACCTGCGCAGCACGGCCGACCTGCCGCGCTTGCGCGGCGGCGTGGCAGCCGCGAACGACATGGAGTTCCAGGCCGAGGCGATCCGCCTGCTGCGCCCGCGACTGGGGAGCGCACGGGCGCTGATCGGCTTCGTTGGCGGCCCGTTCACACTCTATGCCTACGCAGTCGCCGGATCGCACGAGGGCTTCACGCGCCAGGGGTTGCTCGGCCTCGAGGATGGCCTCTACGCCGGTTTCTGCGAGCGGCTGGTCGAGCTGCTGGCGGGCAACATGGTGCTGCAGGCGCGCGCCGGGGCCGATTGCGTCGCGCTGTTCGACACCGCCGCGGGCTCGCTCGATGCGCGGCAGTTCGAGCGCCACGCGGTCGCGCCGCTGGCGCAGGTCGTGGCGCGCTTCCGCGCCGCCTGCCCGGATACGCCGCTGATCTACTACTCGCGCGACACGGGACCAGCTCACTGGCGCGCGCTCGAAGCGCTGCCGATCCAGTGCCTGGGCATCGACTGGCGGCACGACCTCGCCGTGACGTTGCGCGCACAGACCGCGCGCTGGTGCGTGCAGGGCAACCTCGATCCGGAATGGCTGCACCTGCCCGCGCCGGAGCTGGAGCGGCGCGTGCGCCAGGTGTTTGGCGGTGTGCTGGAGCTGCCGCCGGCGGTGCGCGCGGCGTGGGTCTGCGGACTGGGGCACGGCGTGCTGCAGCACACGCCCGAGGAGAACGTGCACCTGGTGCTGAGGCTCGAGCGGGAGATGTTTGCATGAATGCCGAACAGCAAAGCGCCCGGCTCGCCAAGTACGACGTCGCCGGACCGCGCTACACCAGCTACCCGACCGTGCCCTATTGGGAGGACACGCCCACCGAAGCGCAGTGGCTCGAGCACGTGGCCCGGGCTCTGCGGCAGGGCGAGGGCGACGGGGCAGGCGCCTCGGTCTACGTGCATGTGCCGTTCTGCCGCGCGCTGTGCACGTTCTGCGGCTGCAACACGCGCGTCACGCGCACGCATACGATCATCATGCCGTACGTGCAGGCGGTGCTGGCCGAGTACGCGATGTACCGCGAACGCCTCGGCGTGGCAGCGCTCGGGCTCGGTGAGCTGCACCTGGGCGGAGGCACGCCCACATTCCTCGATCCGGCCGAGCTGGCGGCGCTCCTCGGCGGCCTCCTCGGCAGTTCGACGCTGCGGCCGGGCGCGCAGCTGTCGATCGAGGTCGATCCGCGCGTCACCACGCCCGAGCAGCTGCGCCTGCTGGCGCAGCACGGTTTCCAGCGCATCAGCCTGGGCGTGCAGGACTTCGACCCGCAGGTGCAGGACATCGTCAATCGGGTGCAGAGTGTGGCGCAGGTGCGTGCCGTGACCGTGGCGGCGCGCCAGCTCGGCTTCAGCAGCGTCAACTACGATCTGATCTACGGCCTGCCGTTCCAGACTCCCGCCAGCATCGAGCTGACGATGGCGGCGGTGTGCGAGCTGCGGCCCGATCGCATCGCGCTCTATGGCTACGCGCACGTGCCGTGGATCAAGCCCGGCCAGCGCCGCTTCACCGAAATCGACCTGCCCGAGGGCCGCGCCAAGCGCGCTCTCTACGAGCTGGGGCGCGAGCGGCTGGAGGCGGCCGGCTACCGCGAGATCGGGCTCGATCACTTCGCGCTGCCCACCGACAGCCTGTGGCAGGCGGCGCATGCCGGGCGCATGCACCGCAATTTCATGGGCTACACCGAGGCGTACACGCGCCCGCTGCTGGGGCTCGGCGTCTCGGCGATCGGCGATGCGGTCGATGCCTTCATGCAGAACGAGAAGGAACTGCAGCAGTACCACGAGCGCATCGCGCGGCGCGAATTGCCGATCCACCGCGGCCATCGGCTGGATACCGAGGACCAGGTGCTGCGCCGCCACATCCTCAACCTGATGACCCGCATGGCCACGCGCTGGACCGGGCCCGATGCCACGCCGTTCCTCGAGGATATTTCAGTGCGCCTCGCCGAGTTCGCCGCCGACGGCCTGGTGGAGCTCGATGCGCAGGGCTGCCGCGTCACCGAGGCCGGGCGCGGGTTCCTGCGCAACATCTGCATGGCTTTCGATGCGCGGCTCGCACGCCGCAGCCCGGAGCGGCAGCTGTTCAGCCAAACGGCTTGACGATCGCCAGGATCAGGATCGGCACCACCAGCAGCAGCGCGGCCTCGTTGAACAGCCGCAGCACCAGCGGGGTTGGCAGCGCCGCGCCCTGGCGCAGGCGCTGCACGAACAGCCGGCAAGCGACGTGGTAGGCGATCAGGCCCATAACCAGCAGCAGCTTGAGCTGCAGCCAGCGGCCCGAGAAACCGTAGCCCTGCCACAGCCACGTGCCGAGCGCCAGCGCGAACACCGCCATCACCGTCATGAACCCGTACAGGCGGCCAGCCATGGTGACGAGACGGCGCACGTCCTCGCCGGCCGCGCGGCCCTCGGCGTAGTGCACGAAGATGCGCGGCAGGTAGAAGATGCCGGCCATCCAGGACATGACGGCCAGCACATGGAAGCACTTGATCCAGAGCATCGGCTACTCCGCGCGCCGTGGCGGGCGCTGCTAGACTGCGGGCCGCGTGAATTCTAACAAGGATACGTCCACTCCGGCCTGGTGGCTGCGTGCGCTCGGGCGCGTGCCGATGCCGGTGATGTATGTGCTGGCCGCGCTGCTGGCCTTCCTGATGCGCGACCTGCTGCGCTACCGGGTGGCGGTCGCGCGCGGCAACCTCGCTGCCGCGCTGCCGGAGCTCGATGCAGCCGCGCGCCGGCGGATACTGCGGCGCCACTACGATGCGCTGGCGGCCGTGCTGTTCGAGCTGCCACGGCTGGCGGTGATGCCGGCCGCGGAACTGCGCGCGTGCATGCTGTTGCCGGATATGCCAGTGGCGCAGGCGGCGCTGGCGGGCGGCCATCCGGTGCTGGTGCTGGCGGCGCACCACGGCAACTGGGAATGGCTGCTGCAGGCGCTGGCGCTCGGCTTCGGCGTGCCATTCCTGGCCGCCTACAAGCCGCCGCACAGCGAGCGCGCCGATCGACTCATGCTGGGCCTGCGCGGCCGCTTCGGCACGCGCATGGTACCGGGCAAGCGCCTGCTGCGCGAAGTGCTGCGGCGGCGCGGCAGCGGGCACGCGATCGGCATGGTGGCCGACCAGGCGCCGACTTCGAGCCCGGGCCGCATCTGGCTGCGGTTCATGGGCCGCGAGACCGCATTTTTCCCCGGGCCGGCCGAGATCGCGCGCGCCGGCGCGTACACGGTCTATTTCATGGCGCTGCGGCGTCTGCGCCGCGGTTGCTACGAGACCCGCTTCGAGCTGATCGCTCGCTCCGGCGAGAATCTCGACGTGCCGACGCTCATCGGCCGCTATGCCGCACGCGTGGAGGCGCTGGTGCGCGAGCATCCGGAAGATTGGGCCTGGACGCACCGGCGCTGGAAGCTCGAACCGCCGCCGCTGCCGCCGTCGCCAG
The DNA here is from genome assembly GCA_028870705.1 of Gammaproteobacteria bacterium. Lineage (GTDB taxonomy): Bacteria > Pseudomonadota > Gammaproteobacteria > Steroidobacterales > Steroidobacteraceae > FEN-1191. The sequence goes on from JAGWPD010000201.1 coordinate 25,555, forward strand.
CCACATCCCCGCCGCCGCGCTGATCAGAAGCTGACGATCGCGGATCCCAGGCCGTCGAACCAGGCCGCGACGCTCTGTTCGAAGCCCACGTAGCGCACGTCGTTCCAGCTCCCCGTGGTGACGATCTCCCCGGCGCGCAGGCCCTGCCCGAACTGCGAGAGGTGGTTGGCGAGCCAGACGACCGGCGCGAGCGGGTCATTGAGCGGATGCCCGCCAACGGCCTGGTGCACCGGCTTGCCATCCACGCGCACTTCCAGGCGCAGGGATGCCAGCGCCAGCGTACGCCATGCGGGCATCGAAGGCCCGACAATCAGCAGTTCATTCATGAAGCTGTCGGCCACGCGCTCGAGCTGCGTCACGGCGTGCCAGTCGGCGTAGCGCGTGACCACCACTTCGATCACCGCATGCGCGCTCACCAGGGCCGCCATGACGGATTCGCGGTCATAGCGGGCGCCGGCCCCGAGCGGCGGCAGGTCGCCGCCCAGCCGGAAGGCCACTTCCGGCTCGATGCCGAAGCGAGCGTTGTTCTGCGTGGGCATGCGCGCGGGCACCAGGTAGGCCGGCGCGTCGCGCAGCGCATTGGCCGGGAGCGGCGCGCAGATGCCGTTCTCTGCATCGAACAGCGATGCCTTCCAGCCGGCGATGCTGCTGTTGAGCTCGCGCAGCAGCGCGTACTGGATCGCGTAGGCTTCCGCCAGAGTCCGCGGCGCGAGTTCCGCAGGCAGGCCGCGCAACCGCGGCGCGCCGCGCCGCACCGCGAGC
>JAGWPD010000202.1 GCA_028870705.1 Gammaproteobacteria bacterium
CGCCGGGACCGTCGCGGCAAGCGGCGCCGGCACGGCCACGTTGCGCGTGCGGACCAGCAGCTCCGGGCGGAAGAACACCACCAGGAAGGCCAGCGCCAGCCCGCCCACACCTGAGCCGGCCAGGAATACCAGGGCCACTCCAAGCTTACGCAATCCCATTCCCGCTCCTCATCTGGCCGCATGCGCCCGGTCCGGCTCGCCGGGCCGCGCAACGGGATGTGTATAATGCGACACTTCCCGAGACAATCGTGAGCCTCGCCCTTGAGTTCCGCCGCCCGTGCGGCACGGCAGGGCCGGCCCCGGGGCAGCGGAGTAGCGACAGATGACGGATGCCGGATCAAAGGCCGACGATGCGGGGGTGGATAGCGACCGCCGCAAATTCCTCACGATCGCGACCGGCGCCACCGCGGCCGTCGGCGCGGCCTTCGCCGCCAGCCCGTTCGTGGCGAGCTGGCAGCTGTCCGAGCGCGCCAAAGCGCTCGGCGCGCCGGTGTCAGTCGACCTGGGCAAGCTCGAGATGGGGCAGATGATCACCGTCGTGTGGCGCAAGCAGCCGATCTACATCTTCAAGCGCTCCGCCGCGGTGGTGGCGGCGCTGGTCAGGAATGACGACCGGCTCAAGGATCCGAAATCGGCCGACTCCGACCAGCCGGCCTACGCGACCAACGAGCAGCGTTCACGACGCGATGACATCGCGGTGTTGATCGGTACCTGCACGCACCTGGGCTGTCTGCCAAAGCAGCATTTCGAGCCGGGCGACGTCGAGCTCGGCGCGGACTGGCCGGGTGGCTTCCGCTGTCCCTGTCATGGCTCGCGCTTCGACATGGCCGGGCGCGTGTTCAACGGTTCGCCGGCCTCGGTGAACCTGCGCGTGCCGCCCTACAGCTTCCCGAACGAAACCACGCTGCTCATCGGCGACGATGGGTCGGCCGTCCAAGGAGCCGCGTGATGGCGAGCAACGACGCGCAGTTCAGGCCCGGCTTCTGGGGTTGGCTGAACAAGCGCCTGCCGGTCGAGAGCTTCATCCGCGAGCAGCTGCTCGAGTACTACGCGCCGAAGAATTTCAACGTCTGGTATTTCTTCGGTTCGCTCGCGCTGCTGGCGCTGGTGCTGCAGCTGTTCACCGGCATCTTCCTGACGATGTTCTACAAGGTGGGCGACACCACCGCCTTCGATTCGGTCGAGTTCATCCGGCGCGAGGTCAGCTACGGCTGGCTGATCCAGTACCTGCATTCGGTCGGCGCTTCCGCGTTCTTCGTGGTCGTCTACCTGCACATGTACCGCGCGCTGATGTACGGCTCGTACAAGACGCCGCGCGAGCTGCTGTGGCTGTTCGGCATGTTCATCTACCTGGCGCTGATGGCCGAGGCCTTCATGGGCTACGTGCTGCCGTGGGGCAACATGTCCTACTGGGCGGCCACGGTGATCATCAACCTGTTCAGCACCATCCCGGTGATCGGTCCGGGGCTGGTGGAATGGATCCGCGGCGACTACGGCGTTGCCGACGCGACCCTCAACCGCTTCTTCTCGCTGCACGTGGTGGCGATCCCGCTGGTGCTGCTGTTGCTGGTGGCCCTGCATCTGGTGGCGCTGCGGCAGGTGGGTTCGAACAATCCCGATGGCATCGAGATCAAGGACCGGCGCGGGAGCGATGGCAAGCCGCTCGATGGCATTCCGTTCCATCCCTATTACACCGTGAAGGACATCGTCGGTGTCGGCGTGTTCCTGGCGCTGTTCGCGATCGTCGTGTTCTTCGTGCCGACCTTCGGCGGCCTGTTCATGGAAGAGGCCAACTTCGAGCCGGCCAATCCGCTGTCCACGCCCGAGCCGATCGCGCCCTCGTGGTACTTCACGCCGTACTACGCGATCCTGCGCGCGGTGCCGAACCAGCGGCTGGGCGCCTTGCTGCTGCTGCTGGCGGTGCTGGCATTCTTCTTCCTGCCGTGGCTCGATCGTTCGCCGGTCAAGTCGGTGCGCTACCGCGGCTGGCTGTTCCGGCTGTTCCTGGCCGAGTTCACGCTCTCGTTCCTCGGGCTGATGTACCTCGGGCTGAAGCCGCCGACCGGCATGTACGTGGTGGCCGCGCGGGTCTTCTCGATCGGTTACTTCGCCTTCTTCCTGTTGATGCCCTGGTACACGCGCCGCGACCAGGTCAAGCCCGTGCCTGAGAGAGTCAGCTTCCATGCGTAAAACCGTCCTGCTCGCCGCAGCGTGCCTGTTCACTCCGCTGGCCATCGCGGCCGCAGACGAGGGCGCGGCCGCGCCGCTCGACTGGCAGCACTGGCAGGCCGGCAACGAGGTCAGCAACACCGCCTCGCTCCAGCGCGGGGCGCGCAATTTCTTCGGCTACTGCGCCGGCTGCCATTCGCTGAAGTACCTGCGTTACTCGCGCCTGGCGAGCGATCTGCGCATCTCGCCCGACCAGCTCAAGGCCGACCTGCTGCCGGCGGGCGCCACGCCGGCCGATTACGTCAAGTCCAGCCTGGCGGCGGACGATGCGGTGGCCTGGTTCGGCAAGGTGCCGCCCGACCTGTCGCTGATCGCGCGTGCGCGCGGGCCCAATCACGTCTATCAGTTCCTGAAGACCTTCTATGCGGATCCGTCGACGCCGACGCACAGCAACAACCTGGCGCTGGTGAATCCGGCGATGCCCGCGGTGCTGAGCGATCTGGAGGGCGTGAAGGAGGCGGTGTTCCGCAACGTCGAGGTGACGGTCGATGGCAGCGTCACCACCGAGAAGCGCTTCGACCACTTCGTCACGACCGTGCCGGGGCGGCTGAACGCGGCGCAGTTCGACGGTTTCGTGCGCGACACGGTCAATTTCCTCGACTACGTGGGCGAGCCGGCGCAGGTCGAGCGCCGCAGCATCGGCGTGTGGGTGGTGCTGTTCCTGCTGGTGTTCACCTGGATCGCGCTGCTGCTCAAGAAGGAATATTGGAAAGACGTCCATTGACGCGGGCGGCGCGCATGGCACGCGGCGCCAGCTGCGGGAGCCCTCGATGATGGCCAGCCGACGTTCGGTCATGACGCTGTTCTCCGCACCCGACGAGCCGCAGAGCCACCGGGTGCGCGTCGTGCTCGCGGAAAAGGCCAGCGAGATCGACGTCATCAGCGTCGTGCCCGGCCGCTATCCGGAAGACCTGCTCGACCTCAATCCGTACCGGAGCCTGCCGACGCTGGTCGACCGCGACCTGGTGTTGTACGACGCGCGCGTGATCATCGACTACCTCGACGAACGCTTTCCGCACCCGCCGCTGATGCCGGTGGATCCGGTGCTGCGCGCGCAGTTCCGCCTCGCGATGTACCGGGTGGAGCGCGACTGGTACGGGCTCGCCGGGCAGATCGAGCGCGAGGGCGATCGCAAGAACCAGGCACGGCTGAAGAAGGAACTGCGCGACACGATGCTGCAGAGCGCCGAGCTGTTCAAGATCAAGCCGTTCTTCCTCAGCGACGAGTTCTCGGTCGTCGACGCCACGATCGCGCCGATCATCTGGCGGATGCGCCGCTACGAGATCGAACTGCCGCCGCAGGCGCAGGCGATGTCCAGGTATGCGGCCACGCTGCTGGCGCGCCCATCGGTGCGCGCCAGCCTCTCGGACGTCGAGATCGAGATGGGCGTCGCCTGATGAGTGGCACGGGCGATGCGGGAGCGGGCGCCGGCTCCGGCGCCGGCCTCTCACGCCGCCCGTACCTGTTGCGCGCGATGCACGAGTGGATGGGCGATGCCGGCTTCACGCCGCACATCATCGTCGATGCCGCTCGCGCCGGTGTCGAAGTGCCGACCGCCTACATCAAGGACGGCCGGATCGTGCTCAATGTCTCGCTCAACGCCACGCAGCGCTTGCAGCTGCTCAACCACGGCATCGAATTCGACGCGCGCTTCGCCGGCGTCGTGCACCACGTGCGCGTGCCGATGGGCGCCGTGCTCGGCATCTATGCGCGCGAGACCGGCGAGGGCATGGTGTTCAACGAAGGCGAGCCCGAAGCACCGCCGCCGGGCGAGAGCGCTGCGCCGGCCGCCCCCGGGGCGGGCGCCAAGGGCACGATGCGCCGCGCGAAGCTGACCGTGGTGAAGTAGGGCAGCGATCCCCCGTAACAATCAGCGTCCACAGGGATGGGACATATGCACTACCGCCCGGCCTCGATCCTCGTCTCGTTCCTGTTCGGCGCCTGCGCGATCGCGCAGGCCGACGGCCCGGCGCCGCCCGGCGAGCGCCTCCCGATCGCCGCCTTCGGCCAGCTGCCCTTCGTCGAAACGGCCGCGCTGGCGCCGGATGGCGCGCACTGGGCGGGGATCCTGGGCATCAACGGCCGCGAGAACGTCGCGATACTCAGCCTGTTCGACAAGAGCGAGCGCATCGTGCGGATGTCGCTGCCGGACGGCACCGAAGCGCTCTGGCTGCATTGGGTGAACAGCGACAACCTGCTGGTCGGCGTCCACATGCTCGACTCCATCCAGGGGCAGGACTTCTACGTCTCCCGCACCTTTGCGGTCAATCGGCTCAGCGGCAAGATGACTCCGATCCTGTGGGACGTCGGTGGCCAGCATGCCAGCAACGTGCTCTGGTGGCCGCACGACGAGGGCAACGAGGTACTGATCGCCGCGCAGAATTCCATCTATGAAGGCGAGGACTGGTGGCCCGCCGTGCATCGGGTCAATGTGACGAATGGCCACGAGCACGTGGTCGTTCCGCCCCATGGCGGCATCGTCGACTGGGGCGCGGACGCCGACGGCTCGGTGCGCATCGGCATCGGCTACGACGACTTCCACGAGACTTCGCGGCTGGTTTATCGCCCGGCCGGCAGCCGCGATTCCTTTCGTACCGTGGACCGCGCCGATGCGCGCAAGCGCGAGGGGCTGCGCGTGCCGTTCATCTACCTGCCGGACGGCCATGGGCTGGTCGTGCACGATGATGAGCGCGGCATGTCGGCCATCTACGAGGTGGACCTGCTCACGCAGGCGGAAGTGCGCACCGTGTATGTGGCACCGTCCGGGGAGGTCGACGATGTCGTGGTGGGTGCGGACGGCGCGACGCTATTGGGTGTCAGCAACACGTCGTTGCATGCCGGCACGCATTGGTTCGACCCGGAACTGCTGGCGCTGCAGGCGGCGTTCGACAAGGCGGTGCCTGGCGCGAGTGCGGACATCGTCAGCCTGAGCCGCGATCGCAAGACCATGCTGGTGTTGATCAGCGCCGCCGACATGCCCGGCGCGATCTACTACTACAGCGTCAGCAACGGCATGCTGCACCGGCTCGCGGCGATCAACGACAGGATCGGGCCCACGAACCATCTGGCCCCGGTCAGGGTCGTCAGCTACCAGGCACGCGATGGCCTCGAAATCGAAGCCGTATTGACGCTGCCGCCCGGTCGCGACCCGCACCGGTTGCCGTTCATCGTCCTGCCGCACGGCGGCCCGTGGGCCCAGGATACCCTGCGGTACGACTACCTGGTGCAGTTCCTCGCCAACCGTGGCTACGCCGTGTTGCAGCCGAATTACCGCGGTTCGACCGGCTATGGCACGGCGTTCCTGCGCAAGGGCGAGGGACAGCTGGGCCTGGCGATGCAGGATGACATCACGGACGGCGTCCGCTGGGCCGTGGGCCGGCAAATTGCGGATGCCGGCCGCGTGTGCATCGTGGGCGGTTCCTACGGTGGCTACGCGGCGATGTGGGGCATCGCCAGGGACCCGGCCCAGTACCGCTGCGCCATCTCGATCGCCGGGGTCTCCAGCCTGCGGCGCGAGGTGAATGACTTCGCCAATTTCGCCAGCGGGCACAAGTTCACCGATGACTGGAAGCGCATGACGCCGGATTTCGATGCGGTCTCGCCGATCAAGGCGGTCGAGCGCATCAGGACCCCGCTGCTGCTGATCCATGGCAAGAAGGACATCACGGTCGCGCATGCGCAATCGGCCAAGATGTACGAGCGCATGAAGGGCGCGGGCAAGACGGTCGAGTTCGTCTCGCTGCCGCTGGCCGACCACCACTTCCAGCGCCAGGAAGACCGCATCGCCATGTTGGCCGCGATGGAGAGCTTCCTCGCCAGGTACAACCCCGTCAATAAGCCCTAGAACGCGTCAAAGGCGCTGCGCAGCCATTCGATTTCACCGCTGTCGGCGGGCACGAGCAACGCGTCGAAACGCAGCGGCAGCCGCTGCAGCGAGGGGTAGCGGGCCAGCAGGTGGCGCGTGGCGCGCACGATGCGCCGCTGCTTGGCGCTGGTGATGCTGGCGGCCGCACCGCCGAAGCGCGTCGATGCGCGCAAGCGCACCTCGGCGATCACCAGCGTCGCGCCGTCGCGCGCGACCAGGTCCAGTTCACCGAGGCGGCAGCGGTAATTGCGGTGCAGCAGGATCAGCCCCGCCGAGCGCAGGAGCTGCGCCGCGCGCTCTTCGGCGCGCTGGCCGACCCGGAGGCGATCGACCGCGCCGCTAGCGGCCGCCACCGATGACCGGATTGCCGAGCAGCTGCGGCTCGCCGCTGCGCGTGATGCGCGCCCAGGCGGGCTCGCGGTGCACACGCCCGTCGGGGCCGAGCCGCAGCTCACCGGTCAGCCCGGCGACGCGGACACTTTCGGGGTGGTTGCCCGCGGCGGCGATCGCCACCGCCAGCTGGCAGGC
>JAGWPD010000203.1 GCA_028870705.1 Gammaproteobacteria bacterium
TGCATGCCGATGTGTTCCGGCCCGCCAATTTCATCGAGACCGCCACCCGCAACCTGCGTCACTCGCTCGCCTTCGGCGGCCTGCTGGTCGTAGCGGTGGTGGTGCTGCTACTGTCCAACTGGCGCACCTCGGCCATCGCCTTGATCGCCATTCCGTTGTCCCTGCTCGCCGCGATCACCGTGATGAGCCAGCAGGGTTTAAGTCTCAACACTATGACCCTCGGTGGACTCGCGATCAGCATCGGGCTTCTGGTGGACGACGCGATCATCGTGGTAGAGAACGTCTATCGGCGGCTGCGGGAAAACAGACACACACCGGAGCCGGCGCCCGTCGCCCAGGTGATACTCGACGCGGCGCTGGAGGTACGCAGCGCAGTGGTTTATGCGACTCTGGCCATCGCCCTGGTTTTCCTGCCGGTGCTCACGCTGTCCGGCCTGGCGGGCCGGCTATTCTCGCCTTTGGCGATCTCCTATCTGCTGGCGACCCTGGCATCGCTCCTAGTGGCCATCACGGTGACGCCTGCCCTCTGCCTGGCCCTCTTGCCGCAGAGTTCGCTTCCCGAATGGGATGCTCCTGTGGCCCGCTGGCTTAAGGACAGATACCGGACGTTGATTGCCGGGGTCGAGCGCCGCTATCGCCTCGTGATTGGGATCGTGGCGATGCTCACCCTGGCTGCGCTGGCGGCATTGCCCTTCTTCGGAGGCGGCTTCCTGCCGGAACTCGCGGAGGGACATTACATCGTGCACATGTCCGCGATCCCAGGAACCTCGCTCGCCGAATCGGTGCGCCTCGGCCGCCAAGTGTCGGCAGCGTTGATGAGCTTGCCTTTCGTGCGCGCGGTCGCTCAGCGTGCGGGCCGCGCGGAAAAGGCGGACGACACCAACGGCACACATTACAGCGAGTTTGAAGTGGATCTCAGACCCCTGTCCGGAGACGCAGCCGAATTCGCCCTGGCGGATATTCGCAACGCCATGGCGCACATCCCCGGGGCCAACTTTGCGGTAAATACTTTTCTCACCGAGCGGGTCGAGGAAACCCTCTCTGGTTACACCGCATCGGTGGTGGTCAACGTTTATGGTGATAATCTCGACTCCCTCGACGCCGAGGCCCAGCGCATCGCTCAGACGCTACGAAAGATGCCAGGCGCTACCGACGTACAGATGCAGGCCGCGCCCGGTACGCCGGAGGTCGGAATCCGACTGCGCCCTGAATCTCTGGCTCGTTGGGGCTTTGACACGGTGGACGTGCTGGACGCCATCGAAACGGCCATCCAGGGATCGACAGTTGGGCAGGTCTATGACGGCAACCGCGTGTTCAACGTGAGCGTCATAGTGCTCCCTTCGGAGCGCGGCAGCATCGCCGACATACGGGCGCTGCCGCTACGCAACGCAGCGGGCGCCTTCGTGCGCCTCGACCAGCTTGCCGATGTCTATGCCACCTCAGGGCGGTATGCGGTGCTGCATGACGGCGCACGGCGTGTTCAGGCGGTTACCTGCAACGTCGCCGGCAGGGATGTGGTCTCCTTCGTCGCGGCAGCAAAACAGCGCATCGCACAGGACGTTCCCATGGCAGCGGGTGACTACGTGGAGTTTGGCGGCACCGCCGCGGCCCAGGCGGGATCGGTCCGCGATCTGATCGTCCATTCGGTGATTGCCGCCGTCGCCATCGGCTTGATGTTGTGGATGGTACTTGGACACTCGCGCAACCTCGCTCTGGTGTTGCTCAATCTGCCCTTCGCGCTTGCTGGTGGCGTGCTCGCCGTGTTTGCCACTGGCGGCGGCGTCTCGCTGGGCTCCTTAGTCGGGTTCGTGACACTCTTCGGCATTACCCTGCGCAATTCCGTGATGTTGCTGTCCCATTATGAGCATCTGGTCGCGGTCGAAGGCATGAGCTGGGGGCCGGAGGTGGCCGTGCGCGGTGCGGTGGAGCGCCTGACGCCGATCCTGATGACAGCGCTCGCCACGGCGCTGGGATTGTTGCCGCTCGCCATCGGCAGCGGCGACCCTGGACGCGAGATCGAAGGCCCCATGGCGCTGGTGATCCTCGGTGGGCTATTTACCTCCACCGCACTCAATCTTTTGGTCATACCGAGTCTGGCATTGCGGTACGGCCAGTTTGTTTCGGCAAACGTGCACAGGTGAGCGGATAACTAGAATACATTTCGTCCATGGCGAACCAATCGATACGGGAGCTTCGACAGACTTGGCAAATGTCCTTTGATGATGCCGAATCCAAATAGTGCTCTCGACATTTCCCACGATCGTCGGCCACAGCCCGCTCAGCCTGGTCGCGCTTCAGGCGCCTGCCAAGGGGTTCACGATCGTGACTCCGGCAATGGATTGGCCGGCTCCCAGATTCTCGCTGTAAAGAGTCGTCGCTCCAGCCTGCTCAGCGGACGCGACGATATCGATGGCCCGGGTGACTGTGCTGGGGGTGGCCGGCTCCCGAACCCACGCGCCGTAACTGCTCACCACTTCGCGCGCGGTCGCTTGTGCGACCGGCGTGGCGATCCTGCGCGTGGCGTTGACGTAGAACTCCTGCAATACCTGCACGGACATGCGGCCAGATCCGGACTCCCACAGCTCCCGCAGCTCGTCGGCAAGCAGAGCACTGACGCTGCGCCCGCGCCGCGCCGCGACCGCCCGGGCCTTCCTGAGCAACCCCGGCTCAATCGCGAGCGTAATATTGTGCTTGGCAGTCATACGTGGGTGCTTCGCAATGTGTTCACGTATATCACGTGAAACTATACTCGCTCTTAAAGGTTTGCCGAACGCGTCACGGGACCGGTCCGACGCGAAGATCCGCGGGGTGTCGATGTGGATTGGTATCATTGGCTGAATCCTGACTGTCGCGCCTGTAAACGACTCGCGACGCCGATCGCCTGAATCTGCGGCACATGGAACTACCACAGGGCGATGGACGAAGCGTGGATGCGCTGATCAATGAA
>JAGWPD010000204.1 GCA_028870705.1 Gammaproteobacteria bacterium
CGCTGTTCCGGCTCGCACCACGCCTCATCGTCGATGCGGGGAGCGGTACCGGCGCCGCCGCCACCGCGCTGCGCAGGCAGTTCCCGCGCGCGCGGCTGCTGGCGATCGACCTGATCGAGTCGCCGCTCCGCGAGGCGCGCCGCACCCAGCGCTGCTGGCGCCGCTACGACTGCCTGTGCGCCGATGTCCGCGCGCTGCCGCTCGCAGCCGCCAGCGCCGATCTCGTCTACAGCAGCCTGCTGCTGCAGCATTGCGACGATCCGCACGCGGTGTTCGCCGAGCTGCGGCGGGTGCTGCGTCCCGGCGGCCTGCTGCTGTTCAGCACGCTCGGCCCGCAGACGCTCGCGGAGTTGCGCGAAGCCTGGGCGGCCGCCGATGAGCGCCCGCACGTCGGTGCATTCCCGGACATGGCCCAGCTGGGCGCGGCGCTGGCCGCCGCCGGCTTCACCGAACCGGTGCTCGATCGTGAGCTGCAGCGCACACGGCATGCGGGCACGCACACGCTGCTCGAGGGTCTGCGGGCACTCGGCGCGAGCCACGTCGGGCGCGAACGGCGGCGCACGCTCACCGGCCGCGCGCGCTTCCACGCGATGCTCGCCCGGTACGACGCGCAGCGCGGCGCGTCCGGTGTCGAGGCGAGCTGGGAGCTGCTCTACGGCGCGGCGTTTGCGGGGCGGGCGCACGACGCCGTGCACGCGCACGGCACCATGCCCGCGCCCGGCGCAACGGAGGCTCGCGGCGAAAGTACCGTGCCGCTCGCAAAGCTCGGGCGACGGCCGGCGCGATGAGCGGCCAGGCCTGCTTCGTGACGGGCACCGACACCGGCGTCGGCAAGACCCGGGTGACGGCGGGACTCCTGGCCGCGGCGCGTGCGGCGGGGCTGAAGGTGGCCGGGATGAAGCCGGTTGCCTCGGGGGCCCAACGGCGCAACGGGCAGCTGGTGAGCGAGGATGCGCTGCTGATCGCCGCCGCCTCGGGTCAATCGAGCTCCTACGACGAACTGAACCCATTTTGCCTGTTGGAGCCAGTTTCTCCGCATATCGCCGCAAATAGGGCGAATATACGGATTGATATCGGCATGATCGCGGAGATTGCTGGTCGACTGGCGCAGTCCCATGACCTACTCCTTATAGAGGGTGCCGGCGGCTGGTACACGCCGCTCGGCCCCAGGGAATCGATGGCGGACCTGGTCCGGGCGCTCGCGGTACCGGTGCTGCTGGTCGTGGGGCTGCGCATCGGGTGCCTGAACCATGCCCGGCTCACGTGCGAAGCGATCGGCCGGAGCGGAGCCGGCTATGCCGGTTGGGTCGCGAGCCACATCGATCCCGGCTTCGAGGCGGTCGAGGAAAATCTCGCGACGCTGACCGCCCTGCTCGGTGCGCCGCTCGGCGCGCTGCCCTTCGGGCTCGAGCGCGCACGCGATGCGCAGCAGCTGCGCGAGGCCCTGCCGCGCCTGCGCGCCGCACACGGACGTGCTATCCGTTGAGTCGACGTGAAATCGCTTAAGTCGTTGAGTTGCGATAGAAAAGGCGCATCCGCTAAGATGCCGCGCCGCAAACGCATCGCCACCGCGCGCGGCGCCAGCCGCGAACCATCCAGGGTCAGTTAATGAACATGAAGAAACTCGCCGCCGCCATCGCCACCGTCACCGTCGCGCTGGCCTCGCCCGCTGCGTTCGCGGCCTGGACGCTGAACATGACGCCGGGCATCACCGCGATCTCGCGCCGCGTCTACGACCTGCACATGATCATGTACTGGTGGTGCGTGGCGATCGGCATCTTCGTGTTCGGCTGGATGATCTATTCGCTGGTGCGGTTCCGCAAATCCCGGGGCGCGGTGGCCGACGCCAAGCTGACGCACAACACCACGGCCGAGATCATCTGGACGATCGTGCCGGTGATCATCCTGATCATCATGGCGGTGCCGGCGACGCGCACGCTGATCGAGACCGACGATGCCTCGAAGAGCGAGCTGACGATCCGCATCACGGGTTACCAGTGGAAATGGGGCTACCAGTACGTCGATTCCGGCGTCGAAGTCCTCTCGACGCTCGATCGCGCCAGCAACGCGGCGCGCCAGCTCGGCTCGCACATCGACCCGGCGACGGTGCCCGATTACCTGCTGAACGTCGATCATCCGCTGGTCGTGCCGGCCGGCGTGAAGGTGCGGCTGCTGATCAGCGCGCAGGATGTCATCCACTCGTGGTGGGTGCCGGCGCTGGCGATCAAGAAGGATGCGATCCCGGGCTTCGTCAACGAGGCCTGGTTCAAGATCGATCCCGACAAGACCGGCCTGTACCGCGGCCAGTGCGCGGAGCTGTGCGGGCGCGACCACGGCTTCATGCCGATCGTGATCGACGTGCGCAGCAAGGCTGATTTCGAGGCCTGGCTGAAGACGCAGCAGGCGATGCAGCGCCCGGCCGACCCGGCCGCGCCAGCGGTCGCCACCGCAGGCACGCCGGCCGCGCCGGCCGCGCCGGCCGGCTGAGCGCAGACC
>JAGWPD010000021.1 GCA_028870705.1 Gammaproteobacteria bacterium
ACCAACCAGGGCCTGCTGATGATCGCCGGCACGATCTACCTGGCGCTGATGGGTGCCGAAGGGCTCGAGCGCGTGGCGCGCGCCTGCATGGCGCGCAGCGCCGAACTGGTGGAGGCACTCACGCGCCTGCCCGGCGTGCGCCCGGGGTTCAGCGGCGCGCGCTTCCACGAAGCGGTGCTGCTGCTCGACCGGCCGGTGGCGCCGCTCCTCGAGTCGCTCGCGGCGCGCGGCATCGAGGGCGGCTACGACCTGGCGGCGCACTACCCGGAACTGGGGCCGGCCTTGCTGGTCTGTGCTACCGAGGCCCGTAGCGGCGCGGATATTGCCGCATATGCGGCCGCAATGGCTGAGGTCCTGCAGGTGGCGCCGGCCGCGAGGAAGCAAGCATGAACCTGCCGATGTGCGAACCGCTGGTTTATGAATACAGCCGCGCGGGCCGCGGCGCGCGCGGGCAGTGGCCCGCGCCCGAGGAGCATGCCCCGCCCGTGCCCGCCGCGCTCCGGCGCACGCGCCCGGCGGCGCTCCCGCAGCTGAGCGAGCTCGATGTGGTGCGTCACTACACGCGGCTGTCGCAGCTGAACTTCTCGATCGACACGCATTTCTACCCGCTCGGCTCCTGCACGATGAAATACAACCCGCGCGCCTGCAATGCCGCCGCGCTGCTGCCGGAATTCCTCGGCCGGCACCCGCTCGCGAGCGCGCGCCACAGCCAGGGTTTCCTCGAGTGCATGTACGAACTGCAGGAAATGCTCAAGGAAGTCACCGGCATGCGCGGCGTGGCGCTCACGCCGATGGCCGGTGCGCACGGCGAGTTCGCCGGCGTGGCGATGATCCGCGCCTATCATCGGGCGCGCGGCGATCTCGCGCGCAACGAGATCATCGTGCCGACCGCGGCGCACGGCACCAACCCCGCCACCGCCACCATGTGCGGCTGCGTGGCGCGCGAAGTGGGCGTCGGGCCCGACGGCGATGTCGATCTGGCGGCGCTTGCCGGCGCGCTCGGACCCAGGACCGCCGGCATCATGCTGACCAATCCGTCGACGCTCGGCGTATTCGAGCGGCGCATCACCGAGGTCGCGCGCATCGTGCACGCGGCCGGCGGACTCCTGTACTACGACGGCGCCAACCTCAACGCGATCCTCGGCAAGGTGCGCCCGGGTGACATGGAATTCGACGTCCTGCACTTGAACCTGCACAAGACCTTCTCCACGCCGCACGGCGGTGGCGGGCCGGGCGCGGGCGCGGTGGGCGTGGGTCCGCGGCTGCTGCCGTTCATGCCGCTGCCGGTCGTGGCGCGGAGCGGTGAGGGCGAGGCGGCCCGCTACCGCTGGCTCGACGAGCGCGACCTGCCGCAGTCGATCGGCCGCCTCACCGGCTTCAACGGTAATGCCGGCGTGCTGCTGCGCGCCTATGTGTACATGCGCATGCTCGGGCGCGAGGGCATGAGCCGCGTGGGCGAGTTCGCGACGCTGAATTCCAACTACCTGCTCGCCCGGCTCCAGCAGGCGGGCTTCGTGGCCGCCTATCCGCAGCGCCGCGCCAGCCATGAGTTCATACTGACGCTCAAGGCGCTGGCGCAGCAGCAGGGCGTGACCGCGATGGACGTCGCCAAGCGCCTGCTCGATCTGGGCTTCCACGCGCCGACGACCTACTTCCCGCTGTTGGTGCCCGAGTGCCTGCTGATCGAACCCACCGAGACCGAGAGCAAGGAGACGCTGGACGCCTTCGTCGCGGCGATGAGGCAGATCCTGCACGAAGCGGCCACCGAGCCCGACACGGTGCGCGGCGCGCCGCACACGATGCCGGTGCGCCGTCTCGATGACGTGCGCGCGGCGCGCGAGCTCGATCTGGCCTGGCGTCCGCAGTCATCGTGAGGGGGTCGCGGGCGTGATCGAACGCGGCAAGCCGCGCGGCTTCACGCGTCTGTGGCGCGCCTTCGCGGCCACCGGCAAGGGCCTCGCGGGCGCGTACCGCGAAGAGGCGGCGTTCCGCCAGGAGCTGGCGTTCGCGCTGGTCGCGTTGCCGCTCGGGCTCTGGCTCGGCCACGATGGCCTCGAACGCGCGCTGCTGGTGGCGCCGGTGCTGCTGGTGCTGATCGTCGAACTGCTCAACAGCGCCATCGAGGCGGTCGTCGATCGCGTCGGCCTCGAGCGCAACGCGCTCGCGGGACTCGCCAAGGACCTCGGCTCCGCCGCCGTGTTCGTGGCCTTCGTGCTGCTGGCCGCGGTGTGGCTGCTGGTACTGCTGGACCGTTGAAAGGCGCAGGAGGTTGCTGGTGACGGCATTGATCTGTGGTTCGCTGGCCTACGACACCGTGATGGTGTTCGAGGGGCGCTTCCGCGAGCACATCCTGGCCGACCGGATCCACGTGCTGAACGTGTCGTTCCTCGCGCCCTCGATGCGCCGCAATTTCGGCGGCTGCGCCGGCAACATCGCCTACAACCTCAGGCTGCTCGGCGGCGCGGGCCTGATCATGGCCACGGTCGGCCATGATTTTCCGCCGTACGCGTCCTGGCTCGAGTCGCAGGGCATCCCGCTCACGCACGTGCGCGTGGTGCCGGGCGAGTTCACCGCGCAGGCCTTCATCACCACCGACCTCGACGACAACCAGATCACCGCCTTCCATCCGGGCGCCATGAACCAGGCGCATCTCAACCACATCGGTGCGGCCGCAGGCGTGCGGCTCGGGATCGTGGCGCCCGACGGCCGGCAGGGCATGCTCGAGCACGCCGCACAATTCGCGGCGGCGGGCACACCCTTCATCTTCGACCCCGGCCAGGGCCTGCCGATGTTCAACGGCGAGGAACTGCGCGCACTGGTCGGCACCGCGACATGGGTGGCCGTCAACGATTACGAGGGGAGCCTGCTGGCCGAGCGCACCGGCTGGTCGCTGCCGGAGATCGCCGCGCGTGTGCAGGCGCTCGTCGTCACGCGCGGCGCCGAAGGTTCGTGGATCCTCGCCGGCGGCCAGCGCCACGAGATTCCGCCGGCCCGCCCGCTGCGGCTCGCTGATCCGACCGGCTGCGGCGATGCCTATCGGGCCGGTCTCCTGTTTGGGCTGCAGCGGGGCCTCGACTGGCCGACCACCGGCCGCGTCGCCTCGCTCGCCGGCGCAATCAAGATGGAATCGCACGGCACGCAGCAGCACCGCTTCGATCCGGCGCAGTTCGCGGCGCGATTCCGCGAGAACTTCGGGTCCGCGCTGTGAGCGGGCGGCGCTGCGGCCTGTCGCTCGCGGCACTGCTGTGGTGGGCGGCATCCACGGCGCCCGCCGCGGGCGCCGCTCCCGCTGCGGGCGCCGTGCCCGGCGCGGCGGCCATTCCCGCG
>JAGWPD010000022.1 GCA_028870705.1 Gammaproteobacteria bacterium
CGATGCGCGCACCTGCCCGCTATCGGCTGCCGCCGCGGCCGTCGCACCACTCGCCCCGGACGGGGCGGAACCGCTGCGTGCGCCGCCCGCGCCGGGCACAGCCGCCGGGGCCGCGGCGCCTTCGCTGGTATCGAAGGTCGCGAGTTCCGCGCCTACCGCGATGACATCGCCGGGCCTGCCATTGATCGTGAGGACCCGGCCGCTGACCGGCGCGGGGATCTCGACCACCGCCTTGTCGGTCGACATCTCGACCAGCGGCTGGTCCTCCTTGAGCAGGTCGCCGGGCTTGACCAGCCAGTTGACGACCTCGGCGGAAACCGTGCCCTCGCCCAGATCAGGCAGTTTGAATACATGCACGCTCATCGGGGCTCCATCACGGCGCGCAGCGCCAGCGCGATGCGCGCCTGGCCGGGGAAGTATTCCCACTCGAAGGCATGCGGGTAGGGCGTGTTCCAGCCCGCGACCCGCTGGATCGGCGCCTCGAGGTTCCAGAAGCAATGTTCCATCACTGTCGCGGCGAGCTCGGCGCCGAAGCCGGCGAAGCGCGTTGCCTCGTGCGCGATCACGCAGCGGCCGGTCTTGCACACCGAGTTGCAGAGCGTGTCGACATCGAGCGGCACCAGGCTCCGCACGTCGATGATCTCAGCGTCGAGCTGCAGCGACTGGGCCGCCGCGGCAGCGACGTGCACCATCGTGCCGTAGGCGATGATCGTGACCTGCTGGCCCGCGCGCACGATCTCCGCGCGGCCGAACGGCACGGTGTAATGGTCGGCGGGCACCTCGCCCTTCGGATGTGTGCCCCAGGGCACGGCCGGCTTGTTGGGGTCGCCATCGAAGGGGCCGTTGTACAGCCGCTTGGGTTCGAGCAGGATCACCGGGTCGTCGTCTTCGATCGCGCCGATCAGCAGTCCCTTGGCATCGTAGGGGTTCGAAGGGATCGCGACCTTCAGCCCGCAGACGTGCGCGAACAGCACCTCGGGGCTCTGCGAGTGCGTCTGGCCGCCACGGATGCCGCCGCCGCAGGGCATGCGCACCGTGACCGGCGCGTGGAAATCGCCGGCGCTGCGGTAACGGAGCCGCGCGAGTTCGCTGACGATCTGGTCGTAGGCCGGATAGACGTAGTCGGCGAACTGCACCTCGGCGACCGGGCGCAGGCCGTTCACGCCCATGCCGATCGCCGCCGCGATGATGCCGCCTTCGGCGATCGGCGTGTCGAGCACGCGGTGCTCGCCGTACTTGCGCTGCAGGCCGTCGGTGACGCGAAAGACTCCGCCGAAGAAACCGACATCCTGCCCGAGCACCACCACGCTGGTGTCGCGCCCCATCGCGATGTCCATGGCGGAATTCAACGCCTGGATCATGTTCATCTTGGCCATTGGGGCAGCCCGCTCCTAGACCGGGGCGGCCAGTTCAGCGCGCAGCAGCTCGCGCTCGCGGCGCAGGTGTTCGGGCAGTTCCTTGAACACATCCTCGAACATCAGGTCGCGATCGAGCCGCGGTCCTTCGGTCATCGTCCCGTACTTGACCGCCTCCTGCCAGGCCGCGCCCACCTGGGCATCGAGTTCCCCGCTCAGTGCGGCATGGCGCGCATCGGACCACTCGCCGAGCGCGATGAGGTGCTGCTTCAGCCGCTCGATCGGATCGCCGAGCGGCCAGCATTCCGGCTCGTTCTTCGGCCGGTAGCGCGATGGATCATCGCTGGTGGAATGCGCGGCGGCGCGGTAGGTCACCAGTTCGATCAGCGTGCCGCCGCCGCCGGTGCGGGCGCGATCGGCGGCCCAGCGCGTCGCGGCGTAGACCGCGAGGAAATCATTGCCATCGACGCGCAGGCCCGGCAGGCCGTGCGCGGGACCGCGTGCCGCGAAGGAGTTCTGCTCGCCGCCGGCCGTGCCCTGGAAGGTGGAGATCGCCCACTGGTTGTTGACGACATTGAGGATCACCGGCGCACGGTACACCGCAGCGAACAGCAGCGCGTAGTGGAAATCGGCCTCGGCCGTGCTGCCCTCGCCGGTCCAGGTGGCCGCGATGTGTTCCTCCCCCTTGATGGCGGCCGCCATCGCCCAGCCGACGGCCTGCGGGAACTGCGTGGCGAGATTTCCGGAGATGGAAAAGAGGTTTGCGGCAGCGGAGTGGTACATCACTGGCAACTGCCTTCCCTTGCACATGTCGCGCGTGTTCGAGAGCAGCTGGCACATCAGCTCGACCAGCGGACGCCCACGCACCACCTGCAGGCCCTGGTTCCGGTAGGCCGGGAACAGCATGTCACCGGGCTGCAGCGCCATGCCGGCGGCCACCGATACGGCCTCCTCGCCGGTTGATTTCATATAAAAGGAGAGCTTGCCCTGGCGCTGCGAGCGCACCATGCGTTCGTCGAACAGGCGCGTGAGCAGCATGTGCCGCAAGCCGACCTGCAGGTCGGCCGCTTCGAGCCGCGGGTTCCAGGGGCCGGTGGCGCGGTGCCCGTCATCGAGCACGCGGATCAGGCCGGTGGCGGTCGCCATGGTCTCGCGCCAGGAGCAGGTGCTCTCGGGCCGGGACACGGCGCCCGCGGGCGAAAGCTGCAGGTAGCTGAAATCCGGTGGCTGGCCAGGGCGGGCAGGTGGGGCCGGCACGTGCAGTCGCGAACGGGTTGGCATGTCATCCTCTTCTTGTGGCGCAGCCCGGCCCGGCTGGTGCGGCAACGGTTCCAGCATAACGCGCCGCAGGGCCGTGCCTCAATTTTAGCGGACTTCGGCTATTCTGGCCCGCGTGTACATGCGTGCCTGCGTGCTCGAGCGGAGCGGAGAACCGCTGCGGCTCGTGGACCGGCCGCCGTTGGCGGCGGGCCCGGGCCAGCTGCGCCTGGCCGTGCAGGCCTGCGCGGTGTGCCGCACCGACCTGCACCTGGTCGATGGCGAACTGCCGGCCGCACGGCTGCCGGTGATTCCCGGGCATGAAATCGTTGCGCGCGTGCTCGAAGCGGGGCCGGGCGCCGGCGCCTGGCGCGTTGGCGATCGCGTCGGCGTTGCCTGGCTGGGCTGGGCCTGCGGCGAGTGCGAGGCCTGCCGCCGCGGCGCGGAGAACCTGTGTCCGCAGGCGCGCTATACGGGGTGCAATCTCGATGGCGGGTTCGCCACGGAAGCGCTGGTCGATGCGCGCTTCGCGGTGGCGATTCCAGATCGCTATGGCGACATCGAGGCCGCGCCGCTCCTGTGCGCCGGGCTGATCGGCTGGCGCGCACTGCAGGCTGCGGGAGCCGCCGCGTGCATAGGCCTCTACGGGTTCGGTGCCGCCGCGCACATCATCGCGCAGGTGGCGCGGCTCCGTGGTCAGGAAGTCCACGCCTTCGTGCGCCCGGGTGACGGGGCGGCGGCAGAATTCGCGCGTTCGCTGGGCGTCGCGTGGGCGGGCGATTCGACGCAGTCGCCGCCGCGACCGCTCGATGCCGCGCTCATCTTTGCTCCGATTGGCGAGCTCGTCCCGCTGGCGTTGCGCGCGGTGCGGCCCGGAGGTACCGTCGTGTGCGCCGGCATCCACATGAGCCCGATTCCGGCCATGCCGTATGAAATCCTCTGGGGCGAGCGCGTGCTGCGCTCGGTCGCCAATCTCACCCGGCGCGACGCGCTGGAGTTCTTCGCCTTCGCCGCGCGACACCCCATCCGCACCTGCACGACCTGCTACGCGCTCGAGGCGGCCAACGGCGCGCTGGCGGACCTGCGATCCGGCCGCATCAGCGGCGCGGCGGTGTTGCTTCCCCAGGGCCCGGTTAAGACCTGAGTTCGGCGCGCGCCGCCGGGCTGCGCTCGGCCTCGCTCTGGCAGGAGAGGCAACGGTCGGCGCCGGGTTGCACCAGCAGCCGCTCGCGCCCGATGTCGCGCCCGCAGGCGGCGCACTCGGCGTAATTGCCGGAGCGGATCCGTTGCAGGGCCGCGTCGATCGCCGCGAGTTCCTCGCGCGCGTGCCCGAGTTCCGTATTCGCGAGGTTCGCCAGCGTGTGTGCGAAGGCCTCGTCCTTGAGATCATGGACTTCGACCGCCGCGCCCGCCTGGGCGGTGTCGCCGGCACGCGTGTGCTCGAGCAACGCCGCCCGCAATGCCGCGCGGCGCTGCTGCAGCTGGCTGCGGCAATGCTCGACGTCGTCGGCCGTGAGCATGGGGTTGCCGCCGTGCACAGGGGTGGTGCCCGATCAGGGCGCGGGCAGGTTGGAGAGGAAGAACACGCCGCGTCGTGCGCGTGGCAGGCGCGTGCCGAACCGCGGCGGCTTCACCACCAGCACATCGCAGCGCAGGTCATCCAGCAGGCGCTCGGCGGTGTTGCCGAGGAACAGGCGCTTGAGCCCACGCCGGCTCATCGCGCCCATGACCATCGTGCCGGCGCGCAATTGGCGCGCGGCAGCCGGTAGCAGCAGATCCGGGTCGCCTTCGAGCAGATGCGTGCGGCGTGGCTGGATGCCCGCCCTGCGGGCATGGTCCGCGAGGCGTTTGCGGCGTTGCCGCCCGAGTGGCGCCCACGGTGCCTCGACCTGCACGGCATGGAGCGGTGCGCGCAGCGCCGCCGCGAGTGCACCCGCGTTGCGCAGGATCTGCTGCTCCAGCGGCGCGGGTCGCGCCGAAGCCTGCTGCGGATCGATCGCCGCCACGACTGGCGCGCGTGCACGCCGTCCAGCGCTCTTGATCAGCAACAGTGGCACCGGACTCGCGCGCAGCAATTCCCAGTCCGTATAGCCGAGCAGGGCCTTCATCCTGTGGTGGCCACGCTTGTGCGCGACGATCAGGTCGGCGCCAATGCCGAGCGCACGCCGCACCACGGCTTCATACGGCGGGAAGTCCCAGACGGCCGCGGTGCGGACCTTCAGGCCGCGCGCGCGCAGCGGCTCGGCCAGGCGCTCGAGCGAACGGAGCGCGGCGGCGCGTATCGAGCGCGTGAGCGCGTCCAGCGACCTGCCCCCGCCATAGAGCGTATCGACGTAGACCGGTGTCGACAGGTCGTGGAACAACTCGAGCTGCGCGCCGCACCCGGCAGCGATCTCGGCGGCGCGTTCCACCACCACGCTGCGGCGGACACTGAGTTTGCGGACCGGAACCAGGATCAGTCGGAATCTGTGCACGGCTCACCTCGGCGCGCGTGGGGCGCATGCCCCGGCCGGTACACTCGCCCTTCGGGGCCGCAGCGTCATCCGTATCTATGCGTAACGATCGGGCCCGGGCGCAGATATGCGAGCGAGATAAATTGATAGGTATACGTCGTATATTATTGATACCAAAGAGAAAAATATTCTTTACTGCTGTTGGCTTCGCAGTGAGACGGCTTTGACCAGTACCCAGATCTCCTGGCGCTCGCGCAATTGCAGTTCGCGGGCGGCCGCCTCGGTGACTCGGGCCAGGAGCGCGGCTCCGCCGGCATCCACGCTCACCAGCACATGGTGGTGCGGCTCGCGCTGCAATCCGGTGACGACGGCATGCAGCTGGTTGCGGACGCTCAGCCCCTGGGGGGGCGCCGTCGCCAGGATCAGGTCGCGGGCCAGCAGCTGCATGCGCAGCACCTCGCCCGTGCGCAGGCCTTCCGACGGCACCAGCAATCGGCCGGTGCCGACCCGAACCGAGGCGAGCCCGGCGCCCGCATCGACCGAATCGACGCATCCTTCCACGACGGCGCCTATGCCATCCGGCCCCAGCAGCCCACGCATTTCACTGCGCAGGCTGACGCTGGGCAGGTCGCCCTGCCCGAGCACCCGGCCGGCCTCGAGCAATACGACATGCGTGGCCAGCCGCACGACGTCGTCGAAACGATGCGTGACCAGGATCATCGGCAACGCGAGTTCGTCGCGCAGGCGCTCGAAGTAGGGCAGCAATTCGTGGCGGCGCGCGGCGTCGATCGCCGACAGCGGCTCATCCAGCAGCAGCAGCCGCGGCTGCGCCAGCAGCGCGCGTCCGAGCGCGACGCGCTGGCGTTCGCCGCCCGAGAGTTGCCAGGTGCGCCGCGCCAGCAACGCCTCCAGCCCGAGCAGCGCAACCACGCGCGCGAATTCGAGGCGCGCGCCGCGGCGGCGGCTGGCGCGCCGCAGGCCGTACTCCAGATTGCCGCCGACGCCAAGGTGCGGGAACAGCCGCAGGTCCTGGAACACGTAGCCGATGCCGCGCGCCTGCGCGGGTACATCGATGCCACGCTCGGAATCGTAGAAGCACTCGCCATCCAGCCCGATCGCGCCGGCGTCCGGGCGAGTCAGGCCGGCGAGCAGATGCATCAGCGTGGACTTGCCGGCTCCCGAGCGCCCGAACAGGGCCGTGATGCCGGGTGCGGGCGCATTGAAGCGCGCGTCGATGGTGAATTCGCCGCGCCGCAGCTGCAGTCTTGCATTCAGCATGCGTCGGCCAGCACGCGTCAGCGACCCAGCCGCCGGCGCAGGCTCCGGGCCAGCAGTTCCGCGGCGAACAGGCCTGCGAGGCCGAGCGCAAAACTCAGCGCAGCGATGCGCGCTGCCGCGGCGCCGCCGTCGGGGGCCTGCAGCGCGGCATACAGCGCGATCGGCAAGGTGCGGGTCTGGCCGGGTATATCGCCGGCGAAGGTGATGACCGCACCGAATTCGCCCAGGCTGGCCACGAACGCCGTGACCGCGCCGGCGAGAATGCCGGGCGCCATGAGCGGCAGCGTCACGCTCAAGAAACGATCGAGCGGGCCGGCGCCGAGCGTGCGCGCGGCCTCTTCGAGTCCCCGATCGACGTTCTCCAGCGCGAGGCGGATCGTGCGCACCATCAGCGGAAAGGCCATGACCGCGGTGGCCAGCGCGGCGCCGGCGGTCGTGAATGCCGTGCGGATGCCGAAGTGTGCATAGAGCCAGTGGCCGATGGGTCCGCGCACCCCGAACAACAGCAGCAGGACGTAGCCGATCATGACCGGTGGCAGTACCATCGGCAGGTGGACGAAGGCATCGAGCAATGCGCGTCCCGAGAAGCGCCGGCGGGTGAGCAGCCAGGCCACGGCGACGGCCAGCGGCAGGCTGCAGATCACGCTGCGCAGCGCCACCTGGAGGCTCAGGGACAGCGCTTCGTATTCAGCCTCGCTCATGCGCGGGAATCTTACAGGAGTGCACTGTGCCCGAGACCTTGACCGACAACGCGGCAGCGCAGCGCTTCGAACTGGCGGTGGACGGCGCCATGGCGTACATCGGCTATCGCCGCTCGGGTTCGGTACTGTACCTGGATCATGCCGAAGTGCCGGCGCAGCTCGGCGGCCGCGGGCTGGGCACGCGGCTGGTGCGCGCGACGCTCGAGCTGGTGCGCAGCCGCGGCGAGCGGGTCGTGCCGGTCTGCTCGTTCGTGCGCGCCACGATGGAGCGCCACCGGGAGTACGACGACTTGCGTGCGCCGTGAACGTGGCGACCGCGGCCCCGGGCCTCGAGATCGATCCGCCGCTGCGGGAATTCCTGGAACGGGAAGCGTTGCCCGGCACCGGGATCGGGCCCGCGGCATTCTGGCATGGGCTCGCCGCTTTGCTGCGCGAACTCGCGCCGCGCAACTCGGCGCTGCTGGCCAAGCGCGATGAGCTGCAGGCGCGGCTCGACGCCTGGCATCGCCGCCACCCGGGACCGGCCGGGGTCGGCGCGGCGTACGAGGCGATGCTGCGCGAGATCGGCTACCTCGTGCCCGAGGGTGCGGCCTTCGAGATCGGCACGGCGAACGTCGATGCCGAGATCGCCACGCTCGCCGGCCCGCAGCTGGTCGTGCCGGTGAGCAATGCGCGCTACGCCCTCAATGCCGCCAACGCCCGCTGGGGCAGCCTGTACGACGCCCTCTACGGGACCGATGCGATTCCCGCGATGGCTGGGGCCGCGCGCGCCGCCGGGTACGACCCGCTGCGCGGCGCGCGGGTGGTGGCGTACGGACGCGAGCTGCTCGACCGGCATTTCCCGCTGGTTGCGGCTTCGCATCGCGACGCCAGCGCCTACCGCGTGGCCGATGGCCGTTTGCTGGCGCGGGTGGCCGCGGGCGAAGCACCGCTCCAGGCGCCCGCGGCCTTCGCGGGCTTCCAGGGCAGTGCGGCGGCGCCGCGCGTGGTGCTGCTGCGCCACCACGGTCTGCACCTCGAGATCCATGTCGACCGCACGCACCCGATCGGGCGCGATGACGCCGCCGGCGTGAGCGACCTGGTGCTCGAATCCGCCCTCACCACGATCCAGGATCTGGAGGATTCGGTCGCCGCAGTCGACGCACACGACAAGGTCGCGGCCTATCGCAACTGGCTGGGCCTGATGCGCGGTGACCTCGAGGCGCGCTTCGACAAGGCTGGTCGGTCGATCACGCGCCGGCTCAATGACGAGCGGCGCTATCTTGCGCCGGATGGGGGCGAATTCACGCTGCCCGGCCGGAGCCTGCTGCTGGTGCGGAACGTCGGCCATCACATGTACAGCGACATGGTGCGCCTGGAAGGCGCGCCGGTGCCCGAGACGATGCTCGATGCGGCAATCACCGCGCTCATCGCGCTGCACGACCTGCGCGCCGCCGGCGGTCCCCGCAACAGCCGCTGTGCGTCGATCTACATCGTCAAGCCGAAGCTCCATGGCCCGGAAGAAGTCGAACTCGCCGCGCTCCTGTTCACGCGCGTCGAGGAGCTGCTCGGCCTCGCGCCTCACACGCTCAAGATGGGCATCATGGACGAGGAGCGGCGCACGAGCGCGAACCTGCTGGAATGCATCCGCGCGGCGCGCGAGCGCCTGGCGTTCATCAACACCGGGTTCCTCGATCGAACCGGCGATGAGCTGCACACCTCGATGGTGGCGGGTGCGATGCTGCGCAAGGGCGAGATCAGGAATGCGGCCTGGCTGGAGGCCTACGAGCGGCGGAACGTGGACATCGGCCTGCGTTGCGGGCTGGCGGGCCGCGCCCAGATCGGCAAGGGCATGTGGGCGATGCCCGATCGCATGGCGCAGATGCTGCGCACGAAGATCGCGCATCCGCTGGCCGGCGCCAGCACCGCCTGGGTGCCATCGCCCACGGCCGCGACGCTGCACGCCCTGCATTACCACGAAGTGGATGTCGGCGCGGTGCAGGCCGGGCTGCGCAGCCGCGCGCCTGCCGGGCTGGGCGAACTGCTGACGCCGCCACTGGCACCGGCCCGCTCCTGGAATGCCGCGGAGATCGCGGCCGAGCTCGACAACAACGCCCAGGGGATCCTCGGCTACGTGGTGCGCTGGGTCGAGCTGGGCATCGGCTGTTCGAAGGTACCCGATATCCACGACGTCGGGTTGATGGAAGACCGCGCCACGCTGCGCATTTCCAGCCAGCACATCGCGAACTGGCTGCTGCACGGTGCGTGCTCGCGCGAGCAGGTGCTGGACTCCCTGCAAAGGATGGCGGCCGTGGTCGACCGCCAGAACGAGGGCGAACCGGATTACCGGCCGATGGCGCCGGAGTTCGGACGCAGTCTCGCATTCCAGGCGGCCTGCGAACTCGTGTTCAAGGGCCGCGCTCAGGCCAATGGCTACACCGAATGGGTGCTGCACGCGCGGCGGCGCGAGGCCAAGCGCCGCAGCGGCGCGGCCACCGCGGCGCATCCCGTCTGAAGCAACGCCCGGTGAACGGCAATCTCTACGAGCGGCTGTGCGGCCAGGCCGCCGCGGACCGGCCGTTCGCCCGGCAGGCCGGGCGCGGTGCGATCAGCTACGCGGCCATGGACCTGCGCAGTGCGCAGTATGCGAATGCGCTGCTCGACCTCGGCGTGCAACCAGGGGATCGGGTGCTGGTGCAGGCCGAGAAGAGCGCCGAGGCGATCCTGCTCTATCTCGGCTGCCTGCGCTGTGGCGCCGTGTACGTGCCGCTCAATACCGCCTATACGAGTGCCGAGCTCGAATATTACATCGGCGATGCGCAGCCGCGCGTGGTGGTCTGCAAACCCGCGCGCATGGGAGCGGTGCTGCCGCAGGCCCGGCGGCTGGGCGTGGCGCACGTGGTGACGATGGGCGGCGCGGAACATGCCGGTTCGCTCCTCGAACGCGCCGACCTGTGCGACACACGTTGCCCGAACGCCGAACGCGACGCCACTGAGGTGGCGGCGATCATCTACACCTCCGGCACCACCGGGCGCGCCAAGGGCGCGATGCTGACGCACGCGAATCTGGCCGCCAATGCCTTCGCGCTCAAGGCTGGCTGGCGCTTCACTCCGCAGGATGTGCTGCTGCACGCCTTGCCGCTGTTCCACATCCACGGTCTGTTCGTGGCGGTGAACGTCACGCTCGCAGCGGGCGCCTCGCTCCTGGTGCTGCCCGCATTCGAGGTCGAATCCGTCGTGCAGAACCTGCCGGCGGCGAGCGTGTACATGGGCGTGCCGACGCACTACGTGCGGCTGCTGCAGCACCGGCGCCTCGATCGCGGACTCACGGCGAACGTGCGGCTGTTCGTCTCGGGCTCCGCGCCGCTGCTGCCCGACACGCATGCCGAATGGCTGTCGCGCACCGGACATTCGATCCTGGAACGCTACGGCATGAGCGAGACGGGGATCATCGCCTCGAACCCCTATGGCGGCGAGCGCATCGCCGGCACGGTTGGCCTGCCGTTGCCCGGCGTCGCGGTGCGCGTGGTCGATCCCGACAACGGCGCGCCCGTGCCCGTCGGGCAGACCGGCATGCTCGAGGTCAAGGGGCCGAACGTCTTTGCCGGCTACTGGCGCATGCCCGACCGGACGCAGGCGGAATTCCGCGCCGATGGTTACTTCGTCACCGGTGATGTCGGCCGGTTCGACGCGCGCGGCTACCTGAGCATCGTCGGGCGCAGCAAGGACCTGGTCATCACCGGCGGTTTCAACGTCTACCCGCGCGAGGTCGAAGCCGAGCTGGACGCGCTCGCGGGCGTGGCCGAGTCGGCCGTGTTCGGCGTGCCGCACCCGGATTTCGGCGAAGGGGTCACGGCGGTGGTGGTGGCACGCGGTCCGCTCGCGGCCGAACCGCTCCTGGCGCAATTGCGGCAGCGCCTGGCCGGCTACAAGATCCCGAAGCGCATCCTGGTCGTCGCGGAGCTGCCGCGCAATTCGATGGGCAAGGTGCAAAAGAGTGCGCTGCGCGAGCAATATGCGGATCTCTACCAGCCCGCGAGCGGGCCGCGGAGTGTGCCGACGTGAAACTGGTCAGCTGTAGCGAGGCGGGGCGCGTGTTCGCGGGATGGTGGCGTGAGGCGCGCGTGCTGGATCTGGCCGCGGCCGGCCGGCACATCAACGAGGCGGCCGACCTGGGCAGCATGCTGGCGATCATCCGCGGAGGCGATGGCGCACGGGCGGCACTGCAGCGCATCGCCTCGCGGAGCGAGGAGTTCGCCGATGTCTGGCTGGATGCCGGGCGCCTTCAATTCCTCGCTCCAATCCCCGTGCCAATTCGCAACGTATTCTGTGTTGGACGCAACTACGTCGACCACGTCAAGGAGGGCTACGCGCGTGCCGGCAAGGAAGCCCGGCTCCCGGAGGTGCCGCAGTTCTTCACCAAGGCCACCGGCGCGGTCAACAGCCCCGACGGTGAGGTGCGCCTCGATCCGCGGCTGACGCGGCTCCTCGACTATGAAGTGGAACTCGCCGTGGTCATCGGGCGCGGCGGCCGCGACATCGACGCCACCCGCGCCCATGAGCACGTCTTCGGCTACACGGTGGCCAACGACTTCACCGCGCGCGACCTGCAACGCCGGCACGAGCAGTGGTTCAAGGGCAAGTCGCTCGACACGACCTGTCCGCTCGGTCCCTGCATCGTCGAGCGGGCCGAAATAGCCGATCCGGCCCGGCTGGAACTCTCGCTCAGCGTCAACGGCGAGGAGCGCCAGCGCGCGCATGCGGCGCAGATGATCTTCGACATACCGACCATCATCGCCGCGCTCTCGGCCGGATTGACGCTCGAGCCGGGCGACATCATCCTGACCGGAACGCCTGCCGGGGTTGGCTACGCGATGGATCCGCCGCAGGCGCTCAGGGACGGCGACCTGGTGGTGTCGCGCATCGAGGGCATCGGCGAACTGCGCAACCGCATCGTCGCGGTGCGGCGGGCATGAGGGTGCTCAACAGCATCGGCGACCTGCGCGAGGTGGCGCGCCGGCGCGTGCCGCGCGCGCTGTTCGACTACCTCGACCGGGGTTCCTATGACGAATTGACGCTGCGGCGCAATCGTGCGGATCTCGAGGCGGTGCGGCTGCGCCAGCGCGTCATGGTCGACGTCTCGAGCATCGCCACCGCGACCACGCTGGCCGGGCAGCCGTGCAGCATGCCGCTGGCGATCGCGCCCACCGGCCTCACCGGGCTGTTCCATCGCGACGGCGAGATCTGCGGCGCGCGCGCCGCCGCGGCGGCCGGCATCCCGTTCTGCCTGAGCACGCTTTCGATCGGCTCGATCGAGGATGTGCGCGCGGCGAGCGGGGCGCCGTTCTGGTTCCAGCTCTACCTGATGCGCGACCGGGGCTTCAACGAAGAACTTATCGGCCGGGCGCGCGCCGCGCAATGCCCGGTGCTGGTGCTGACGCTCGACCTGCAGGTGCAGGGCGAACGCCGGCGCGACGCGAAGAACGGGCTCGCCGTGCCCCCGCGCCTGACGCTGCGCAACGCGCTCGATATCGCGGCCAGGCCGGCCTGGGCGCTGGGCATGCTGCGCGCGAAGCGGCGCAATTTCGGCAACATCGTCGGGCACCTGCCCGACTCGCAGGGCGCGCGCAACGTGTCGGTCTGGATCAGCGGGCAGTTCGATCCCAGCGTGAACTGGCAGGACGTCGCCTGGGTGCGCTCGCTCTGGCCCGGCAAGCTGGTGCTCAAGGGCGTGCTCGATCCCGACGATGCGCGGCGTGCGGCCGATGCGGGTGCCGATGCCGTCGTGGTGTCGAACCATGGCGGCCGGCAACTCGATGGCGCGCCCTCGACGATTGCCGCGCTCCCCTCGGTCGTCGACGCGCTGCGCGGGCGCTGCGAGGTGCTGTTCGACGGCGGCGTGATGGGCGGGCAGGACATCCTCAAGGCGCTGGCCCATGGCGCCCGCGGTTGCCTGATCGGCAAGGCCTTCCTGTACGGACTCGCCGCCGGCGGCGAGGCGGGCGTGGCCCGGGCGTTGTCGGTGCTGCGCGGCGAGCTGGAAGTGAGCATGGCGCTGACCGGCGCGACCGACGCGCAAAAAGTGGACGGCAGCTTGCTTTGGGACCGGTAGAATGAGGCCGGACGCGCATGTGGAGGATGGCATGGAAGAAGTGGTGATCGTCGCGGCGCTGCGCACCGCGGTCGGCAAGTTCGGTGGCAGCCTGGCCAGGGTGCCGGCGGCCGAGTTGGGTGCGCAGGTGATCAGGGCGCTGCTCGCGCGCACCGGCATCGCGCCGGCGCAGGTCTCCGAAGTGCTGATGGGCCAGGTGCTTACCGCCGGCTGCGGGCAGAATCCCGCGCGCCAGGCGGCACTGCGTGGCGGCCTGCCCGACATGGTGCCGGCGATGACCGTGGGCAAGGTCTGCGGCAGCGGCCTGAAGGCCACGCACCTGGCGGCGCAGGCGATCCGCTGCGGCGATGCCGCGATCGTGATCGCCGGCGGCCAGGAGAACATGAGCGCCTCGCCCCACGTGCTGGCGGGCTCGCGCGATGGCTTCCGCATGGGCGATGCGAAACTCATCGACAGCATGATCGTCGACGGCCTCTGGGACGCCTACAACAACTACCACATGGGCATCACGGCCGAGAACGTCGCCGCGAAGTTCGGCATCACGCGCCGCGAGCAGGACGAATTCGCGGTGGC
This sequence comes from Gammaproteobacteria bacterium, assembly GCA_028870705.1. Taxonomy (GTDB): domain Bacteria; phylum Pseudomonadota; class Gammaproteobacteria; order Steroidobacterales; family Steroidobacteraceae; genus FEN-1191. Next base: position 13,709 of record JAGWPD010000022.1, read on the forward strand.
CTCGCAGCACAAGGCCGAGGCCGCGCAGCAGGCCGGCCGCTTCCGGGATGAGATCGTGCCGGTCGAGATCCCGGGAAAAAAGGGGGCCGTGCTGCGCTTCGACACCGACGAATACGTGCGCGCCGGTGCGACCATCGAATCACTCGCCGAGCTGCGCCCGGCATTCAGCAAGGAGGGTACGGTCACCGCGGGCAACGCCTCCGGCCTCAACGATGGCGCGGCTGCGGTGGTGATGACTTCAGCCAACCGGGCACGCGAGCTGGGACTCGAGCCGCTGGCGCGCGTCAAGGCCTACGCCTCGGCCGGCGTGGACCCGAAATTCATGGGGCTCGGGCCGGTGCCGGCCAGCCAGCTGTGCCTGCGCAAGGCCGGCTGGCAGCACGCCGACCTCGACCTGATGGAGGTCAACGAGGCCTTCGCCGCCCAGGCGATCGGCGTCAACCGCGAGATGGGCTGGGATACGGCGAAGATCAACGTGAATGGCGGCGCGATCGCGATCGGCCATCCGATCGGCGCGTCCGGCTGCCGGATACTCGTGACCCTGCTGCACGAGATGGCGCGCCGTGACGCCAGGCGCGGGCTGGCGAGCCTGTGCATCGGCGGCGGCATGGGCGTGGCGCTCGCGGTGGAACGCGGCTGAAGCAGGATCAATAGAGGGGCAGCAACTATGGACAGGAAACGGGTCGCCCTGGTCACGGGCGGAATGGGCGGCCTCGGCGAGGCGATCTGCATCAAGCTCGCGGCGCTCGGCCACACGGTCGCCACCACCTATTCGCCCGGCAACACCAGGGCCAGCGAGTGGCTCGCGGCGATGCAGGCCCGCGGCTACAGCTTCCACGCCTATGCCTGCGACGTGGCCGACTGGATCTCGACGGTGGCCTGCGTCCAGAAGATCACGGCCGAGCTCGGCCCGGTGGATGTGCTGGTCAACAATGCCGGCATCACGCGCGACATGACCTTCAGGAAGATGGACCGCGTCAACTGGGATGCGGTGCTGCACACCAACCTCGATTCGGTGTTCAACGTCAGCAAGCAGGTGTGCGACGGCATGGTCGATCGCGGCTGGGGCCGCATCATCAACATCTCGTCCGTCAATGGCCAGAAGGGCGCGTTCGGCCAGACCAATTACTCGGCCGCGAAGGCGGGCATGCATGGATTCACCAAGGCCCTGTCGCTGGAAGTCGCGCGCAAGGGCGTCACGGTCAACACGATCTCGCCCGGCTACATCGGCACCAAGATGGTGATGGCGATCCCGAAGGAAGTGCTCGACTCCAAGATCATCCCCCAGATCCCGATGGGACGGCTCGGCAAGCCCGAGGAAGTGGCCGGGCTGGTGGCCTACCTGGCGAGCGAAGAGGCCGCCTTCGTCACCGGCGCCAACATCGCGATCAACGGCGGCCAGCACATGCAATGAGCGCCGATCGCACGCTGGCGATGGTGGGCCTGGGGCGCATGGGCGCCAGCATGCTGCGGCGCCTGGCGCGCGCGGGGCTCCCGGTGTGCGGCTTCGATGTCGCCGAAGCGGCCCGCGCCGGTGTCGCCGGCGAGCCTGGCGTCGCGGTGGGCACGAGCCTGGCGGCGACCATCGCGATGCTGCGCGCGCCCCGCGCGGTCTGGGTGATGCTGCCGGCAGGCGCGATCACCACGCAGACGATCGACGCCGTCGCGGGCCTGCTCTCGCCCGGCGATGTCATCCTCGACGGTGGCAATGCGGATTACCACGACACGCTGCGCCAGGCCGCCTCGCTCGAGGCGCGCGGCCTGCACTTCATCGACGTGGGCGTATCCGGCGGCGTCTGGGGGCTGGCCGAAGGCTACGGGCTGATGTTCGGTGGCCCGAAATCCGCGGTCACACCGCTCCTGCCGGTGTTCCAGGCGCTGGCGCCGGCCGCCGACCGCGGGTGGGTGCACTGCGGTCCCACCGGGAGCGGTCACTACACGAAGATGGTCCACAACGGCATCGAGTACGGCGCGATGCAGGCCTACGCGGAAGGCTTCGCGCTGCTCCATGCCAAGCGGGAATTCGCGCTCGATGTGGCCGCGATTGCCGAGGCGTGGCGGCATGGCACCGTGGTGCGTTCGTGGCTGCTCGACCTGGCGGCGGGAGCCTTGCGCCAGGACCCGCTCATGGACCAGGTCGCGCCTCTCGTCGCCGATTCGGGTGAAGGGCGGTGGACGGTCCGGGAAGGACTGGACCTGGGCGTGCCGCTGCCGGTCACGGCGGCAGCGCTGAACGTACGCCTGGCGAGCCAGGGGCGCGGCGACTACGGCGCGCGCTTCCTGGCGCGCTTGCGCAACGCCTTCGGCGGCCACGCGGTGGGCAGGGCGGATCGCCCCGGCTCCTGAACCATCCGCCTTGGCGCCGGTCCAAGCGACATCGCCCCCAGGCCATACGTGCAGGTGCAACATGACCCGGAAACGAAGCATTCCCACGCGTCTCGCGCTGTTCGCGCTGGCCTCGCTGGCGGCCCTGGGTTCGCTGGCCACGGTGGGCGCGGCCGCGGCGCTCGAAGGCACTGAACCGGCGACCGCGCCCGCGCAGTGGCACAAACAGACGCTCAAATTCGACTACACCGGCTTCACGACCCTTTACACCTGCGATGGCCTGGAAGGAAAAGTCCGGCAGATCCTGCTGACCTTCGGGGCGCGCAATGATGCGAAGGTACATGCCACCGGCTGCAATTACGGTCCCGACCGCCCGAGCAAGTTTGCCTGGGTCACGGCCGAGTTCAGCTCGCTGGCGCCGGCGACCGATCCGGCCGCCGCCGACGTCGTGAAAGCCGGCTGGTCCAGGGTGCAGCTGGCACCCGACCGGCCCAGCTACATGGGCGCAGGCGAGTGCGAGCTGGTCGAGCAGATCCACGATCTGCTGCGCAAGGGTTTTACGTTGCGCAATACCGAGTACCGCACCTCGTGCACGCCGCACCAGGTGTCCATCGCCGACTACAGCGTCAGCACCGAGGTCCTGAAGCCGATCACCGCGAAATAGGGCCTGTTCCGACTCAATACGTCAATGCGGCCGTGCCCGGCTCTGCGCAGGGCAAGGCGCGACGACCGAAGTGTACTTGCCGTACATGAGGGAGGAGCAACGCCGCCCTGCGCAGAACCGGGCCGGCCCCGGCGGGTTGCGCTCAAAAGGCTTTCGTACGGCGTTGCTCGGCGCTTACGTGGAACAACCACGCGGCGCGCCTCGCGCCTTGTCTGAAAGCATTTTGAGCAGCAACGCATTGACGTATTGAGTCGGAACAGGCCCTAGCCGGGAGCGTTCCCGGTTGCGTATGATCGCGCGACCATGAACGCCATCCCAGCCGCGGCGGCCGCGCCGGAAATTGCCCACTGGATCGGCGGCCGGCGCGTGCCGGGCGCCTCGGGCCGCCTTGCCGATGTGTACGAACCGAGCTCCGGCCGGGTCGGCGCACGCGTGGCCCTCGCCAGCGCGGCCGAAGTGGCGCAGGCCGTGGGCTCCGCGCAGGAGGCGTTTGCCGCCTGGTCGCAGGTGCCGCCTTTGCAGCGCGCGCGCGTGATGTTCCGCTTCCGCAGCCTGTTGCTCGACAACGCCGAGCGCGTCGCGGCGCAGATCGCGAGCGAACATGGCAAGGTCATCGCCGATGCGCGCGGCGAGCTGACCCGCGGCCTCGAAGTGGTGGAATTCGCCGCCGGTATCCCGCAGCTGCTCAAGGGTGAATACTCGGAGAACGTGGGCCGGGAGGTCGACAGCTACTCACTGCGCCAGCCGCTGGGCGTCGTGGCCGGGGTGACTCCGTTCAACTTCCCCGCGATGGTGCCGCTGTGGATGTTCCCGGTCGCGATCGCCTGCGGCAACTGCTTCGTGCTCAAGCCCTCGGAGCGCGACCCGTCGACCGCGTTGCTGCTGGCCGAGCTGCTGAAAGAGGCCGGGCTCCCCGACGGCGTGCTCAATGTCGTCAATGGCGACAAGGAAGCGGTCGACGCGCTGCTCGACAACACGTCCGTGCGGGCGATCAGCTTCGTCGGGTCGACGCCGGTGGCGCGCTACATCTACACGCGGGCCTGCGAGCGCGGCAAGCGCGCGCAGGCGCTGGGCGGGGCGAAGAACCACATGGTGGTGATGCCCGATGCCGACCTCGACCAGGCGGCCGATGCGCTGCTTGGCGCCGGTTATGGTTCGGCGGGCGAACGCTGCATGGCGATCTCGGTCGTGGTGGCGGTCGGGGAAAAGACCGCGGATGCGCTGGCCGCGCGGCTGGTGCCGCGGGTGCGGGAGCTGCGCATCTCGCACTCGATGGATGAGCAGGCGGACATGGGTCCGCTGGTGACGGGCGCGCATCTCGCGCGGGTCAGGGGCTACATCGACAGCGGCGTGGCCGAGGGCGCACGGCTCCTGGTCGACGGTCGCGGCTTCAGCCTGGCGGGCCACGAGCAGGGATTCTTCCTCGGCGGGAGCCTCTTCGACCGGGTGACGCCCGCCATGAAGATCTATCGCGAGGAGATCTTCGGCCCGGTGCTGTCGATGGTGCGCGTCGCCGACCTGCCCGCGGCGATCGAGTTGATCAACCGCCACGAGTTCGGCAACGGCTGCGCGATCTTCACGCGTGACGGGCGCAGCGCGCGCGCATTCGCCAGCGGGATCCAGATCGGCATGGTCGGGGTCAATGTGCCGATCCCCGTGCCGATGGCCTTCCACAGCTTCGGCGGCTGGAAGGCCTCGCTGTTCGGCGACCACCACGTGCATGGGCCCGAGGGAGTGCGCTTCTACACCAGGCAGAAGACCGTCACCAGCCGCTGGCCGGCGCCCTCCGCGGGCGGTGCCGATTTCATGATGCCCACGATGAAGTAACGGCGGCAGCCATGACGCTCGGCCTCCTGTCGCGCCAGCGCTGGCGCATTGCGACGACCCTGAGCGCCGTCATGGTGGTGGCGTACTTCGGGTTCGTGCTGCTGGTCGCTTTCGACAAGCCGCTGGTGGGTACGATCATCGGCCCGGGCCTCAGCCTGGGCGTGCTGCTCGGCGCGCTGCTCATCGTGGCCGCATGGATCGTCACCTGGATCTACGTGCGCTGGGCCAATACGCACCTCGACCGCCGGGTGAGCGAACTGCGCGCGCAGGGACCCGCCCCGTGAATGGCGCCGCCATCCTGCCCGGTACGCCCAATGCCACCGCCATCGCCTTCTTCCTGGCGTTCGTTTCGCTGACGCTGGCGATCACCTGGTGGGCGGCGCGGCGCACACGTACCACCGAGGAATTCTTCGCCGCCGGCCGGCGCATCACCGGGCGGCAGAACGGCTTTGCGCTGGCCGGCGATTACATGAGCGCCGCGAGTTTCCTCGGCATCGCGGGCCTGGTCGCAACCTCCGGCTTCGACGGCCTGATCTACTCGACCGGCTGGCTGGTCGGCTGGCCGGTGGTGCTGTTCCTGATCGCCGAGCCATTGCGAAATCTTGGCAGATACACGTTCGCGGATGTGGTCAGCTTTCGGTTGAGGCAGCGCCCGGTGCGGATCGCCGCGGCGCTCGGCGCGCTGGCGGTGGTCGCGCTGTACCTGATCGCGCAGATGGTCGGCGCCGGCAACCTCATCAAGCTGATGTTCGGCCTCTCGTACCAGACCGCGATCGTCATCGTCGGCGCGGTGATGCTGGCCTACGTGCTGTTCGGCGGCATGATCGCGACCACCTGGGTGCAGATCGTCAAGGCGGCGCTGCTGCTTGGCGGCGCGGCGCTCCTGGCGCTGCTGGTGCTCGCGCGCTTCGGCTTCAATCCGCTGCGCCTGTTCGCGGCCGCTGCCGACCAGTATGGCGCGGCGGTGCTGGCGCCCGGCAAGCTGATCAGCTCGCCCTGGGAGGCGGTGTCGCTCGGTCTGGCGCTGATGTTCGGCACGGCCGGCCTTCCACACATCCTGATGCGCTTCTACACCGTGCCGGATGCGCCCTCGGCGCGCCAGTCGGTGTTCTGGGCCACGGGCCTGATCGGCAGTTTCTACCTGCTGACCTTCGTGCTGGGTTTCGGGGCGATGGTGTTGGTCGGGCACGACGCCATCGTGGCGGTCGACAAGGGCGGCAACATGGCCGCGCCGCTCCTGGCGGAAGCCCTGGGCGGCACGCCGTTGCTCGGGTTCATCGCGGCCGTGGCCTTTGCCACGATCCTGGCGGTGGTCGCCGGACTGACGCTGTCGGGCGCCGCAGCGCTCTCGCACGATCTGTGGGTCAACGTGGTCCGCAATGGCAATGCCCCCCATGCGGAGCAGCTGCGGGTCGCACGCATCGCCAGCGTCATGCTGGGCATATTGGCCGTCGCTCTCGGCCTGTCGTTCAAGGGCCAGAACGTCGCCTTCATGGTGGGGCTGGCTTTCGCGCTGGCAGCGAGCGGAAATTTCCCGGCGCTGGTGCTGTCGATCTACTGGCGGGGCTACACGACGGCCGGCGCCGTCGCGTCGATCGTCACCGGCACGCTGGCCGCCGCCACGCTGATCGTCCTGTCGCCGACCGTGCAGGTCGACATCCTGCACCATGCGCACGCGTGGTTCCCGCTCAGGAACCCGGCGCTGGTGTCGATGCCGCTCGCCTTCCTCGTGGGCGTGGCCATATCGCTCGCCGCGCCGGAGGCAGCCGCCAGCGACGGCTATGCCGCGAAGGAACGGCGCATGATCCTCGGCGAACGATGAGCGCCACGCCACCTCCGGCGGACAATGCCGGCGATCGCCCCGCCGAACTGGAGGCCCTGGCCCGCACCATGCTCGCCGCGCTGAAGGCGGTGCGCGTGTGGAGCCTGTCGCTGCACGATGAACATGCCGACGTGCTCTGGCTCAACGAGAGCGTGCTGGGCCCCGATGAACACGAGGCCGTGCGCGCCTCGCTCGAGGTGTTCGCGGGCGAGGGCGCACCGACCCATCATGAACATGACCTGGGCGACGGGCGTGTCGCGGTGAGCTTCCGCGCCGCGCATGGCGGTTCGGTGCTCGGCCTGGTGATGGTGATCGTCGATCGCAAGGCGGCGATGACCGAGACGCTGGTGCAGCCCGCTTCGATCGAGGCGTTCGAGCAATGGTTGAGCGATGCCCTGTCGGCCACGCAGATGCGCCTGCGGGCCCTGCCGGAACTGGTCGCCGCGGAAGCGGCGCGTCCGGCCCGCGCAAGGACGACCGGCGCGGCGCGCGATCCCGAACTCACGCTCGAGGAAGAGCTGACGGCGACGCTGGAATTGCTCTCGCCGCAGGCGCTGGCGATCGCCGCCGCGGCGACGGCGCAGCCCGCAGCGGAGCCGGCCACCGCGCCAACGGCCGTGGCGTCCCC
>JAGWPD010000205.1 GCA_028870705.1 Gammaproteobacteria bacterium
GCGCGCGCGGCCGCCTCGATGTCGGCGCGCGTGCAGCGCGCCAGCCCGGCGATGATCGGGCCCTGCACCTCGCGCGCCACCGCCTGCACCGACTCGAAGTCGCCGCGCGAGGCGGCCGGGAAGCCCGCTTCGATCACATCCACGCCCAGGTCCGCCAGCGCCCGGGCCACCCGCAGCTTCTCCGGCTGCGTCATGCTGCAGCCCGGCGACTGCTCGCCGTCGCGCAGGGTGGTGTCGAAGATCAATACCCGGTCTGCTTCGGTCGCCATGAGGGTCTCCAGTGCTCGCAATCGCCAGTGCGTGGCCTGTATTGCTACAAACGTGATCGCTATCGGGTGGCTTGCAGCCAAGGCATGCGCGCGCGCAGTTTCGCTCCCACCTTCTCGATCGGCTGGTTCAGGTCGGCCTTCAGCATGCGCTGGTAGTTCCTGCCGCCGGCTTCGCTCTCGCGGATCCACTCGCGCGCGAAACGCCCGCTCTGGATTTCCTTGAGGATGCGCCGCATCTCGTTGTGCGTGCGCTCGTTGACCACGCGCGGCCCGCGCGTCAGGTCGCCGAACTTGGCCGTGTCGCTGATGTACCGGTGCATCTTGGTGATGCCCCCTTCATGCAGAAGATCGACGATCAGCTTCAGCTCGTGCAGGCATTCGTAGTACGCGACCTCGGGCTGATAGCCGGCCTCGACCAGCGTTTCAAAACCCTTGACCACGAGCTCGGTGGCGCCGCCGCACAGCACCGCCTGCTCGCCGAACAGGTCGGTCTCGGTCTCCTCGGCAAAGGTGGTCTCGAGCACGCCCCCGCGGGTGCCGCCGATGCCATGTGCGTAGGCGAGGGCGCGCTTGTGCGCCTTCCCGGTCGCATCCTGCGCCACGGCGATCAGGCAGGGCACGCCATAACCCTGCTGGTACTGCCGGCGCACCAGGCCGCCCGGGCCTTTCGGGGCGATCAGCACCACGTCGAGATCCTTGCGCGGCTTGATCTGCCTGAAGTGCACGTTGAAGCCGTGCGCGAACAGCAGCGTGGCATTGCGATCCAGCTTAGGCTTGATCGCCTGGTAGAGCGCCTTCTGCGCCATGTCGGGCACCAGCATTGCGACCAGGTCGGCGCCCTCGACCGCGTCGATCGGTTCGGCCACCTTGAGCCCGTCCCGCTTGGCATTCTTCCAGCTCGCGCCGCCCTTGCGCACGCCGACGATGACCTTGAAACCGCTGTCCTTGAGGTTGAGCGCGTGCGCGCGGCCCTGGCTGCCGTAACCCAGAATCGCGATGCGCGCACCTTTCAGCGCCTTCTTGTCCACGTCCTTCTGCGAAAACAACTTCATGAAAAACTCCCGGAACTCCCAAGGTTAAAAAAAACCCCGCATCGGCGGCCGGTGCGGGGTTCTGGTGTTGTTGCGTCCTTCGGACCCTAGCTCAACATGCAGCTCCCGCACTGACTGCTCCGCAGCAGCAGCAGATTCCCGGCGAGCAGTACGAGGATACGCGGCATGGGACCGAATAACACCACGGCATCAAGTACTTGTCAACGCAATTGGTTAAGCTAGGGGGATGCTTCTCGATCATGCCGACGGCCAGATTCCCATCCCGCTGTGGCTGGTCGGAGAATCCGCACTGTCGCAGTGCCTGGCGAGGCTGGAGCCCGCCGGTGCCGCCTGGCTGGGCGGCCATGGGTTCCAGGCGGAGCGCGCCCGCGTCATGACCGTGCCGGGTGCATCCGGTAGCGTGGCCGCGGCCGTGGCGGGGCTTGGGGCATCGCTCGAAGCGCAACCGTCGATCTGGGACGGTGCCGCCTGCGCCGAGCGACTGCCATCAGGGCTATACGCGCTGGCCGCGCCGCTCCATCCCGCGGCGGCAACACAGTTCGCGCTGGGCTGGCTGCTGGGCGGCTACCGTTACACCCGATTCCGCACGCAGCACAAAAACACTCCAGCCGCCCAGCTGCTCGTGCCCGAGGGCGCAGACGCCGCCTATGCCCGGGCCGCGGCCGCCGCGATCTCGCTGGCGCGCAACCTGGTGAATAGTCCGGCCAATGAACTCGGGCCAGCGGAGCTTGCGGAGGCCGCGCAGTCGCTGGCCGCGGATTCCGGCGGCTCCGCGAGCGTTTGTGAGGGCGAGGCGCTGCGCC